>NZ_JBFAID010000001.1:345811-387201 GCF_040654475.1 Micromonospora sp. NPDC050686
TACCGGAGCAGCCACCGGCCCCGGCCGGTCCGGCAGCCGGATGCCCGGGCAGCCGACCGCGGGGTTCGCGTACCCGGAGCAGTCGACCCCCCGGTCCGCTGGGCAGCCCGTCCCCGGGGCCGCGTACCCGCAGCAGCCGACCGCCGGGTTCGCGTACCCGGGGCGGCCGGTCTCCGGGTCCGGCCCGGTGGCCACCGCGCACCCGGGGCAGCCGGCCGGCGCCGACCTGTCGGGGCAGCCGGCGTATCCGGTCCGGTCCGCCGACCCGACCGCCCGGCGGCGCCGGTGGCCGGTGGTGGCGCTGGCCTTGGCGGGCCTGCTGGCGGCGGTCGCCGGTGCGCAGGCGTACCAGATCCACCGGCTGGACGACCGGCTCACCGCCACCGATCGGCGGCTGGCCGATGCGCAGGGCGCGACCGGGACCCGGTTGGACGGCCTGGAGCAGCGGGCGGAAGCCCTGGAGAAGCAGGCCGGGGCCGCCTTCAACCCGGAGGCGGTGGCCAGTGCGGTGCTGCCCAGCGTGTTCCGGGTCCGCGCCGGCAACTTCACCGGCACGGCGTTCGCGGTCGGCAAGCCCCCGGCCGGGGGAGGCACCACCCTGCTGACGAACTTCCACGTGGTCGAGTCGGTCCACGGCGGCGGCGGCCGGAAGGTCTTCCTGGAGCGCACCGACCAGCGGTTCGAGGCCACCATCGTCCGTGTCGACCGGGACAAGGACCTCGCCCAGTTGCGGACCACCGCCCGGTTCAAGCCGCTGGTCGCGGCCGCCAAGCCGGTCCGCTCCGGGCAGCAGATCATCGTCGTCGGCGCCCCGCTGGGCCTGCAGGACACGGTCACCACGGGTGTGGTGAGCGCCTTCCGCAAGGACGAGGGCGACGCCGGCCCGGTCATCCAGTTCGACGCCTCGATCAACCCCGGCAACTCGGGCGGGCCGGTGATCAGCGGCAACAAGGAGGTCGTCGGCGTCGCGACCGCCAAGGCCCGCAACGCCGAGGGAATCGGCCTCGCGGTCCCCATCAGGACCGCCTGCGACACCTTCGCACTCTGCTGACCGGCTCCTACCGCCGGTCGCTCTCGAACCGCAACGCGCAGCGGCGTGCCCCGACCACGCCGATCCGCAGACCCGAACGCCTCGGGTCCACCCACGGGGACCAGAAACCTGGAGGAAGACATGTCCCAGCCACCGAACGGCGCGGGCCGCTATCCGGCCCAGCCGCCGGGCGGCACCGTGTACGGCAGCCCGTACGGGGGCGCCCAGCCGCCGTCCCCGCAACCCGGGGGCCCCGAGCCGCCGTCCGCGCAGTACGAGCCGGCCCAGCCGCCGTCCGCGCAGTACGAGCCGGCCCAGCCGCCGTCCGCGCAGTACGGGAGCGCGCAGCCGGTGTCCCCGCAGTACGAGCCGGCCCAGCCGCCGCTCCCGCAGTACGGGGGCGGCCAGCCGCCGTTCCCGCAGTACCGGCCGGCCCAGCCGGAACCCACGCTGGCCCAGCGCGGCGTGCCGCAGCCCGCGCCGCCGGTTCCCGGTCGGTACGCCCCGACTGCCGCCCCCACGCCCGGCTATCCGCAGCCGATGTCGGCGCCGCCCGGCTTCGGCCCCGGCTACGGCCCCGAGCCGATGTCGGTCCCGCCCGGCTTCGGCCCCGAGCCGATGTCGGCCCCGCCCGGCTTCGGCCCCGAGCCGATGTCGGCGCCGCCCGGCTCGCCGTACGGGCCGCCGGCCCCGGGCCCCGGCAAGAGCCGCACCGCCCTGATCCTCGCCGTCGTCGCCGGGCTGCTCTTCGTCCTCGGCGGCGTGATGACCGGCCTCTACGTCACCACGAACGGGAAGCTGGATCGGGCTGAGCAGCAGGTGAGCCAGCAGGAGGGCACCATCGGTGCCAACCAGCGGGAGATCGACAAGCAGAAGGCCGACCTCCAGTCGCTGCGGGACAAGCTGGCCGACACGCAGCAGGACCTGACCGGCACCAAGAACGACCGGGACGAGCAGGCCCGGCAGAAGAAGATCATCGCCACCTGTCTGGACAAGCTGACCACGGCTCTCGGGGCGGCGTCGCGGGGCGACCGGGCCGCCTTCGACGCGGCGAGCAAGGGCCTGAACAAGGTCTGTGACGAGGCGGACAACTACCTCTGAGCACCCACGGTACGGGCCGCGCCGGTCACCGGTGCGGCCCGTACGCGTTCCGCTGGCCGGCGACCGGCGTGCCGGTGCGGTCGCGGGCTCAGCCTGTCAGGCCGCGCCCGCCGGGCGGCGGTCCGGCAGCGCCGTCACCCCGGGCGGCGGCAGCCCGGCGGTGGAGGCCAGCAACGCGCACCAGGCGAGCAGGTGCGGGGTCAGGTCGCCGCCGAGCGGCGTCCAGGAGGCGCGGATCTCGATGTCGCCGGCCGCGGGCGGCCCGGCCAGGTCGCCGAACCGGGTCGACATGGTCTGCGTCACGGTGCCGCCGATCGCCCGGTAGCTCGCCTCCTGCGCCTCCAGCGCGTCGGTCAGCCAGGTCCAGCCGACCCCGGGCAGCAGCGGATCCGCGGCCAGGTCGGCCTCCAGGTCGGCGGTCACGTACGTGACCAGCCGCAGGGTGCCCTGCCAGGCCTCGTGCCCGGCCGGGTCGTGCAGCAGGATCAGCCGCCCGGTGGCGACCTCGTCGCCGTCCCGGTGCACCCCGGCGGAGAGCGCGAAAGCGTATGGCGCGAGCCGCTGCGGCGCGCCGACCTCCTCGAGGGTGATCTCGGGCCGGGGGGTGGCCGACCGCAGCCCGGTGACCGCGTGGGCGAACGTCTCCGGGAGCGCGATCGGGGGGGCCATGCCGGCAGCCTATGCCCGGATCGCCCCGGCGGGCGCGACGGCACGCCGACGGCCGGCCCCGGCGGTCCGCCCCGCCGGACGCGGACCCGGGTGTTGACCGGGGCCCCTGCTCTACCGAATGCGTTAACAGGGGGCCCCTCCTTGCACCTCAGGGGGCGTGGCACGATGACCGCGATGAGCACCTACACCACGGGCGCCGCCGCCCACGACTCGGCCTTCGTCCGGGCCTGCCGGCGTCAGCCGGTCCCGCACACTCCGGTCTGGTTCATGCGCCAGGCCGGCCGGTCGCTGCCGGAATACCGCGAGATCCGCGCGAACGTGGCGATGCTGGACTCCTGCCGCCGCCCCGAGCTGGTCACCGAGATCACCCTCCAGCCGGTCCGCCGGCACGGGGTGGACGCCGCGATCCTGTTCAGCGACATCGTCGTCCCGGTCGCCGCCGCCGGCGTGGACCTGGACATCGTGCCCGGCACCGGGCCGGTGGTCGCCGAGCCGGTGCGTACCGCCGCCGACGTGGAGCGGATCCAGCCGATCGGCCGCGACGACGTCCCGTACGTGGACGAGGCGGTCCGGCTGCTCGTCGCCGAGCTCGGCGACACCCCGCTGATCGGCTTCGCCGGCGCCCCGTTCACCCTGGCCAGCTACCTGGTCGAGGGCGGCCCGTCGCGGACCCACGCGAAGACCAAGGCGATGATGCACGGCGACCCGGAGCTGTGGCACGCGCTCTGCGGCCGGCTCGCCGACGTGACGCTGGAGTTCCTCCGGGTGCAGGTCGCCGCCGGGGTGTCCGCGGTGCAGCTGTTCGACTCGTGGGCCGGCGCGCTCTCCGAGGCCGACTACCGCCGCTTCGTCATGCCGCACTCGGCAAGGGTGCTGGCGGGCCTGGTCGACGCGGGCGTGCCGCGGATCCACTTCGGGGTGGGCACCGGCGAGCTGCTGGCCGCGATGGGCGAGGCCGGGGCGGACGTGGTGGGCGTGGACTGGCGTACCCCGCTGGACGTCGCGACCCGCCGGATCGGCCCGGACAAGGCCGTGCAGGGCAACCTCGACCCGACCCTGCTGTTCGCCCCCTGGCCGGTGGTCGAGGCGGAGGTGCGGCGGATCCTCGCCGAGGGCCGGGCCGCCCCCGGGCACGTGTTCAACCTCGGCCACGGCGTGCTGCCGGAGACCGACCCGGAGGTGCTGACCCGGGTGGTCGCGCTGGTCCACGAGGTCTCCGCCCGCCCGGCGGAGCGGGGCTGACCATGGCCCGGCCGTGGCGCATCGCGATCATCGGCGGCGGGATCACCGGGCTGGCCGCCGCGGTCCGGTTGCGCGACGCCGCCCCCGCCGGCACCGAGATCACCGTGTACGAGGGCTCCAGCGCGCTCGGGGGCAAGCTGCGCACCGGCGAGCTGGCCGGCCGGCGGGTCGAGTTCGGCGCGGAGTCGTTCCTGATGCGCGACCCGGCCGGCGGCGAGTCCGCCGCGGTGGCCCTGGCCCGCCGGCTCGGCCTGGCGGAACAGATCGTGCACCCCACCGTCGGGCAGGCCGCCCTCGCGGTCGACGGCGAGCTGCGCCCGGTCCCCGGCGGCACCCTGGTCGGCGTACCCGGGGATCTGGAGAAGGTGGCCGCGGTGGCGGCGCCGGCGGCGGACGCCGACCGCGACGCCGGCCGGCCGCTGCTCGGCGCGGACCAGGATGTGGCGGTCGGCGCGCTGGTTCGGGCCCGCCTGGGGGACCAGGTGGTGGACCGGCTGGTCGACCCGATGCTCGGCGGCGTGTACGCCGGCCGGGCCGACGACCTGTCGCTGGCCACCACCATGCCGGCCCTGGCCCGGGCGGCCCGGGTGGAGCACACCCTGGTCGGCGCGGTCCGCGCCGCGCAGGCCGCCGCCCCCCGTACGCCCGGCGCGCCGGTCTTCGGCACCCTGGCCGGCGGCCTGAGCACCCTGGTCGAGGCGGCGGCCCGGGCCGGGGGCGCGACCATCCGCACCGGGGCGACCGTGCGGGAGCTGACCCCGACCGGCGGCGGCTGGCGGCTGACCGTCGGCCCCACCCGTGACCCGGAGTTGGTCGAGGCGGACGCGGTGCTGCTGGCCGTGCCGGCCCGGCCGGCCGCCCGGCTGCTCGCCGACGCGGCCCCCGCGGTGGCCGCCGGGATCGGCGGGCTCGACTACGCCAGCGTCGCGCTGGTCACCCTGGCCCTGCCCGCGCCGCGACTGCCCCGGCTCTCCGGCTTCCTGGTGCCGGCCACCGCAGGGCTGCTGATCAAGGCGTCGACGTTCTTCACCACCAAGTGGGGGCACCTGACCCAGCCGGACGGGTTGGCCCTGGTCCGCGCCTCCGTCGGCCGGTACGGCGAGGAGACCGCGCTCCAGCTCGCCGACGACGACCTGCTGGCGGCCGTGCACAAGGAGCTGTCCGGGGTGCTCGGCGTGCCGCTGCCCGCCCCGCTCGCCGGCCACGTGCAGCGCTGGGGCGGGGCGCTGCCCCAGTACGCCCCCGGTCACCTGGACCGGGTGGCGGCGGCCCGGGCGGCGCTGCGCGCGGCGCACCCCACGCTGGTCCTGGCCGGCGCCGGCTACGACGGCGTCGGCATCCCGGTCTGCGTCCGCTCCGGCGCGACGGCGGCCGACGAGATCATCGAAGCACTGGGAGGATCGGGGAGATGACCGAGCAGACCAACGCGGCCCGGCTGCGGGAGCTGAACGCCAGCGTCCGCTACACCATGTGGTCGGTGTACCGGGCGAGTGGACCGCTGCCGTCCCTGCGGGACAACGTCGTCGGCGAGGTCGAGTCGCTCTTCGAGGAGCTGGCCGGCAAGGACGTCACCGTCCGCGGCACGTACGACGTGTCCGGGCTGCGCGCCGACGCGGACGTGCTGATCTGGTGGCACTCCTCCTCCAGCGACGCGCTCCAGGACGCGTACCTGCGGTTCCGGCGCACCACGCTGGGCCGGGCGCTCACCCCGGTCTGGTCGCAGATGGCGCTGCACCGGCCGGCCGAGTTCAACAAGAGCCACATCCCGGCGTTCCTGGCCGGCGAGGAGCCGCGCCGCTACCTCTGCGTCTACCCGTTCGTCCGCTCATACGAGTGGTACCTGCTGCCCGACGCGGAGCGGCGGGAGCTGCTGGCCGAGCACGGCCGGCTGGCCCGCGGCTACCCGGACGTCCGCGCCAACACCGTCGCCTCGTTCGCCCTCGGCGACTACGAGTGGATGCTCGCCTTCGAGGCCGACGAGCTGCACCGCATCGTCGACCTGATGCGGGACCTGCGCGCCTCCGGCGCCCGCCGGCACGTGCGCGAGGAAGTCCCCTTCTACACCGGGCGCCGCCGCTCGATCGCCGACATCGTCAGCTGCCTGGTCTGACCGCCGGGCAGCACGAACGAACCGGGCCCCGGAGGAGTTCCTCCGGGGCCCGACTCGGGTGTTCAGCGGATCACTTGACGACGGCGAACCCGTCCACGGTGACGGCCGGGCGGCCGGCGGTGCCGACCACCACCACCTCGATGGTGTGGCTGCCGCTGGCGGTCCAGCTCTTCGTCCACACCGCCTGCCGGTACGGGGTGTTCGCGGCGTACAGGTCGACGGTGCCGGCCTTCACCCCGTCGAGGTAGATGTCCGCCTGCCCGGACTGCGGCGAGCGGGCGGCGACGAGGGCGACCGAACGGCCGGTGAAGGTCCACTTCAGCGACGAGCCCTTGGTCGACGAGGTGGTCGCCAGCTTGCCCAGGTGGGAAACGCTGCTGACGTCCTTCCAGGTGCCCTTGCGGGTGGCCGACCGCTCGGAGGTCAGCCCGGCCGTACGGGTGCTGGCGGCGGTCTGCGGGTTCCCCGCCCAGTCGGCGGCCTTCACCTGCCAGGTGGTGGCGGTGTTGTGCGCCGCCGTCCGGGCCCAGCTCCCGTTCGGCGTGTACTGCATCTCGGCCGGGGAGTTGAGGATCTGCACGAACCGTACGGAGGTGTTGTCCGTCGCCTTCGCGGTGACGGTCACCGGCATGGTGGCGGTGGTGCTCAGCGTGCCGGTGCGCAGCGCCACCTCCGGGTTCTGGGTGAAGGTCGGCGCGACGGCGTCGCCGTACAGTTGCAGGGCGGGCGTGGTGGTGAGGTGCCCGAGGACGTGCACGCCGCGTACCTGAAGGGTGTGCGGCCCGGGGGTGACGCGGGCGCTGCCGCTGCGGGCGGTGCCCGGAGTGGTCCCGGCGACCTGGCCGTCGAGCAGCACCTCGAACCGCTCGATCAGCGGCGACGGCGTGGTCACCCCCCAGTTCACCGTGACCGTCGGGTGCCGGGTGAAGTAGGTGCCGCCGGTCAGCGAGGCGTTCAGGCCGGTCACCTTGAGGCCCATGATCCGGGCTGCCTTGTTGCGGATGGTGGGCAGCTGGTTGTAGAGGCTGTCGCCCGGGCACACGGTGGCGTCGCCGTCGCGGTGGCCGGGGATGCGGTGCAGGGTGACCGACGTGCCCACCTGCGGGAACTTCTTGTTCGCCACGACGGTGGTGGTGGTGAAGGTCCCGGCCGGGTCGTAGCCGTACGGGCCGAGCTTGTACGCGGCGACGTGCGCGATCGCGTTCTGCACGGTCTCTGAGACGCCGGCGGTGGTGAAGGTGCCGATCACCGCGATGGATGAGTAGTTCGTGTTGAAGCCGAGGGTCTGCGCGCCGACGACCGGCTTGTCGATGCCGCCCTTGCGTCCCTCGTAGACGGTGCCGCACTTGTCGATCAGGAAGTTGTACCCGATGTCGTTGTAGCCGTCGCTCTTCACGTCGGTGGCGAAGATGCTGCGCACGATGGCGGCCGAGTCAGCGCAGTTGTAGTCGTTGCCGGTCGCCGTGTGGTGCACCCAGAACCCCCGGACCTCGGTGCCGTACTCCGGCGGGTCCTTGACCAGCGTCTCGTCGGCCCCCCACTGCGCCCGGGTGAGCAGCGTCGGGGTCGGGACGGTGCTGGCCGCGGTGGTGCCGGCCGAGGCGGCCGTGGCGGTCGCCCGGGGCAGCGGCTTGGTGCTGGTGGTGGGCGCCGGCGCCGTGGTCGTGGTGGTGGGGGCCGGGGCGGGCGCGGTGGCGGTCGGCTCGGGTGCCGGCGCGGTGGCGGTCGGGGCCGGCTCGGCGGTCGCGGTGGGGGCCGGGTCGGTGGGGTCCGGCTCGGCGGGCGTCGGATCGGTGGTGGGCGTCTCGGTGGGGTCCGGGTCGGCGGTCGGCTCCAGCGCCCGCACCTGCGCCACCGGCTGCAACCGCGGCGCCCGGCGCTCGCCGGTGCCGGCCGCGTGCTTGCGCACCCGGGCCTGCTCGCCGGGGTCGATCAGGTCCAGCCGCAGGCCCTCGGGCAGCTTGTGGCTGACCTTGCCGGACGCGGCCTCGACCCGCACCTCGACCCCGTCCGAGGGGCCGACCCAGAGCGAATTAGTGCCGCCCCGCAGCCTGCCGGGCACGTCCTCGGGGCTGCCCGGATCCACCCCGCTGGGCTCGTCGACGGTGAGCTGCTTCCAACCCGACCAGGAACCGGTCTTGACCGCGCGGGTCCGGACGGAGACGGTGCCGTTCAGCTCGACCCTCGGGTTCTTCCAGGTCAACCCGAGCATGCTGAACCGGTCGGTGCGCCGCTGCGCGATGACCGCCTCGGTCGGCTTGTCCGCCGGCAGGTCGACGGTGTGCAGGGCGGTGGTCACCGGGCCGCTGGCCAGCTCCCACTGGCCCGCTTCGTCGTTGGCGTCCGGGCCGGTGGCGATCACGGTGGCGGTCACCGCGACGGCGGTGGCCACCACACCGGCGGCTATCGCCGCCGTCCGGCCGTTCCAGCTGATCCCCGTCAATCTCACTGCGTAGTCCCTCCGCATGACGTCATCGGGGATTCAAGCGGTCCCCGGCGGGGAGACGTTACACCGAGATCATCTGCCGATGCGTCGATGCATCGGGGTGTGCGGGATGCCGTCCTCGACGTACTCCGGGCCGCTGACGGCGAAACCGTGCCGGGCGTAGAAGCCGACCAGGTAGGACTGTGCCTCCAGGACGCAGGGCCGGTCACCGACCACCCGCAGCGCCCCGGCCATCAGCCGGCCGGCGTGCCCGCCGCGCCGGGCGGCGGGCGCGACCACCACCCGGCCGATCCGGGCCACGCCGCCGGGATCGGCGAGGATCCTCAGGTACGCCAGCGGCCCGCGCTCCCCGGGCAGCCAGAGATGGCGGGTGCCGGGGTCGACGTCCCGCCCGTCGAGTTCCGGGTACGGGCAGGACTGCTCGACGACGAATACGTCGATGCGCAGCTTCAGCAGGTCGTGGAAGGTGCGGACGTCCAACTCGTCGAACGCCGCGACCCGGACCTCGGAACTCGTCGACAGCACCCCGCCGATGCTACGACCCACCCCGGCGCCCGCCCAGGGACGGGCGCCGGTGGCGTCAGGAGGGACGGGCGCCGACGGCGTCGCGGATCTGGGCGCCGTCGCCGCTCACGGTGCTGCGGGCGCAGTGGCCGCAGCAGAAGAACCGGCCGTTCACCTCCACGCCGTGACCGACGATCTTGACTTGGCAGTGCTCGCAGATCGGCGCGAGCTTGTGCGCGGCGCACTCGAACGAGTCGAAGGTGTGCACGTCACCGCTGACCGTGCGGACCTCGAACGTCATCCAGTAGTCGTTACCGCAGACTTCACAGGTTGCCATCTGAAACCCCCCGAAAACGGACCCGTCACCCCAGGGTCGAGGAGCGGACACGTCGCG
This sequence comes from Micromonospora sp. NPDC050686, assembly GCF_040654475.1. Classification (NCBI taxonomy): domain Bacteria; kingdom Bacillati; phylum Actinomycetota; class Actinomycetes; order Micromonosporales; family Micromonosporaceae; genus Micromonospora; species Micromonospora sp. NPDC050686. The sequence goes on from NZ_JBFAID010000001.1 coordinate 355,308, forward strand.
GCAACCGGAACCGGCGAATCTGGTCGGACTCGACGGCGAGTCGCCCCCGGCGTGTCGCGCGTTAGCCCTGGTGACCGCCCTCGTACCCCGGAGGACCACGTGATCAAGCGGAACAAGCTCTTCGGCAGTCAGACCCGGGTCACCTTCTGCCTGCCCCGGGACACCCCGCCCGGCACGGTCAGCGTGGTGGGCTGCTTCAACGGCTGGGAGCCCGGCCGGCACGAGTTGGTCGCCCGGCGGGACGGCACCCGCACCGTCACCGTCCGGCTCGGGCCGGGCGACTACCGCTTCCGCTACCTGGCCACCGGCGGCGTCTGGCTCGACGACGAGTCCGCCGACGAGGTGGACGACCAGGGCAGCCGCCTGCGGCTCTGACCGCTCACCCGCCGCCGGCCGCCCACCGGTCAGGCCTCGCGCGGCTCCAGCCGGATCGAGATCGAGTTGACGCAGTGCCGGGTGTCCTTGGGGGTGAAGCCCTCGCCGGAGAAGACGTGCCCCAGGTGGCTGTCGCAGCGGGCGCAGCGGATCTCCGTACGCCGCGTGCCGAGGGTGTCGTCGGGGATCTCCTTGACCGCGCCGGGGATGGCGTCGTCGAAGCTCGGCCAGCCGCAGTGCGAGTCGAACTTGGCGTCGCTGCGGAACAGCTCCGCCCCGCACGCCCGGCAGTGGTAGACGCCCGGCGTCTTGGTGTCGACGTACTCGCCGGTCCACGGGCGCTCGGTGCCCGCCTGCCGCAGCACCCGGAACTCCTCGGGACTCAGTCGCACCCGCCACTCGTCCTCGGTGGTGGGCAGTTCGCTCTCGGAAAGACTCACCGGTCAACGGTACGTCGGACGTCGGTGCCATCGCATATGGTCGCGCAATGGGTGGCACGAAAGCCGCAGCCGAGCAGATCGAGGTGGCCGGGCAGACCGTACGGTTGAGCAGCCCGGACCGGGTGATCTTCCCGCAGCGCGGCTTCACCAAGGCGGACGTCTTCCACTACTACCTGGCGGTCGGCGACGGGATCATGCGGGCGCTGCGGGACCGCCCGACCACGCTGCAACGCTTCCCCGACGGCATCGAGGGGGAGATGTTCTTCCAGAAGCGGGTGCCGACCCGTGGCGTGCCGCCCTGGGTGCGCACGGCGACGATCAGCTTCCCCAGTGGCCGCAACGCCGACGAGCTCTGCCCGGCCGACCTGGCGCACGTCGCCTGGGCGGCGCAGATGGGCACCGTCGTGTTCCACCCCTGGCCGGTCCGCGCCGGCCACGTCGACCACCCGGACGAGCTGCGGGTGGATCTCGACCCGCAGCCCGGCACCGACTTCGCCGACGCGGCCACCGCCGCCGGGGAGCTGCGCGCCCTCCTCGACGAGCTGGGCGTGCCCGGCTGGCCGAAGACCTCCGGCGGCCGGGGCGTGCACGTCTATCTGCGGATCCAGCCTCGCTGGACGTTCGTCGAGGTGCGCCGGGCGACCATCGCGCTGGCCCGGGAGCTGGAACGCCGCCGGCCCGACCTGGTCACCACCGCCTGGTGGAAGGAGGAGCGCGGCGAGCGGGTCTTCGTGGACTACAACCAGATGGCCCGGGACCGCACCATCGCCTGCGCGTACTCGCTGCGGGCGAATGGCCGGGCCACCGTCTCCACCCCGGTCGGCTGGGACGAGCTGGCCGACGTCGACCCGGACGACTTCGACCTGCGTACGGTGCCGGCCCGGCTGGCCGAGCGAGGCGACCCGCACGCCGGCATCGACGACGCGGGGTGGGACATCAGCCCCCTGCTGGAGTGGGCCGACCGGGACGCCGCCGCCGGCCAGGGCGACCTGCCGTACCCACCGGACCACCCGAAGATGCCCGGCGAGCCGAAGCGCGTCCAACCCTCCCGAGACCGCGACCGCCCCCGCTGAGGTGCAAGGCGGGGCCCCCGCTCAACGCTTCCGGTAGAGGAAGGCCCCGTCGTCGCGCCGAGCCGTCCACGCCACGAACCGGTCGAACAACTCCGCCGGGGACGGCCCGGGGTTGGCATTCAGCCCGAGCAGGTCCCCGGCCGCGTCGAAGAGGCAACCGGCCAGGTAGACGCTGAGTCCCACCCGGTCCCGCCGGTACGAACTGGCTACGGACTGAGCAAGGGCCCCGGAACCCCCGGGGCCCTCGTCGTTTGCCCCGCACCGGGTAACGATCACGTAACGGGCGCGAACCTTTCCCGGCCCCTGACACCTTTCTCTCGGCGTCGGCCCACCCGGGCCCGGGGAGGCGTCGGATGAAGTTGGTGTGGAGGCGGGCCCGCGCGGCACGCGGTCTGCTGGTCGCCGCGACGGTTGCGGCCCTGGTGTCGGTGGCACTGGTCACCGGGTTGTCCGACTACAACCGCCGCGCGGTCGAGGCGGGTCAGCTCAGCGTGCTGGCCGCGTCGCCGGCGGAGGAGCGCAGCCTGCTGCTCGGCGGCGCCGGCGGCCGGGACCAGGCCGAGTTCACCGCGCGCGACCGGGCCGTACGCGACTGGTTCGCCCGGGGTGTGGGCGGCGTGCCGGCCGCCGTGGCCGGCTCCCGGGGCGGCACGGGCCGGGAGCTGACCGGCGACCTGGGCACCGTGGCGCGGCAGGACGACGATCCGGTCTTCGCCAACCTCGCCCTGCTGGACGACCTGCCCGGGCACGCCGAGCTCACCGCCGGGACCTGGCCGGTGGACGGGGCGACGCCGACGCAGGTGACCGTGCCGGAGCGGGTCGCCGCGACCCTGGGGCTGACCGTCGGCGAGCGGGTTCCGCTGCGCGACCGCAGCACCGAGAAGGCCAGCGAGGTGGTGGTCGCCGGCACCTGGCGGCCCCGCGACCCGGCCTCGCCCTACTGGAGGCTGGCCCCGGGTGTGACCGCCGCCGTTGGCAACGACACCTCGTACGGGCCGTTCGCGCTCACCCCGGCCGACTTCGCGCGTACCTTCCCGGGGCCCACGTCGGCGTCCTGGGTGGTCACCCCCGACCTGGGCCGCGCCGATCCGGCCCGGCTCGACGGGATACGCCGGGCGGTGGCGGCGGCCGGCGCTGAGCTGCCCACCGCCACCGGGCTGGGTTCCTCGGCGCAGCTCGTCACCAGCATGGACCAGTTGCTCGACCGCCTCGGCCGGGCCGACCTGGTGGGCCGGTCCGCGCTGCTCACCCCGCTGCTGCTGATCCTGGTGCTCGGCGGCTACGCGCTGCTCCTGGTCGCCGCGCTCCTGCACGAGGACCGCCGGGACCAGAACGCCCTGCTGCGCGCCCGGGGCGCGGCCCGCGGCCAGCTCGCCGGCCTGGCCGCCCGGGAGGCCACCCTGGTCGTGCTGCCCGCGGTGCTGCTCGCCCCATTCTTCGCCGGCGAGGTGCTGCGCTGGGTACGCCCCGCCGGTGGCGGGATGCTCCTGCCCGCCGGCAGCGCCGCCCTGATCTGGGCGGTCACCCTGGCCACCGCCCTCGGATGCCTGGTGGCCATGGTGGTGCCGACCCTGCGGACCGCCCGGACCTACGTGGCGGAGATGTCCGCCCGGTCCCGGCCGGACCGCTCCGCCCTGGTGCAGCGGGCCGGGATCGACCTCGCCCTGGTCGGGCTCGCCGTGCTGGCCTGGACGCAGCTGCGCGGCTACGCCGGCCCGCTGGCCGGCACCGGCGGCGGGCTCGGCGTGGACCCGCTGCTCGTCGCCGCGCCCACCATCGGGGTGCTGGCCGGCGCGGTGGTGGCGTTGCGGATGCTGCCCCCGGCCACCCGGTTCGCCGAGCGGTTCGTCGACCGGCGGCCCTGGACCGCCACCATGTTCGGGATGTGGCAGGCGGGGCGCCGCCCGCACGCCGGGCCGGTGCTGCTGCTCGCCCTCGCCGTGGGCAGCAGCACCCTCGCCTGGTCGCTGGTCACCACCGGCGAACGGTCCCACGTCGACCAGGCCGACCACACCGTCGGCGCCGACCTGCGGGTGACCGAGCGCAACGGTGCCGCGCCGATCGGGCGCGTCGGTGAGCTGCGGTCCCTGGAGGGCATCCGGGAGGCGCTGCCGGCCTGGCGGGACGAGGTGCGGCTCGGCCCGAACGACCTGTCCACCACGGTGGTCGCCCTCGACGCGGCCCACGCCGCCGGCCTGGTCCGGCTGGACGAGCGGCTCGCCGACGAACCGGTCCCGGCGCTCTGGCAGCGGCTGACCCGGGCCCGCGGAGCGCCCGCCGGGGTCGACCTGCCGCCGGGCGCCCGGCGGCTCACCGGCACCCTCCGCACCCCGGTCGACTTCGCGGTCCGCCCGCACCCGGTGCGGGTGGCGGCCCTGGTGACCAGCCCGGCCGGGCTCGCGTACCGGGTGGCGCTGCCGGACGGGCACTCCTCCGGCCGCCCCGTGCCGTTCACCATCGACCTGCCCGACGTCGGCTCCGGCGTGCTGCGGCTCGCCGGGTTCGAGGCCGACGCCGGGGATTCGCTCGGCAGCACGTACCACCTGCGGCTCGGCGACATGAAGGTCGTCGGCGCCGACGGCGCGGCGCGGCCGGTGGACCTCGGCGGGCAGTGGGCCAGGATCTCCGCCCCCGGCACCGGGGCAGGGCGGATCGAGCCGGGCGTCGGAGGGCTGGCCGCCCAGCAGCAGGTGGGCTTCCTGCCCGGCGGACAGTTCGCGTACCAGCGGCCCACCCGGTTCGTCGTCGTACCCGGCGGGGAGAACCCGCCGGTGCCGGCGCTGATCACCCCGCAGGTGCGCGACGGACTGAGCCTGCGCGTCGGGGACACCCTGGACGTCGCCCTGTCCGGCGCGACCGTGCAGGTGCAGGTGGCCGGCGAGATCGAGGCGGTGCCGACCGCGGCCGGCGCGGGCATCCTGCTGGACCTGCCGGCCGCCGTGGACTGGCTGATCCGGGCCCGCGGCGACGTACGCCAGATCCCGGAATGGTGGCTCGCGACGGCTCCCGACGGCCAGGCCGCTGCGGCCACGGCGGCGGCGGAGCTGCCCGGCGTGACGGTGGCGGACCGGCAGGCGGTGGCCGAGGCGGCGGCCCGCGACCCGTACTGGCTGGGGGCGCGCACCGGCCTGCTGGCCGCGGCGCTCGGCTCGATCCTGCTGGCCCTGGTCGGACTGGGGGTCGACGTGTGGGCCACCGCCCGCCGCCGGCTCGGCGAGTACGCGGTGTTGAACACCCTGGGCGCGGCGCCCCGGCTGCTGGCCCGGGCGCTCCTGGCCGAGCAGGCGTTCCTGGCCGGCATCGGGGTGGGCGTCGGGCTGCTGCTCGGCACCGGCGTGGGCGCGACCATGGCGCCGCTGCTGATCCTGACGCCGGCCGCCGGGCGGCCGGTGCCCGAGGCGGCCTTCGCGCTGCCCTGGGCGCCGATCGGCGCCACCGCGCTCGGGCTGCTGCTGACCGCGCTGGCGTTCAGCGCGGCCATCGCGCTCGGCATCCGGCAGCGGGTGGCCGCGGCACAACTGCGGATCGGGGGAGACCAGTGAGGGGACGAATGGGCACGGGCGGTCGGGCCGGACGCGACGGCGAGCCGGGCGGGGTGGCGTGATGGGACTGTTCGCGGTGCTGCGCCGGGTCCGTGCCTTCGGCGGGCACTTCCTGCTCCTGGCGGTGCTCGCCCTGGTCACCGCGTTCCTGGTCAGCGGAATGCCCCGGACGGGCAACCGGCTGGCCCAGGACGGGCTGGACCACTACCTGGCCGGGCAGCCCGCCGCCCAGCGGGACCTGACGTATCTGGGCCTCGCGATCTCCGCCGCGGACGGCGAGTCGATGACGCAGCTGCGCGCAACGCGGCTGGACGAGCTGCCCGAGAAGATGCCGGCGGAGCTCCGCCAGGCCATCGCGCAGCGCTGGTACCAGGCGGACACGGCACCCGGCGAGCTGAAGGGGCCGGATCTGGCCGCGCGCAACCTCAAGGTCGAACTCACCCTGCGGTTCATGCCCGGCGCCGAGGAGGCCATCGATCTCATCGACGGGCGGTGGCCGGCCGCCAGCCAGCCGAAGGACCGCCCGATCGAGGTGGCGCTGGCGACGGACACTGCCGGCAAACTGAACCTGCGGGTGGGCAGCCGACTGCTGCTCAACCGGATCGGCCCGGAACCGGACCCGAATCCGTCGCCCGTGGTGGTGGTCGGACTGTTCCGGCCCCGTGACCCGGCCGACGGAGCGTGGGACGGCCTGCCGCAGGTGCTGAAGGTGTCCGAGCCGCAGGGCGAGTCGGGGCCGTTCGGTCTGGTCGGGCTCACCGCCACCGGCCCGGTGGACCGGCTGGTCGCCGCGGGCTGGGACGGCCAGTTCAGCTGGCGGTACCGGGTCGGGGCCGACCGGATCGACGTGCGGGAGCTGCACGACATGGTGGCCGCCGTGCGGCAGGTGCAGCGCAACCCGCCGCCGCGCACCGACTTCAGGCAGGGCCTGGAGGACCTGCTGACCCGCTTCGGCGGCACCGTCGACGCCGCCCGTACGCTGCTCGCGATCATCTCCGCCGGGGTGCTGGCCACCCTCGGCGGCCTGGTCGCGCTCGCCGCGGGGCTGGCCGCCCGGCGCCGGCAGGGCGAGTTCGCGCTGATCCGCGCCCGCGGCGGCGGGCGGGCCACCGGCCCGGCCCGCAGCCTCGCCGAGGCGTTGCTGGTGGTGCCACCGGCCGCGGTGGCCGGCTGGTGGCTGGGCGCGCTGGTGCCCGGCGCGCCGGGCGACTCGGTGAGGCTGGCCCTGGCCGTCGGTGTGGCGATCACCCTCGCGCTGCCGGTCGCCGCCCTGGTCGCGGCGGGCGGGGACGGCCGGCGGGACCTGGTGCGGCTGCGCCCGTCCACCCGCCGGCTGACCCTGGAGGTGTCCCTGCTCGCCCTGGCGGTGCTGGCCGTCGTGCTGCTGCGCCGACGCGGACTGACGCTGGGAACGGTCGATCCGCTGCTGGTGACGGTGCCGGTGCTGCTGGCCGTGGCCGCGGCGGTGATCGCGCTGCGCCTCTACCCGTGGCCGCTGCGGCTGGTCAGCCGGATCGCCGCCCGCGCCCGGGGCACGGTGGCGTTCCTGGGCACGGCCAGCGCCGGCCGGTCCGGGGTGGCGACGCCGCTGGTCGTGGTGGTGGTGGCGATCGCCACCGCGGCGTTCTGCGGAGTGGTCGCCGCCGGCATCGAGGCCGGCCGGGACCGGGCGGTCACCCGGACGGTGCCCGCCGACGCGGCGATCCTCGGTACCCGGCTCGCCCCGGACACGGCGGCGGCGCTGGAGCGGGCGGCCGGCGTGCGCGCGGTGACCCCGCTGGCGCTCGGCGCCGGGCAACGGCTCGCCATCGACGTCGAGGGCACCGACGCCCGGCTCGGCGACGTCACGGTGCTGGTGCTCGACGGCGCGGGCTTCGCCGCGGTGGCGGACGCCGCCGGCGTGCAGGTGCCGGTGCCGGACGCGCTGCGGGCCCCGGCGGGTGCCGGACCGCTGCCGGCGGTGGTCTCCCCGCAGCTCGCGGCGGAGCTCGCCGACGCCGGGCTGGACACCAGCGCGTTCGTCCCCGTGCAGGGACGGCGGCAGCCGTTCCGGGTGGCCGCCACCGTGGCGGACTTCCCGCTGGTCGACACCGGCCGCTACCTGGTCCTGCCCTGGTCGGCGCTGCCCGCCGCGCAGCGGGACGCCGTGGTGCCGACCGGCTTCCTGGTGGCCGGGGACGACCTGGACGGGCCGGAGCTGGCCCGGATCGGCAACGAGGGCCAGCGGCGCTACCAGACCAGCGGCGCGGTCACCAGCAACCGCACGCCGCTGGACGTGCAGGTGCGGACCTGGGCCGCGCAGCGGGCCGAGTTGGGCGCCGGCGGAGCCAACGGCCTGTTGGCCTTCGGTTTCGTCGCGGGCACCGTCGGCGGGACCGTGCTCGGCCTGCTCGCCATCGCCTTCACCGTGCTGGCCGGCGCGCGTACCCGCGGCCAGGTGCTGTCCCGGCTGCGCACCCTCGGCCTGTCCCGCCGGCAGGGCCGGGGGCTGCTCCTGGTGGAGCTGGCGCCGCTGGTGACGGTCGCGGTGCTGACCGGCGCGATCACCGGCGCGCTGCTGCCGCTGCTGCTCACGCCGCTGCTGGGGCTGTCCGCGTTCACCGGCGGCGTGCCGGTGCGGGCGGCGTTCGAACCCGGGCTGGTGGCCGGCGCGGTGCTGCTCGCCGTGGTCGCCCTGGCCTTCGCCGTCGCGGTCGAGGCCGTCAACAACCGCCGGCAGCGCCTCGGGGAGGCGCTGCGGCTCGGAGAGGAGAGCGGAGAATGACAGTCACCGCCGAGGCGGCCGGCGTTCCCGACCTGGCCGCCCTGCAACAGCGGGCCGCCCAGCGGGCCGCGGAACGGGCCGGCGGCCAGGACCGGCTGCGCGGGCACATCGTCTGCGACGGCCTGGTCCGCATCTTCAAGACCGAGGGGGTGGAGGTCTTCGCCCTCCAGGGGCTCGACCTGGTCATCGACCGGGGTGAGCTGGTGGCGATCGTCGGCGCCTCCGGGTCCGGCAAGTCGACCCTGCTGAACATCCTCTCCGGCCTGGACACCCCCACCGCCGGCATCGCCCGGGTGGCCGAGTACGACCTGCTGTCGCTGTCGGCCCGCAAGCGGCTCGCCTACCGGCGGGAGGTGGTCGGCTTCGTCTGGCAGCAGACCGGCCGCAACCTGCTGCCGTACCTGACCGCGCTGGAGAACGTGGAGCTGCCGATGAAGCTGGCCCGGCGCGGCGGCGGCGGGCGGGCCCGCCGCAAGCGCGCCCGCGAGCTGCTCGACCTGGTGGGCGTGGGCCACTGCGCCGACCGCCGGCCAGCCCAGCTCAGCGGCGGCGAGCAGCAGCGCTGCGCGGTGGCCGTGGCGGTCGCCAACGACCCGGAGGTGCTCTTCGCCGACGAGCCGACCGGCGAGCTGGACGAGGCCACCGGCGCCGAGGTCTTCGCCGCGCTGCGCACCATCAACGCCGAACTCGGCGTCACCATCGTGGTGGTCACCCACGACCACACCGTGGCCAGCCAGGTCCGGCGGACCGTCGCGATCCGCGACGGACGCACCGCCTCGGAAGTACGCCGGACCGCGCGCGTCGGCGCGGACGGCAGCACCGAGCTGGTCAGCGAGGAGTACGCGGTGCTCGACCGGACCGGGCGGATGCAACTGCCCGCGCCCTTCGTCGAGGCGCTGTCGTTGCGGGACCGGGTCCGGCTGAACCTGGAACCGGATCACGTCGAGGTCCGGCCGGGCGACCGGCGCGAACAGGGGAACGAGGAATGAGCGAGCAGGTGGCGGTGCGGGACACCCACGCCGCGGTGACCGACGACGTGGTCCAGGTCGAGCGGGTGAACCGTACCTTCGGCCGGGGCGAGCACGCGGTGCACGCGGTGCGGGACGTCTCGCTGACCGCCCGGCGGGGCGAGCTGGTGGTGGTGCGTGGCCGGTCCGGGGCCGGCAAGACCACCCTGCTCAACCTGGTCGGCGGGCTGGACCGGCCGGACTCCGGTCAGGTGCGGGTGGCCGGGCGCGACGTCAGCGGCGCCCCGGAGCGGGAGCTGCTGGAGCTGCGCCGGGGCACCATCGGCTTCGTGTTCCAGACCTTCGGCCTGGTGCCGATCCTGTCGGCGGCGGAGAACGTGGGCGTGCCGCTGCGACTGGCCTGGGTGCCGGCGGCGGAACGCGAGGAGCGGGTGGCCGTGCTGCTGGAACTGGTGGGCCTGGGCGGGCAGGCGCAGCAGCGGCCGTACGAGCTCTCCGGCGGTCAGCAGCAGCGGGTGGCGGTGGCCCGGGCGCTGGCCAACGAACCGGACCTGCTGATCGCCGACGAGCCCACCGGCCAGCTCGACTCGGAGACCGGCCGGTCCATCATGGACCTGCTGCGGGCCGTGGTGCACGCCCGGGGGATGACCGCCCTGGTGGCCACCCACGACCCGGCGCTGATCGAACTGGCCGACCGTACCCTCACCCTCCGCGACGGCCGCCTCGCCGACGACTGACAGAGCCGACCGGACCGCGCCGACGCCGACGTCACGGTCGGCGCGGTGTGGCCGGCCGTGCCGGGTGGGTGGGGCGGTGGCGGTGGTGGTAGCTGCCCGCGAGGACCAGCAGGAGGGGACCCCAGAGCAGCAGCGGGGCGTAGCAGACCACCAGCAGCGCGAAGCCGGCGGGTGGGAAGCCCAGGTCGTTGCCGTTGACGGCGACGCCCCAGGCGGCGTACCCCCAGATCAGGGTGAGCGCGACGGCGCCCGCGGTGGCGGCGGTGACCGCGAACCACGGCGGCACCCGCCGGCCGCCGACCAGCGGCAGCCGGCGGGGGAGCACCTCGCCCCACGGCCGGACCAGGCCGAGCGAGAGCAGGGCGAGCGCCTCCGACACCAGGCTGAGCGCCACGATGTAGAGGCTCTCGCCGAGGCCGGGGCGGACCGGGACGCCGTGCAGCGTGGCGCCGATCGGCACGCCGGTGACCAGGGCGATCCGCCACAGGCCGGACGGCAGGACGACCAGCGGGATCAGGTGGGCGACGCGGACCGCCCAGCGGGGCGCGAGCCGGACGTCGCGGCGGGGGACGGCCGGCGCGGCGGCTACGGACATGACAACCTCCTCGGTGACCCGTCCAGCCTGGCCGGCGGCGCGACCCCGGCCCTCCCGGCCGCCGGGGAACCGGCTCCCCGGCGCGGGGGAGCGGCGGCCCGGCGGGGCCACCGTCAGAGCGCCAGCTTCATCCCCTCGTGGCTGGCCACGAAGCCGAGGTCGCGGTAGAAGCGGTGCGCGTCGGCGCGGGTCTTGTCGGTGGTGAGCTGCACCAGCCCGCAGCCGCGCTGCCGCGCCTCGGCGACGGCCCAGGCCATCATCCGCCGGCCCAGGCCCTGGCCGCGCAGGTCCGAGCGGACCCGCACCGACTCGATCAGGGAACGTTCGGCGCCGTGCCGGCCCAACCCCGGGATGTACGTGATCTGCATGCACCCGATCAGCTCCCCGCCCCGGTCGGCGACGATCAGGTGGTTCCGGGCGTCGGCGGTGATGTCCGCGAAGGCCCGCTCGTACGCCTCGTCGACCTCGGTGAAGTCGCGGGCCTTGCCCAGCATGTCGTCGGCGAGCAGGGCCACGACGGCGGGCAGGTCGGCCCGGACCGCCTCGCGCAGGGTCACATCGGTCATGGCGGCAGCCTGGCACAACGACGTGCGGCGATGCGCCGGGCCCGCCGCCGCTCGGGGTCGCCGGCCCGCCGCCGCTGCGCTATCGCGCCGGGCAGCGCAGCCCGTCGCGCGGCACGGTCAACGAGACCAGGTAGGCGTCGACCGCCTCGGTGATGCAGCTGGTCTGCGGGTACGCGGTGTGCCCCTCGCCCTCCCAGGTGAGCACCCGTCCCACCCCGAGCATCGAGGCCAGCGCCGGGGTCTGCTCGTACGGGGTGGCCGGGTCGCCGGTGGTGCCCACCACCACGATCGGTGGCGCGCCGACCGCCTTGCCCGTCGGGTACGGGTCGCGCTGGCCCGGCCACTCGGCGCAGCCCAGCATCCCCACCGCGAGCGCGGGCCCGAACAGCGGGTATTTCGCGCGCCACTGCGACTGCAACTGGCGGATCCGCTCCAGGGTGGGCTTCTCGGTCTCGTCGGCGCAGTTCACCGCGAGGTTGGCGTCGAACAGGTTGGAGTAGTGGCCGTCGGAGTCCCGCCCCGCGTACGCGTCGGCGAGCTTGAACACGTCGGCCGGGTCGCCGGCCGCCAGCTTGTCGATGGCCCGGGCCAGCTCCTGCCACCCCGACTCGGTGTAGAGGGAGGAGATCACCGCGTAGAACACCCAGCCGGAGGTGGCCTGCCGGCCGTCGGCGCCCCGGACCGGGGAGACCTTCGCCTTGTCGATGGCCGTGGTGACCGCGGCCCGGGCGTCGGGCGCGATCGGGCAGCGACCGGCGTTCGCCGCGCACCACCGGTCGAAGTTGTCGAACGCCCGCTCGAAGCCCCGGGCCTGGCTCTCCGAGCCGGCGATCAGCTTCTGCTGCGGGTCCACCGCGCCGTCGAGCACCAGCGCCCGCACCCGGTCCGGGTAGAGCTGGGCGTAGGTGGCGCCGAGCAGCGTGCCGTAGGAGTAGCCGAGGTAGGTGAGCTTCTCGTCGCCCACGGCGGCGCGGACCGCGTCCATGTCCCGGGCGGCCTGCTCGGTGCCGTAGAGCGGGAGCTGGTCGCCGTACTTGTCGCCGCAGCCCTTGCCGATCCGGCGGTTCAGCCCGACGAACCCGTCGAAGGACGCCTGGCCCTGCGGGTCGGGGTCGTAGCCGAAGCTGGCGTCCAGATCGGCGTCGGAGATGCACTTCACCGGGCTGGACCGGGACACGCCGCGGGGGTCGAAGCCGACGATGTCGAACCGGTCGGTCACCGAGGCGGGCAGCCCACCGAACGTGGGACCGAAGGAGAGGTAGACCGCCGTGTCCACCCCGGAACCGCCCGGCCCACCGGGGTTGATGACCAGCGAGCCGAGCCGGTCCCGCTGCTTCGACGACCGGGCCCGCAGCAGGGCGATCTCGAACGTCTCCCCGGAACCGGGGCCGCTGGTGGCGGCGGTGCCGGCGCCCCAGTTGCGGGGCACGGCGATCTTCGCGCACTCGTAGCGCATGCCGGGCGCGCCACGGCCGACCAGCTCGTCGGGGATCTCCGGGCAGGGTCGCCAGGTCGGCGCGTTGCCCGGCGCGGCCACCCCGCCCGCACCCTCCGTGCGTGGCGCGAACGCCGGCAGGGTGCAACCGGCGGCGACCAGCGCCGCCGCGGCCAACCCGGCCACGATGAGCCGGGCCCGGCGGATCCGGTCGGGGAAGCGCGTCACGTCTCGACCTCCGGTGATCGTTTCGACGGCCAGGCTACGCCCGGCCGCCCGGCCCGGGCTCGACGGTGGCCGCCGGGTCGCCACGCAGGACCTGGTCCACGTCGTAGCGGATCGGGCGGTCGAGCTGGTCGTAGCCGCAGGAGCGGGGATCGCGGTCCGGCCGCCAGCGGACGAACTGCGCCGTGTGCCGCAGCCGGTCGCCCTCCATCGCGTCGTAGCCGACCTCGGCCACCAGCTCCGGTCGCAGCGGCTCCCACTCCAGGTTCTTTCCCCCGGTCCACCGGCTGACCCCGCCCGGGATGCGCTGGCCGCGCTCGTGGTCGCCGTGCACCCAGGGGTGCTCGGCGCCGACCTCCCGGTACGGCTCCAGCTCGGTCAGCAGCTCCTGCCGGCGGGCCGCGGTGAACGACGAGCTGACCCCGATGTGGTGCAGCACCCCGGCGTCGTCGTAGAGGCCGAGCAGCAGCGAGCCGACCACCGGCCCGGACTTGTGCCAGCGGAAGCCGGCCACCACCACGTCGGCGGTGCGGGCGTGCTTGACCTTGAACATCAGCCGCTTGCCCGGCTCGTACGGCAGGTCGGCCGGCTTGGCGATCAACCCGTCCAGCCCGGCCCCCTCGAACACGTCGAACCAGCGGCGGGCCGTCTCCGGGTCGGTGGTGACCTGGGTGACGTGCACGGGCGGGCGGACCTTGGCCAGCGCCGCCTCCAGCCGGGCCCGGCGCTGCGGGTAGGGCTGGTCGAGCAGCAGCTCGTCGTCCAGCGCGAGCAGGTCGAAGGCGACGAAGTCGGCCGGGGTGGTCTCGGCGAGCAGCTTCACCCGGGAGGCGGCCGGGTGGATCCGCTGGGCGAGCAGCTCGAAGTCGAGCCGGGGCTGGCCGTCGGGGCCGTCCCGCCGGATCACGATCAGCTCGCCGTCGACCGCGCATCTGGGCGGGAGCTGCCGGCGCGCCTGCTCGACCACCTCCGGGAAGTAACGGGTCATCGTCTTGCCGCCCCGGCTGGCCAGCTCGACCTCGTCCCCGTCGCGGAAGATGATGCAGCGGAAACCGTCCCACTTCGGCTCGTACGTCATGCCGTCGGCGGTGGGCAGGCGGGGCACGCTCTTGGCCAGCATCGGCTCGATCGGCGGAGTGATCGGCAGGTCCACGGCGACCAGTCAATCAGACGGCACCGACAGTCGTGAGGCACATCACCCGCCGGGCGTGGGTGGCGTGTCCCGGCGCGTACCCCGCGTCCCCCGGGACCGGATCGCGTCTGCGCAGCTCAGAGCTACCGTCGCCGACGTGCGGGAGTGGTACTGCGAATGCTGCGGGCGGTGGCGGGTCAGCATCGAGCTGATCCGGGGCCGGCACCGGTACCGGCTCGCCCACCGCTACCGGCCCGAGCACGGCGGCGGCTGGAACGTGCTCGGTGAGGTCGCCGTCGTGGCCGAGCTGGCGGACCTGCTCCACCGGCACGCCGGGCCCGACCTGGCCGACCTGCGCGAGGCCGAGCTGCCCGAGGCCGGCTGACCGGTTCGCCGGCGGAAGGCCGCCCACGGGGCGCCACCCGCCGGCGCCGCCGGGCCCGCGCCGGATCGACCGGCGGCGGTACGCTCACCTGCCGGCGTCGCACGGCGTGCTGCGGCGAGCCCGCCCGGGCACCGGTTCTCCGGCTCGGTGAGGGAGGATCCGCATGCGCTTCGAGGCGACGACCGAGGTGGCCGCGCCGCAGGAGTCCATCTGGGCGGTGACGGTCGACGTCGAGCGGTGGCCCGAGTGGACGGCGTCGGTGCGCCGCGCCGAGCGGCTGGACTCCGGCCCGTTCGCCGTCGGCTCCGCCGCCCGGGTCGAACAGCCCCGGCTGCGCCCGGCGGTCTGGCGGGTCACCGAGCTGGCCGCGCCGACGTACTTCCGGTGGGTCTCCGGCAGCCCCGGTGTCCGCACGGTGGCCGAGCACCGGTTGGTGCCGCTGCCGGACGGCCGGGTCCGGGTGCTGCTCTCCGTGGCGCAGACCGGCCCGCTGGCCCCACTGGTCGGCCGGCTCGGCGGCAACCTGGTCCGCCGTTACCTGCGGACGGAGGCCGACGGCCTCAAGCGCCGCTGCGAGCAGGACTGACCGCCGGCTCCTCCAGCACCGTCAGGCGAATCGTTCCGGGGGTCACCGCAGCTCAGCGCACTGTGATCCGGCGTCGCCGGGCGGCCCGGCCACCGCGCCCGTACGCTGGCGCTGTCCCGATCCGGAAGGCGGCCGTCGTGTCCGAGCTGACGTACCCGCAGGTCGGGGCGACCCGGCACGGGCCGCTGCCGGCCGGCTACCACCACCTGCGGCACCGGGTCCGGCTGCCGGACGGCTGCTTCGCCGCCGCGGCGCGGGCGGTGCTGACCTGGCGGCTGCACCGGGCGGCCGGGGTGGCGATGCGCACCGCGGCGCCCCGGGCCGAGGTGGGCGTCCGGGTCGCCCCCGGCCTGGGGGTCGGCCCGCTGCGGCTGTGGGGACCGACCGAGGTGGTCTGGGTGGCGGACGAGCCGGGCTGGGCCGGCTTCGGCTACGGCACCCTGCCCGGGCACCCGGAGATCGGCGAGGAGGCGTTCCTGGTCCGCCGCGACGGCGACGCGGTCGTGTTCGAGGTGGTGGCGTTCAGCCGCCCGGCGCACTGGTACGTCCGCGCCGCCGGCCCGGCCACCCGGGCCTTCCAGCGGGCGTACGCCTGGTGGCTGGGGCGGACGCTGCGCCGGCTCTGCGCGGCCGGCTGACCGGGCGGGGGCCGGTCGGCAGCCGGCGGGCCGGTCGGCAGGCGGCCGGGCGATCAGAAGCGGGCGAAGGAGCGGATCGGCATCCGCGGCCCGTACCGGGGCGCCTGGGCACCGGCGGCGGCCAGCAGCACGCAGACCCGGCCGCGGTGACCGCGGAACGGCGCCAGCAGCTCGAGCATCCGGGCGTCGTCCGCGCGGGCTTCGCCGGCCAGCGCCCAGGCCACCGTGTTGGGCACGTGGTAGTCGCCGACGCTGACCGCGTCCGGGTCGCCGTACGCGACGCGGACCACCTCGGCGGCGGTCCACGGTCCGATGCCGGGCACGGCGGTGAGGCGGCGCGTCGCCTCGGCGGCGTCCGCGCAGCGTTCCAGCCGGTCGGCGAGGGCGGCGGCGCGGCGCAGCGTGTCCGCCCGCCGCTGCTCCACCCCGAACGGGTGGAAGATCCAGTACGGCGCGGCGGCCACCGCGGCCGGATCCGGCGGCAGCAGCAGCGGCTGCCGAGGCCCCGGCGCCGGCTCGCCGAAGTGGCGGACCGTCGCCGCGTACGCCCGGTACGCCTCCTTGCCGGTGACCTTCTGCTCGAAGACCGCCCGCAGCACCCGGGGGAAGACCAGCCCGGTGGCGGGCATCCGCAGCCCGTGGTGCCGGGCGGCCAGCCGGGCCACCACCGGGTGCGCGGCGGCCAGTTCGGCGAACCCGGTCAGGTCGTCGCGGAGCCCCGCGATGCCGTCGGCCCGGTCCACCACCCAGCCGCCGCCCGGCCCGTACCCCTCGGCCACCACCGCGCCGCCCGCCGGCCGCAGGCTCAGCGTGGCCGGACCGTCCGGGGTGCGGGTGGCCCACCACAAGGCGCCGTCCGCGATCCGGGCGCACGGGTCGTACGGGCTGAAGGTCAGCGGCCGGACCGAGTCGGCCAGCCGGTAGCCGGGTGGCGGGCGCAGCTCGCGGCTGGCGCTCGGCGCGGTCTCGGTCACCCCGACACTCTGCCACGGCCGGGGGCCGTGACGAGCGACACCGCCGGCGCGCCGGGCCGAGGGGCGCGCCGGGGCTGAACGGGTCGCGGCGCCGGCCCACGAGTGGGCCGGCGCCGTACCCCGGGACGCGGGGCGCTGCCGGTGCGTTGGCGTCCAGGTCGTCCGGGGCGGTGGCCGGTCGCGCCCTCCCCGACGGCGACCGGCCACCGGGTCACCGGTGGGTCAGTACGAGTAGCCGCCGTCCCCCGAGCTGCCGCCGGCGCTGTCGTCGGCGCTGTCGGCCGGCGGGGCCACCGGCTTCGGGGTGCCCTTCGGCAGGCAGGTCAGGTTCTTCTTGCCGTTCGGGGCGACCACGAACCAGGTGCCGCCGACGCCCTGGCCCTTCCACTGGCCGGGCTTCTTGTCGCCGATGTAGCGGTAGAGCGGCCAGCCGCCGAGGGTGATCTGCCGGGTGCCGTCCTGCCGGGTGACCGTGCCGACCTTGTCGTCGGAGACCCCGTTGAGCTGCGGGTTGCCGTCGGTGAGCGCGGGCGGCCAGACCTGGGCGCACTTGCCCACGCAGTTGGACGAGGGCGGGTCGGCCGAGTC
Source organism: Micromonospora sp. NPDC050686 (assembly GCF_040654475.1). NCBI lineage: Bacteria > Bacillati > Actinomycetota > Actinomycetes > Micromonosporales > Micromonosporaceae > Micromonospora > Micromonospora sp. NPDC050686. Next base: position 372,331 of record NZ_JBFAID010000001.1, read on the forward strand.
CTTGTCGAACCGGTAGAGGATCCAACCGTCCTGGTCGGTCACCACGTTGCCCATCCGGGCCACCTTCTTGCCGCGCAGTTCGTCGGTGAGCCGGACGTCGGCCGGCGGCGCCTGGCCGTCGCCCGGCGCCTCCTGGCTGGCCTCCGGCTCCGCCGCAACGGTGGGCTCCGCCGCCGCGGTGGGCTCGGCCGCGGCGACGGCGACCGGCTCCGCCGCGCTCGAGTTCGTCGCGTCGTAACCTGCGGGAGCGCAGGCCGTCAGGGCGACCATCGCGCTAGCGACGATGACGGTTCGCTTCATCTGTGCCACGTGCCCTCCTCATGCTTGGCAGTTCGCCAATGAGTACGGCCCGGCCGCTGTCAAGGTTGAACATCGATGAGTGGCTCATTTCACATGTGACCCGTTGAACCGCCCGACCCCCTTGTCCGTGCCCCGAAGCGACGGCGTACCGCGGGCGGGCACGACGAAGGCGCCGGTCGGACCGCCCGACCGGCGCCGCACCAGACCACCCCTACTGCAGCGGCACCGTCACCAGTGGACTGGCCACCCCGTTGGCGTCCACCGACTCGATCTGCACCTTCCGGATGTCGCCGCGGGGCACCGCGGTCGCCGCCTGCAACTGCAACGGCAGCGGGTTGCTGTTCGTGCCGTACCCGGTGCCCGGCACCGACCAGGAGGACACCACCTCGGTGGCGTCGTTCTTGCGCACCACCACCAGGCGGCAGGTGCGTGGCCCGGGCAGTCGGGTCAGGTTGAAGTTGACCAGGGTGCCGTACTCCTTGGCCGCCAGCCACAGGTCTGCCTTGACCCCGGTGCTCTGGTCGGTGGCGCTCACCGGATCGCCGTCCGGCAGCTGGCCCTCGCCGCCGAACCCGGGGCCGGAGGTCGTCGGCCCCGGCGTGGGCTGCTCCGGCCCGGCGGTGGGCCGGCCGGTCGGCAGCGCCTGCGGCGCGCCTTCCGTGTCGGTGAGGCTGGCGATCCCGACGCCGGTCAGCCCGCCGAACACCACCACCGCGGCGGCGGCGGCGAGCACCTGCCGGAACCGGGCCCGGCGCCGGTCCGCGCGGACCGCCACCAGAGTACGGTCCAGCAGGGCCGGATCCGTGGCCGTCTGCTCCAGGGCCATCATCGTCTCGCCGTCGATGCCGGAGAGCAGGCCCACCACCGGCACCATCGTCTCCAGCTCGGCGGCACACGCCCAGCAGGTGGCGAGGTGCTCCTCGAACCGTTCCGCCTCCTGCTGGTCCAGCACGCCGAGCGCGTACGCGGCGACGTCCATGTGGTCGACCCGGCTCATTCCGTCACCCCCCGCTCCTGCAGAGCCGTACGCAGCGCGCGCAACGCGTAGTAGACCCGGGACTTGGCGGTGCCGAGCGGGAGCCCCAGCTCCTCGGCCGCCTCCGGCACCGTCCGACCCCGAAAGTACGTCGCCACCAGGATCTCCCGGTGCGACTGGCTCAGCGTACGCAGCGCGTCGGCCATCGTCATGGTGCGCAACACCCGTTCGGTGCTGTCCGCCTCGGCGAACGCGGTCAGGTCCCGGTCGTACGTCTCCGCCGGCCGGGCCTGCTCGCTGCGGTGCTCGTCGATCGCGATGCGCCGGGCCACCGTCACCAGCCACGGCCGCAGCGACCCCTGACCGTGCACGCCGAGCCGGTGCGCGTTGCGCCAGGCCCGCAGCAGGGTCTCCTGCACGATGTCCTCGGCGCGCTGCCGGTCGCCGCCGGTCAGCCGCATCACGAAGGCCAGCAGCGGCCCCGCGTGCTCGGCGTACAGCAGCCGGATCAACTGGTCGGAATGACTGGCCTCGGTGGACGTCGCCTGATGGCGCCCGGGCGCCGGTCGCGGCGGCACCGGGTCATTCTGGCGAACCGCCGGGTGGGCGTCGACCCCCCGGCCCGACCTGGACGCGCGCGACTGGGACTGGGCCCGGGCGGAACGCCACTCGGGCCGCGCCATGTCGCCGTGCCAGCCGGCCGCCACCGCATGCATGCAGACCTCCGGTGTCAAATGACATCAGCCGGCCCCCCACGGGCATGGCTGCCCGGTGATACGCAGCAACCCGCCGGACGGATCAACGCTCGACGGAAAAAATTCCGGGCGGCGGCGGGGTGGAGTCGGTGGCGTCGGCGTCGCGCACCACGGCGGCACCCGAGGCGAACCGGTCCAGCTCCGCGCCGGCCAGCACCCGGCCGGGGAACCAGTCCCCGGCGGCCCGCCGGGTCAGCTCCGGCACCGGCGGCTCGACCCGGCCGGCCACCAGCACCAGGTTGCCGTAGCGGCGCCCGCGCAGCACCGCCGCGTCGCTCACCAGGCAGGCCCGGGGCAGCACCGCGCGCACCGTGGCCACCTGCGCGCGGGCGTGCCGCAGCGGCGGGCCGTCCGCGATGTTGGCCAGGTACCAGCCGCCCGGCCGCAGCACCCGGGCCACCTCGGTGGCGTACTCCAGGCTGGTCAGGTGAGCCGGGGTGCGGGCGCCGGCGAACACGTCGGCGACCACCACGTCGAAGGCGGCGTCCCGGCTGGCGGTGAGGGTGGCCCGGGCGTCCGCGACCCGCACCCGCAGCCGCGGGTCGGTCGGCCAGGGCAGCTCCCGGCGGACCAGTTCGACCAGCGCGGCGTCCACCTCGGACACCCGCTGGGTGGAGCCGGGCCGGGTGGCGGCGACGTACCGGGGCAGGGTCAGCGCGCCGCCGCCCAGGTGCAGCACCCGCAGCGGCGCCCCGGCCGGGGCCACCAGGTCGAGGGCGGCGGCCAGCCGCCGGACGTACTCGAACTCCAGGTGCGTCGGGTCGGCCAGGTCCACGTGCGACTGCGGCGCGCCGTCCAGGAGCAGGGTGTACGACCGGGGCCGGTCCCGGTCCGGCACCAGCTCGGCCCGGCCGGTGTCGACCGGCGCGACCACCCGGTCGGTGGCCCGCTTGCGGCCCATCAGCGGCGCATCCCACCGGAGCGGGCGGCGGCGGTCAGCGCCCGGTGCAGCAGCCGGGCGTCGCCGAGCAGCCCCCGCAACCGGCGTTCCAGCCCGGCGATCGGGATCAGGTTCTGCGGAGCCCGCGGGTCCTTGTACGGGGTGGAGGCGAACCGGGGCAGGGTGACCAGGGACAGGTCGGCCAGCTCGATCGCCTCGGCCGCGGTCAGCTCGGCCGAGCACTCCATCCGGACGATGCCCGCCCAGGGCGCGCCCACCGCCACCGGCAGCCGCAGGTACCACGACCAGCCGCCCCACGCGGTGCCGAGCTTGAACACCGGGGAGCGCTGCCCCGAGCGCAGGCCGGTGACCACGGCGGTGAGCCGGGCGTCGAGGTACTGGCTGTGCTGGGTCTTGATGTAGCCGAGGGTGCGCGGCAGGTGCCGCCGGCTGCGCAGCGGACCGTCCACCACCAGCAGGTCGCCGTCGGTGCGGGCGGCGTCGGAGACGGCCACCTCCAGCGCGGTGAGTGGCCCCTGCACCGCCGCCGGCAGCTTGCTCAGCTCGCCGGCCCCGCCGACCCGGTGCACCGGGTAGCGGACCTGGCCGCAGACCACCTCGGCCGCCGACGGGCTGGCGGTGAACAGGCCCCGCTCCACCCGCGCCCCGGCCAGCTCGGCCGCCCCCCGCTCCAGGTCGCAGCGGACCACCCCGGCCGCGTACGAGGCGGCGATGCCCGGATAGGACGCGCCGTCCTCCTCGGCCGTCCACACGCTGGCGTCGATCCGGCGTACCCCGTCGACCAGCAGCACCACGTCCGGGGCCCGCAGCTCCGGCCGGGGGTCGATCGCCCGCCAGTCCACCGCGGGCAGTTCGGCGTCCGCCTCGACCTGGGCGCTGCTCGGGGCCGCCGGCCCGCCGGCCGACGCCTCGAACGACGCCCCGTACGCCGGATCCCACGCGTCGACGAAGTACCGAGGTTGCGTACTCAAAGGCCGGTCCGTTCGATCCGGGCGCTGCGGGCGTCCTTGCGTACCTCGAAGCGGACCGGGATGCGTTCGGCCAGCGCCGGTACGTGGGTGACCACCCCGACCATGCGGTCGCCCCGGGCGGCGAGCCCCTCCAGGGTGGCGGCCACCGTGTCCAGGGTGGCCGCGTCCAGGGTGCCGAAGCCCTCGTCCAGCACGATCGACTCCAGGCTGGCGGCCGTGGTGGACATCCCGGCCAACTGCTCGGACAGGGCCAGCGCCAGGGCCAGCGAGGCCTGGAACGTCTCGCCACCGGACAGCGTGCGCACGCCCCGGCGCAGCCCGGCGTCGTGGTGGTCCACCACGGAGAACTCGCCCTTGTCGTGGACCAGGTCGTACTGGCCGCCGGAGAGCTCGCGCAGGATCCGGGAGGCGCCGTCGACCAGCAGGTCCAGCGCCTCGGCCAGCAACCAGCGTTCGAAGTTGTTGGCCCGCAGGTGCCCGGCCAGGGCCCGGGCCACCTGGGCCCGCTGGCGGTGCTCCTCCCGCTGCCCGCGCAGCTCGGCGGCCTGTTCCCGGCGCTCCTCCAGCCGGCGGTGCGCCGCCTCGGCCCGTTCCACCGCCACCGTCACCGCGCGGACCGGGTCGTCGGCGGGGGGCAGCCCGCCACCGGCCAGCAGGCCACCGATCCGCTCCGCGACCACACCGACCGCCGCCTCGGCACCGGTCACCGCCGCGGCGAGACCGACCCGCTCCGCGCGCCGCCGCCCGGCCTGCCCGTCGGCCCACGCCACCAGCGCCGACCAGGCCGCGGCGACGTCGTCCCGGTCGGCGGCCGGCGGCCCGAACCGGGCCAGCCCGTCCCGGGTGCCGTCGAAGTCCCGCCAGGCGCGGCGTAGCCGCTCCTCCGCCGCGTCGAGCGCGCCGCGGGCCCGGCGGGCGGCGTCCCGGCCGGCCCGTACCGCGCCGGCCGCCTCCTCCAGGGCGCGGCGCAGCCGGTCGTGCTCGGCCAGCGACTCCCGCAGCGCGGCCGGCGTGGCGGCGCCGGCGAGTTGCGCGTCCAGTTCGGCCAGCCGGGCCCGCAACTGGTCGTCCTCGGCCCGGGCGCGCAGCAGCAGCCGGTCCAGCTCCTGGGCGGCGGCGTCGCGCTCCTGCACGACCCGTCTCGCCGCCTCGCTGGCCGCCCGGGCCGCCTTGCCGGCGGCGACCGCCCGGGCCACCGCCGAGCCCTTCGGCACGGCCGGCACCCGCGGCACCACCTGCTCGCAGACCGGGCAGGGGGCGCCGGCGGTCAGGTGCGCCCGCAGCGCCACCGCCTGGTCGGTCGCCTTCGCCTCCTCGTGCGCCCGGAACGCCGTCTCCAGCTCCGCCTCGGCCCGCTCGGCGGCGGCCCGCGCCTGCGCGAGCGCGCCGGCCGCCGCGTCGTGCTCGGTCTGCGCCGCCGCCACCGCCGCCCGGACGGCCGTCGCCTCGCCGGTCAGCCGCTCCCGGTCGGCGTGCGCCCGCAGCAGCAGCCGCAGCGCGCTCTCGTCGCCGGCCGCGGCCAGCTCGCCGCGCAGCTTCTCCTCGCGCTCCTCGGCCAGCCCGACCGCCGCCGCGGCCTCGTCGGCCGCCGCGCGGGCCGCCGCCACCGCCCGGGCCAGCTCGGCGATCCCGGCCGGCGGCCGGACCCCGGCCAGCACGGCCAGCTCCGCGTCCAACCCCGCCAGCTCCGCCGCCCGCTCCCGCGCCGCGGCCCGGGCCCGCTCCAGCTCGGGTACGGCGGCCTCGACCGCCCCGGACAGCTCCCGCATCCGGTCGACCTGGGCGAGCGCCTCGGCGAGCGCCTCGTCGTCCACGTCGGCCAGCCCGGCGAGCATCCGGTCCACCGCCTCCAGCTTGGCCTCCGCCCGGCCGGCGCGTTCGGTGGCCAGCTTCTGCACCTGCTCGTAGACGCCGAGGCCGAGCAGGTTCACCAGGATCTGCTGCCGGGTCGCCGGCTTGGCGTGCAGGAAGTCGGCGAACTGGCCCTGCGGCAGCACCACGCAACTGGTGAACTGCTCGTACGGCAGCCCGACCGCCGCCAGCACCGCGGACTCCATCTCGGCCGCGGTGCCGGCCAGCACCTCGCCGAGGTCCTCCGGGCTGAGCCCGGTGTCCAGCTTGGTGACGTCGAAGCCGGGCGGCATCAGTTGCAGGCCGGCGCCGGCCGTCTTGACGTTGCCCCGGCCGTCCCGGCGCACCACCCGGGTGGCCACGTACCGGTCACCGGCGGACTCGAAGACCAGCCGGACCCGGGCCTCGGTGGCCGACGGCGCGAGCGCGTTGGCCAGGCCCCGAGTGCCGCCCCAGCGGGGCACCGTGCCGTAGAGGGCGAAGCAGATCGCGTCCAGCACCGTGGACTTGCCCGAGCCGGTCGGCCCGACCAGCGCGAAGAAGTCCGCGTCGGTGAAGTCGACGGTGGTCTCCTCGCGGAAGACGGTGAAGCCCGCCAGGTCCAGCCGCATCGGGCGCATCAGCCACCCACCTCCTCGAACAGCTCGTCGAAGAGCTCCCGGACCCCCTCGTCGGCGTGCCCCTTGCCGTCCAGGTAGTCGGCGAAGAGCTGGCGGGGCGAGCGGCCGGCCCGCTGGGCGGTGCGGGTGCCGCTGCCCGGCGCCGGCACCAGCTCCGGGTCGATCCGGATCTCCAGCGCCCGGGGCAGCAGCTCCTGCACCTCCTCGCGCAGCCCGGCCCGGGGCTGCTCCCGTACGAACACCCGCAGCCAGCCCTCCGGCGCCGCCAGCTCGGCGAGCTGCGCCAGGGTGCCGCGCACCGTACGCAGCGGCACCGCCGCCGGCACCGGCACCTCGCGGATCTGGGCGGCGGTGGTGGCGGTCACCTCCACCAGGGTCACCGACGGAACGTTCTCCTGCTCGCCGAAGTCGACCGCGAGCGGGCTGCCGCTGTACCGGATCGGACAGGGGCCGATCACCCGCTGCGACCGGTGCAGGTGGCCCAGCGCCACGTAGTGCGCGTTCCCGGGGAAGATCGTCGCCGGTACGGCGTAGCCCAGCACGGTGTGCGCGTCCCGCTCGCCGCCGCCGGTGCTTGCCCCGACCACGGTGACGTGGGCGGTGACCAGGTGCACCCGGTCCGGCTCGGTGAAGCCCTCGGCGAGCCGGCCCAGCAGCCGGCCCAGGTGGTCGGCGTAGGTCTGGTTGGCCTCGGCGGCGGTCAGCTCGTACATCTCCACCGCGCGGACGGCGTACCGCTGGGAGAGGAAGGGCAGCGCGGCCACCTGCCAGCGCTCGCCGCCGCCGGTGACCCCGTCGATGATGTGCTCGGCCGGATTTTCCCGGACGCCGCCGCGCAGGGTGATCCCGGCCGCCTCGGCCCACGGTCGCAGCGCGTCCAGGGCCGGCCCGTTGTCGTGGTTGCCGCCGATCGCCAGCACGTCCGCGCCGAGGCGGCGCAGCGCGGTGAGTGCCCGGGTGACCAGGCGGGTGGCCTCCGGCGTCGGCGCCGCGGTGTCGTACAGGTCACCGGCGACGATCACCAGGTCGGGGCGCTCCGCGCGGGCGATCTCGATGACCCCGGCCAGCACCTGCTTGTGCTCGTCGAGGCGGGACTTCCCCTTGAGCACCTTGCCGACGTGCCAGTCCGAGGTGTGCAGGATCTTCACGGTGCCCGCCCTTCGTTCGCGGCTGCGGTGCTTCGCTGCGCTGCGCTCCTCGCGCTCACCGGGTCCCCCTCCTAGAACGGGATGTCGTCGTCGGAGGAGCTGGAGCCGACCACCGCGAACGGGTCGGCGGCCTGGGTGATCGACCGTAGCGTCTCCGACGGGGCGCGGCCCGCCTCGGAGACCCGGGTGGCCCAGGCGGGGAAGGGGAACTCCAGGCAGAGCGGGACCGGGATGTCCGGCTGGTTGACGAACATCGTGCCCGGCTTGGCCAGCAGCGCCCGCTGGCGCTGGGCCGGCGGGAGGAAGCCGTACTCCGGGCGGGACGCCTCGGCCGGGTCGAGCCGGCCGACCACCCGGATCGCCGAGTTGGTGACGATCCGCCGCTCCACCTCGCTCGCCGTCTGCTGGGCGCCGACCAGGATCACCCCGAGCGAGCGGCCCCGCTCGGCGATGTCCAGCAGCACCTCCTTGATCGGGGAGGAGCCCTCGCGCGGGGCGTACTTGTTCAGCTCGTCGAGCACCACGAAGAGCAGCGGCTTGGCGGTGCCGGCCTTCTCCTTGCGCTCGAACTCGCTCTTCAGCGTCACGCCGACCACGAAGCGCTGCGCCCGGTCCGGCAGGTTGTGCAGGTCGACCACGGTGACCTGGGCGCTCTCCGCGGTGTTGATCGAGTGCGGCCGGCGGGTGGCCAGGTCGCCGCGGATCAGCCGGCCCAGGTCCTTCTTGCTGCCGATCAACCGGCGGGCGAAGGCGTTGACCGTGCCGAGGCCGACCGCGCTGCCGGCCCAGTCGCTCCGGGTCTCGTCGTCGTTGAGCTGCTCCACCACGTGGTCGACCAGGTCGGCGTAGGAGCCGAGCCGGACCCCGTCGATGCTCACCCCGCCGTCGGCGGGCTGGGCGTACCGGGCCAGGTGCGCGGCGACCGAGTGGACCACCATCGTGTACTGCTGGCGCTCGTCGTCGGCGTCGGCGAAGACGTACGGCAGGAGGCGGTCGGCGCAGAACTCGGTAAGCGTCCAGTAGAAGCTGTCCACTCCGGTCAGCCGGCTGCTCACGTCGGGCGTGCCGGAAGAGTCGCCGACCCTCGGCGGGGCGTACACCCGCACGTCGGGGAAGGCGCCGGCGGTCAGGCCGAGCTTCGCGTACCCGGCGCGGGTCGCGTCGTCGAGGCGGGTGTTCGGGTGGTCGAGGAAGAGCAGGTCCTCGCCCTTGACGTTGAAGATGAGCGCCTTGGCGTTGACCGCGTCGCCGCCCAGCACCCCGGAGCGGAACACCGAATAGAGCAGGAACGTGGCGAAGCTGGTCTTGGTGGCCACGCCGGAGATGCCGGAGATGGAGACGTGCGCGCCCCGGGTGCCGTCGAGGAAGTCGGCGTTGAGGTAGACCGGCACGCCGTCGCGGCCCATCCCCATCGGGATGCGCCGCTCCATCCGGTCGAAGTGCAGCGCCCGGGCCCGGGCGTCGCCCTCGGCCCGGTGCACCGTCGCGCCCGGCGTCGGCGGGACGTAGAACTCCGGGTCGACCCGGGTGGTGGTGATCTCGGCGGCCTCCTGCACCTGGGCCGGGAGGGTGCCGTCGGCGATGGCGAAGACGTCCGAGTCGAACTGGGCGCCCTCGTGCCGGGCCCGGACCTGGGTGACCACCCCGGCGATCGTCACCGGCTCCCGGTCGGGCAGCTCCCGGCGGGTCACCACCACGTCGTCGAGCTGGAGGTAGCTGTCCGGGGAGACGGCCGTCCAGAACTGCAACGGGGTGGCATCGGCGGTGCCCAGCACTCGGCCGACCGGCTCACCGGGGCTGTCGAGCAGGTCGTCGGTCATCAGCGGGCTCCGGTCGGCTGGTCGCTCGGGGCGCGGCTCACGCCCTGGGTGTCGTCTCGGTCAGGGCACACGCCCTGCATCCTGCCCGAGGTATGCGACAGGTTGCCACGCGACGCGGCGGACGCCACGCCGGTCGTCCAGGCCCGATCGCTCGGCGGGTTCGGCCGACCACGGGGAGTGCGAATCCGGGCTGGTCACGCTCCTCGCCCTTGGCGAGCAGCGGCCGGCCCGCCGGGGGGCAAGACTCGCCAGGTGGGCCTCATCGTTCCACGCTGCGGGCGTAGCGCAGCATCAGTACGCCGTCCGCGGCGGCCAGCACGTGCCGCAGCCCGAGCTGCCGGGGCGGGCTGGTGGCCCCGGCCGTGATCCGGCCCGGCCCGGGCCCGGCCAGCAGCGGGGCGACGGTCAGGCAGAGCTCGTCGACCAGGTCGGCGGCGGTCAGCGCGCCGAACAGCTGCGGCCCGCCCTCGCACAGCAGCTCCGCCAGCCCGCGCCGGCGCAGCTCGACCAGGCCGGCGGCGAGGTCCACCCGGTCGGTGCCGCAGCGGACCAGCTCGGCCACGTCGGTCAGCCCGGGTGGCGGCTGGGCCCCGGCGTGGGTGAGCACGACCGGCCGTACCGGCGCGTCGGCGAAGGCCGCCTGGGCCGGGTCGAGGTCCAGCGAGCCGGAGACCACGACCAGGGCCGGGTACTCGGCCAGCCCGTGCTCGCGCCGCCACGCCCGGCGGTCCGCGCTGAGCCGTACCGCCCGGTAGCCCTCGTGCCGGAGCGTGCCGGCGGCGACCAGCAGCCCGTCGCAGAGCATCCGCAGCAGGCCGAAGACCCGCTTGTCGGGCTCGCCGGAGAGGCCGGCGGAGTAGCCGTCCAGGGTGACCGCGCCGTCGAGACTCGACACGAAGTTCACCCGCAGGTGGGGACCGCCGGCGCGGCCGTAGAGCGCGGTCAGGTCCGGGTCGGACAGCGGCGCCGGGTCGGGCGCCGGCCAGAGCCGGGAAATCGGCGTTTTGACGGTCATTCGCCGGCGGGACCGGTGACCGGCGGGGTCGGTTCGGGGGTACGGTGCTGGCAGTCGCACCACTTCCGGCCCGGACATTCGTCGTGCCGCCGCTCCCGGCACGCTCGGCAGATCATGCCGGCAGCCTATGCGGTGGAAGGAGGGGACAGCATGCCACGTCAGATCTTCCAGGTGCAGATGTCCCTCGCCGGGGTGCGACCCCCGGTCTGGCGGCGGGTGCTGGTCCCCGGCGGTTTCACCCTCGACCGGCTGCACCGGGTGGTGCAGTACGCGATGGGCTGGCAGGACTGCCACCTGCACTCCTTCGACATCGACGGCATCCAGTACGGCGAGCCCGATCCGGACGGCGAGCTGGCGGTCCGCGACGAGCTGGACGTCCGCCTCGACGCGGTGGTCGGCAAGGGCAGCCGGTTCCAGTACACGTACGACTTCGGTGACTGGTGGGAGCACGACCTGCTGGTGGAGGACGCGCTGACCGGGGATCCGGAGCAGCGGTACCCGTACTGCGTGGACGGGGCGCGGGCGTGCCCGCCGGAGGACGTGGGCGGGCCGCCGGGATATCAGCTCCTGCTGGCCGCGCTGGCCGATCCGGGGCATCCCGAACACGCCGCGATGCGCCGCTTCGTCGGCGACCGCTTCGCCTCGGAGGCGTTCGACGCCGGCCGGGTGAGCACCCTGCTGCGTCGCCTCTGCTGACCGGCGCGTACCCGCCGGGCGAGGGCGCGGGGTGCGCGCGCCGGACGGCCTGATTCGCCGCGAGCCCTCGCCGGTATGTCCGTGATCCGGCGGTCCATCCCTGTCAGCGGGCGGTTCCATGCGGTAACGAAATGGGAACGCTCCCAGGCCGGTATTGACACCCTCGACACCCACCGGCAATCTCATGGGAGCGCTCCCGGTAGTGACGTGGATCTCTCCAGGTTCCCTTCCGGATGCCGCCGTCGGCGTTGTCCGGCGGGCGGTCGCGCCGTGCAGCAACCCCCACCACACACAACGCCTCACCATCGAAAGAGGGGTCTGAAGATGACCGTCCCAATCGGTCGCCGGCGGTTCGCGGCCATCGCGCTCGCCTCAGTCGCGGTGCTCGCCGCCGCCACCGCCTGCAGCAACGACTCGTCGGGCGGCGGCGGCACCGCCGACGACCCGATCACGCTCGTCGTCGACGTCTTCGGCGACCAGGGCTTCGGCTACGAGGAGCTCTACAAGCAGTACCAAGCCGACCACCCGAACATCAAGATCACCGAGCGCGGCAAGGGTCTCGGCCTGGGCGACTACAACACCCGGCTGACCCAGCAGATCACCGCCGGCGCCGGCGCCGGGGACGTCGTGGCCCTGGAAGAGGGCACGATCGTCCAGTTCTTCGCGCAGACCGACAAGTTCCAGAACCTGGCCGACTACGGCGCCAACGACCTCAAGGACAACTTCCTGCCGTGGAAGTGGCAGGCGGGCGTGACCCCCGACGGCACGGTGCTCGGTCTCGGCACGGACGTCGGCTCGATGGCCCTGTGCTACCGCAGCGACCTGTTCAAGGCCGCCGGCCTGCCCACCGACCGGGAAGAGGTCGGCGCGCTCTGGCCGACCTGGGACGAGTTCATCGCCACCGGCCAGAAGTTCGCCGCCGCCGACAAGAAGCACAAGTTCGTCGACTCGGCGACCAACTTCTACAACGTGGTGCTGATGCAGATCGCCAGCAACGGCAGCGGCCAGACCTACTACGACAAGAGCAACAAGCTGATCATCGGGGAGAACCCGGACGTCCAGACCGCGTACAACCTCACCACCAAGATGATCGCGGCCGGGCTGTCGAACAACCTCCAGTCGTTCTCCAACGAGTGGAACGCCGGGTTCAAGAACGGCACCTTCGCCACCATCGCCTGCCCGGCCTGGATGACCGGCGTCATCAAGGGCCAGGCCGGTGACGCGGCGGCCGGCAAGTGGGACATCGCCAAGGCCCCCGGCGCCGCCGGCAACTGGGGCGGCTCCTGGCTGGCCGTGCCGAAGTCCAGCAAGCACCCCAAGGAGGCCGCCGAGCTGGCCAAGTTCCTGACCAGCAACAAGGGCCAGGTCGAGGCGTTCAAGGCGGTCGGCAACCTGCCGTCGTCCCCGCAGGGTCTCGCCGACCCGGCGGTCTCCTCGGCCACCAACGACTACTTCAGCAACGCCCCGACCGGCAAGATCTTCGCCGCCGGTGCCAGCGAGCTGAAGCCGGTCTACCTCGGCCCGAAGAACAACGCGGTCCGGACCGCTGTGGAGAACACCCTGCGCGCGGTCGAGCAGGGTAAGCCCGCGGCGGAGCAGTGGCAGGCAGCGCTGAAGAACGGCGAGGCGGCCGGCAAGTAGCCAAGGCCCTACCGCCCGGTCACGGGTGGTGCCGACCGACACCGGCGGCACCACCCGTGATCCCACGTCGGAGCCCGTGATCCGGCGTCGTCGCGTCGACGCCACTCACCCGAAGGAACTCTGATGAGCCTTCCCATCGACACCGCGGCCCCACCCGGCCCGTCCCGGCCGCCGGCCGCCCCGGCCGCGCACCGGCGGCGCCCGGCCGGGCGCATCCTCAACCGGCTGGATCTGCGCTACACCCCGTACCTGTTCGTCCTGCCGTTCTTCGTCATCTTCGCGATCTTCGGCGTCTACCCGATCGTCTACACCTTCTGGATCGCGCTGACCGACCGCTCGCCGCTGAACCCGACGATCAGCTTCGTCGGCCTGGACAACTTCGTCGAGCTGCTCACCAACGACCCGCAGTTCTGGAACGCGGTGACGAACACCTTCGGGATGTTCGTGCTCTCCACCGTGCCGCAGCTGCTGCTGGCGCTGTTGCTGGCCAACGCGCTGAACCGGCGCATCCGGGGGCAGATGTTCTTCCGGCTGGCCATCGCCATGCCGATCATCACCTCGACGGCGGTCGTCGCGCTGATCTTCTCGATGATCTACGCGCGCGAGTTCGGGCTGGTCAACTGGCTGCTCGACCTGGTGGGGGTCGATCCGGTCGACTGGCGGGCCGGCCGCTTCGCCTCCTGGTTCGCCATCTCGACAATGGTCGACTGGCGGTGGATCGGCTACAACGCCCTGATCTACCTCGCCGCCATGCAGTCCATCAACAAGGACGTGTACGAGGCAGCGGCGCTGGACGGCGCCTCCCGCCGCCGCCAGTTCTGGTCGATCACGGTCCCGCAGCTGCGCCCGACGATCATCTTCACGCTGATCATCTCGACCATCGGCGGCCTGCAGCTGTTCACCGAGCCGCTGATGTTCACCAGCGGGTCCGGGGCCATGTCCGGCGGCACCGAGGGGCAGTTCCAGACCATCACCATGTACCTGCTCGACGTCATGAACCAGCGCTTCCGCTGGGGGTACGCCGGCGCGGTGGCGTTGATGCTCTTCCTGCTGATCGCCGTCTTCTCGTTCATCAACTACCTGCTGGCCCGCCGGATCAGCACGGACAAGTGAGGGTGGCGCACGAATGACCAGTACCACGCTGCACCCGCCCCTCCCGCGGGCCCCGGAGCCGCGGCTCCGCCACCGCGCGGAGAAGCTCTGGGCGGCCAGCCCGCTGACCTGGGTCGGGCTCGTCCTCGGGGTGTTCCTCTCGCTCTTCCCGTTCTACTGGATGATCGTGATCGCGTCGCGTACCAACGACGCCGCGAACTCCTGGCCGCCACCGTTCCTGCCCGGCGGGGAACTCGGCGAGAACGTCCGCCGGGTGCTCGCCAACGGCGACGCCGCCATCGTCAAGGGCCTGCTGAACTCGTTCCTGGTCTCCGGCACGATCACGGTGGCCACGGTGTTCTTCGGCTCGCTGGCCGGCTTCGCCTTCGCCAAGCTGCGCTTCCGGGGCAAGAACGCGCTGCTGCTGATCATCCTGGCCTCGATGATGGTGCCGATCCAGCTCGGCGTGCTGCCGCTGTACATCCTGATGGCCAAGCTGGACTGGCTCAACACCATGCCGTCGGTCACCGTGCCGTTCCTCATCGGCGGCTTCGGGATCTTCATGATGCGGCAGTACGCGGAGCAGGCCGTGCCGAACGAGTTGATCGAGGCGGCCCGGGTCGACGGCTGCTCCACCTGGAAGGTGTACTGGCACGTGGTGGTGCCGGCGCTGCGCCCGGCCGCCGCGGTGCTCGGCCTGCTCACCTTCATGGAGCAGTGGAACCAGTTCTTCTGGCCGTTCGTGGTGCTGGCCGACCCGGCCAACCCGACCGTGCAGATCTCGCTGCGCAGCCTGAACACGGCCTACTTCGCCGACAACTCGCAGATCTTCGCCGGTACCTTGATCGCGACGCTGCCGCTGTTCATCGTCTTCGTCCTGTTCGGCCGCCAGATCATCGGCGGGATCATGGAAGGTGCCGTCAAATCGTGAGCGCGAGGAGTGAGCCGGGGTTGCGAGCCCCGCAGTCGCGAGCGGAAGAAGGCTCGGTGAGCGCGAGGAGTGAGCCGGGGTTGCGAGCCCCGCAGTCGCGAGCGGAAGAAGGCTCGGTGAGCGCGAGGAGTGAGCCGGGGTTGCGAGCCCCGCA
>NZ_JBFAID010000001.1:387296-466276 GCF_040654475.1 Micromonospora sp. NPDC050686
CCGCAGTCGCGAGCAGAGGTGGATCAGTGAGTAACCCAGCCAGCCCACCGGGTGTCGGGCTCCTCGACGAGGGCTCGGCCGCCCTCACCTTCCCGCCCGGCTTCCTCTGGGGCGCGGCCACCGCCGCGTACCAGATCGAGGGAGCGGTCGCCGAGGACGGTCGGACCCCGTCGATCTGGGACACGTTCAGCCACACCCCGGGGCGGACGGTGGCCGGGCACACCGGCGACGTGGCCTGCGACCACTACCACCGGATGCCGGCCGACGTACGGCTGATGGCCGACCTGGGGTTGAAGTCCTACCGGTTCTCGGTCTCCTGGTCCCGGGTGCAGCCCGACGGCTCGGGCCCGGCGAACCAGCGCGGCCTGGACTTCTACCGGCGGCTGGTGGACGAGCTGCGGGCGTACGACATCGAGCCGTGGCTGACCCTCTACCACTGGGACCTGCCCCAGCCGCTGGAGGACGCCGGCGGCTGGCCGGCGCGGGACACCGCCGGCCGGTTCGCCGACTACGCCCAACTCGTCGGGGATGCCCTCGGCGACCGGGTGAACCACTTCACCACGCTGAACGAGCCGTGGTGCTCGGCGTTCCTCGGTTACGGCGCGGGGGTGCACGCGCCGGGCCGTACCGACGGGACGGACGCGGTGCGGGCGGGGCACCACCTGATGCTCGGCCACGGGCTCGCCGTGCGGGCGGTGCGGGCGTCCCGCCCGGGCGCGCAGCTCGGGGTGACGGTCAACCTCTACCCGGTCACCCCGGTCTCCGACTCGCCGGCCGACACCGACGCCGCCCGGCGGATCGACGGGCTGATGAACCGGTTCTTCCTGGACCCGATCCTGCGCGGGTCCTACCCCACGGACCTGCGGGCCGACCTGCGCGGGGTGACCGACTTCGGGCACGTCCGGGACGGCGACCTGGCGATCATCTCGACCCCGCTGGACCAGGTCGGGGTCAACTACTACACCCGGCACGTGGTGTCCGCCGGGACCGGCCCGGCGGAGCCCGGGCCGTCCTGCTGGCCGGGGAGCGAGGACGTCCGGTTCGTGAGCCGGGGCATCCCGGTCACCGACATGGACTGGGAGATCGACGCGCCGGGGCTGCTGGAGACCCTCCAGCGGGTGCACCGGGAGTACACCGACCTGCCGATCTACGTCACCGAGAACGGCGCGGCGTTCGTCGACGCGGTGGTGGACGGTCGGGTGGACGACGCGGACCGGTTGGCATACTTTGACGCGCACCTGCGTGCCGCGCACGCCGCGATCGATTCCGGGGTGCCGCTCAAGGGGTACTTCGCCTGGTCATTGCTGGACAATTTCGAGTGGGCGTGGGGGTACACGAAGCGGTTCGGGATGGTCCGGGTCGACTACGACGACCAGGCCCGGATCCCCAAGTCCAGCGCCCGGTGGTATGCCGAGGTGATCCGGCGTAACGGTCTGGCCGCACAATAGGCGGGAGACCAGTAACGGACGGCCCGGCACCAGCGCCGATCATGGTGCCGGGCAGTCCGACGTCGGAGGAGCAGACGATGACAACGCAGCGCACCCGGTCACTCGGGCGCCCGACCCTCGACGCGGTCGCCGCACGCGCCGGTGTCGGGCGAGGCACGGTATCCCGCGTGGTCAACGGCTCGCCCCAGGTGAGCCCGGAGGCCCGGGCCGCGGTGCAGCAGGCCATCGCCGAACTGGGGTACGTGCCCAACCGGGCGGCCCGGGCGCTGGTCACCCAGCGGACCGACTCGGTGGCGCTGGTGGTCTCGGAGTCCGGCGAGCGGGTCTTCACCGAGCCGTTCTTCGCCGGCATCGTCCGGGGCGTCAGCTCCGGGCTGCTGGACACCCCGATGCAGCTCTGGCTGGCCATGGTGCAGTCGCCGATCGAGCGGGAGCGGGTCGAGCACCACCTGACCAACCAGCACGTCGACGGGGTGCTGCTGCTGTCGCTGCACGACGCCGACCCGCTGCCCACCCTGCTGGAGGAGCGGGGGCTGCCCACGGTGCTGGGCGGCCGGCCGGCCCGGATGCTGCAACCCGGCGCGCAGCCGGCGTACTACGTCGACATGGACAACGTCGGCGGGGGCCGGCAGGCGGTGGAGCACCTCTTCGCGCAGGGCCGGCGGCGGATCGCCACCATCGCCGGGCCGCAGGACATGGGCGCCGGCCTGGCCCGGTTGTCCGGCTACCAGGAGGCGGTGCGGGCCGCCGGGCTCCCGGTGGATCCGGACCTGATCGCGTACGGGGACTTCAGCGAGGGCAGTGGCACGGCCTGCATGCGGCGGCTGCTGGAGCTGCGTCCGGACCTGGACGCCGTCTTCGCCGCCTCCGACCTGATGGCGTTCGGCGCGCTGCGGACCCTGCGTGAGCTGGGCCGCCGGGTGCCCGAGGACGTGGCCCTTGTCGGTTTCGACGACGCGCCGATCGCCCGTCAGTCCGAGCCGCCGCTGACCACGGTCTTCCAGCCGGTGGAGGAGATGGGCCGCCAGATGGCCCGACTCCTGGTGGCGAGAATCCGCGGCGAAGCCCTCCCCACCCCCCACATCCTCCTGGACACCAAACTCATCCACCGCACCTCCGCCTAACCCCCACCCCAACCCACCCGCGCCTCCCGCCCGCTCTCCTCGTTGATCAAGGGGTTTGGGTCAACGGCACCGGCGTGTCGTGACGCAAACTCCTTGATCAACCGCCTCCTCCGGGCGCGGGCGGGCGGGGGTGGGGTGGGGGTTAGGTTCGGGGGTGGAGTTCGCGTTTGGCCAGGGAGGATTTGTGGACCTCGTCGGGTCCGTCGGCGAGGCGGAGGGTGCGGGTCTGGGCCCAGAGGGCGGCTAGCGGGGTGTCCTGGCTGACGCCGGCGCCGCCGTGGACCTGGATCGCCTTGTCGATCACCCACTCGGCCATCGCCGGGGTGGCGATCTTGATGGCCTGGATCTCGGTGTGCGCGCCCTTGTTGCCCACGGTGTCCATCAGCCAGGCGGTCTTGAGCACCAGCAGCCGGGCCTGCTCGATGCGCACCCGGGACTCGGCGATCCACTCGCGGACCACGCCCTGCTCCGCGAGGGGCCGGCCGAACGCGACCCGCTCCAGCGCCCGCCCGCACATCAGCTCCAGGGCCCGCTCGGCCATCCCGACCAGCCGCATGCAGTGGTGGATCCGCCCCGGCCCGAGCCGCGCCTGGGCGATGGCGAACCCGGCGCCCTCGGCGCCCACCAGGTTCGCCGCCGGCACCCGTACGTCGGTGAAGTCGATCTCGGCGTGCCCGCCGTGCGCGCCGTCGGTGTAGCCGAAGACGGTCATGCCGCGGCGGACCGTGACGCCGGGGGTGTCCCGGGGGACCAGGATCATGCTCTGCTGGCGGTGCCGGTGGGCGCCCGGGTCGGTCTTGCCCATCACGATGAGGATCTGGCAGCGCGGGTCCATCGCCCCGGACGACCACCACTTGCGGCCGTTGACCACGTACGCGTCGCCGTCGCGCTCGATCCGGGTGGCGATGTTGGTGGCGTCGGAGGAGGCCACCTCCGGCTCGGTCATGCAGAAGGCGGAGCGGATCTCCCCGTCCAGCAGGGGCTTGAGCCAGCGGTCCCGCTGCGCCTCGGAGCCGAACTCGGCGAGCAGTTCCATGTTGCCGGTGTCCGGGGCGGCGCAGTTGCACGCCTCCGGGGCGAGGTGCGGGCTGCGCCCGGTCAGCTCGGCGAGCGGGGCGTACTGGAGGTTGGTGAGCCCGGCGCCGTAGCGCGGGTCGGGGAGGAAGAGGTTCCACAGCCCCCGGGCCCGCGCCTCGGCCTTCAGCTCGTCCAGCACCGGCGGCCGGGCCCACGGGTCCCCGGCGGCGGCGACCTGCGCGGCGTGCACCGGCTCGGCCGGGTACACGCACTCGGCGAGGAACGCCGCCAGCCGCTCGCGCAGCTCCTCGGTGCGGGCGTCGTACGCGAAGTCCATCATCGCTCCCTGACGGCGTGCAGGCCGTGCTCGACCAGCGGGTCGACCAGCTCGCCGATCCGGTCGAAGCCACCGCCGAGCGTCTGCCCGAGGGTGTGCCGGTAGTGGATGCCCTCGCAGATCACCGCGAGCTTGAAACAGCCGAGCGCCACGTGCCAGTGCAGCGGCCCGACGTCGACGTCGCTGCGGCCGGCGTACCGGTCGATCAGATCGGCCCCGGTGGGGAAGCCGGCGCGCGGGCCGAGGCCGTCCGCGACAGGGTTGCCCTCGGCGAGGTCGCTGTCGCCCAGCACGTCCCAGTACGTCAGCAGCAGTCCCAGGTCGGCCAGCGGGTCGCCGAGGGTGGCCATCTCCCAGTCCAGCACCGCCCGGACCGCCACCGGGTCGGTGGTGGTCAGCAGGTTGTCCAGCCGGAAGTCGCCGTGCACCACGCGCCCGGCGTCGGCCCGTTCCGGCACGCTGTCGGCGAGCGCGTCGCGCAGCTCCTCGACCCCGGGCAGCGCCCGACTGCGCGACTTCTCGAGCTGCCCGGCCCAGCGGCGCACCTGCCGACCGAGGTAGCCGTCGGGGCGGCCGAAGTCGGCCAGCCCCACCTCGGCCGGGTCGACCGTGTGCAGCGCGGCGAGCGTGTCCATCATCGCCATGGCCAGGTCGTGGCGCTGCCCGGCGGTGAGCGGGTCGGTCTGCACCCGGCTGCGCAGCACCCTGCCGTCGACCTTCGCCATCAGGTAGAACGGCGCCCCGATGATCGCGGGGTCGGCGCAGAGCAGCAGCGCCGCCGGCACCGGCACCGCGGTCGGCGCCAGCGCGGTGATCACCCGGTGTTCCCGGGCCATGTCGTGCGCGGTGGCCAGCACGTGCCCCAGCGGCGGGCGGCGCAGCACCAGCTCCCGGTCGCCGTCCCGCAGCAGGTAGGTCAGGTTGGACTTGCCGCCGGCGATCAGCGTTGCGGTCAGCGGACCACCGACCAGCTCCGGCCGGCGTTCGGCCAGGTAGGCCGCGAGCCGGTCCAGGTCGAGCCCCTTCGGTACGCCACCCCGCGTGGCGGGCGGCACGTCGGCGGGCTCCCCGGCCCGGCCCCCGCGCACGGCGGGCGGCGCGTCGACCTGCTCGGCGGCGGTGGCCGGGCCGCCGGGCGGTGCGCTGCCCTGCTCCTGGGCGGTGGCCGGACCGCCGGACGGCGCGTCGACCCGCTCCGGGGCGGTGCCGGAGGGCTGGTGTGGGGCGGCCGGGCGGGCCGGGGTGGCCGGCTGGTTTCCCGGCCGGAGCGCGTCGACGGCCGGATCGGTCATCCGATTAGTTGATGGCAGCTCAGCTTTGTTGTCAAGGTCGGATTTGACCGGCGGGTCACGGTGCCGCAACAGGGACGAAATGGGCGCGCGGCAGGCTGGGACCCAGCCTGCCGGCCGTCACGCGCCGGCCGCCGAGCGGAGGGACGCACATGTTGCTGCGAGTTCGGGTGACCCTGCCGGATCGACCCGGCACGCTCGGCCAGGTGGCCCGTACCCTCGGCGTGTCCGGCGCGGACATCGTCCAGGTGGTGGTCCTGGAACGGCTCGGCGGGCGCGCGGTGGACGACTTCACCGTGGTCTGGCCCGGGGCCGCCCGGGTGGAGCGGCTGATGGCCGGCCTCGCCGCCATCCCCGGCGTACGCGTCGACGGGGTGTGGCGGGCGATCGGCGCCCCGACCACCACCGGCCAGGACGCCGAGCTGCTGGCCCAGATCGCCGCGAACCCCGCCGACGGGGTGGCCACGCTGGTCGACGCGGTGCCCGGGCTGCTCGCCGCCGACTGGGCGGTGGCCGCGGTCGTACCCCTGGACTGGGCGTCCCGGGCCGGCGGCAGCGCGAGCGTCGCGCACGCGAGCTGGCGGGCGCCGCAGCCGCCGGTGCTGCCCGAGGTGACCCCGCTGCGGGCCCGCACGTTGACCGCCGGGGACGGCACCCACTACGCGCTCGCCCCGTTCGGCCGGGCCGGGCTGGTCCTGGTGGTGGCCCGGGAGCACGGCGAGCCGCTGACCGCCGCCGCGTTCCACTCGATCGAGGTCGACCGGCTCGCCCAGCTGGTCCGGGCCGGCGCGGTCATCCTCGGCGACCGGCTCGACCTGGTGGACGCCCCGCCGGTGACCAACGTCACCTGACCCGTCCCGCCGTTTCACCCGCGGGCAACGGGGGCGCAACAGGCCGCCGGCAGGGTCGGTGGTGAGGAAGGGAGCGGACATGACGCTGTGGCGGATCCGAGCCACCGTGGACGACCGGCCGGGTTACCTGTCGGTCCTCACGGCGAGTCTCGCGCTGCGTGGGGTGAACATCCTCACCGTGCAGGTGCACACGACCGAGGCGGGAGCCGTCGACGACTTTCTCGTCGACGCGCCCGACGCGCTCGGCGAGGCGGAGCTGGTCGCCGCCGTCGACCGGGGCCGGGGGCGGGACTGCTGGGTGGCGCGCAGCGAGGCGCGCGGGCTGGTCGACCAACCCACCCGGGTGCTGGCCCTGGCCACCCGGCTGGTCCGGGACCCCGACGCGACCGGGGCGGCGCTGCACGCCCTGCTCGGCGCGGACGACGTGAGCTGGCGGCCGACACCGGCCGGGGCGTCCGCCGGGGTGGGCGGGTCGACGATGCTGCTGGCCGACCCGGCTGGCGGGTCGTACCGGCTGGCCCGGCGGGAGCCGAGCTTCACCCCGGCCGAGTACGCCCGGGCGCAGGCGCTGGCCGAGCTGTCGGCCGCGGTGACCCGCCGGGACGCCGAGCGGGTGACCCTGGTGCTGCCCGACTCGGCCGAGGTGGTGGTCCGCCCCGCCACCCCGGACGACCTGCCGGGGCTGGTCGAGCTGCACGACGGGTGCTCGCCGCGCACGGTGCAGCGGCGCTACCTGAGCGGCGCGGCCCGGCCGTCGCCGGAACGGCTGCGCCGGCTGCTGGACCCGGCCCGGGGGCTCACCCTGCTCGCCACCGCCACCGCCACCGCCACCGCCACCGCCACCGCCACCGCCGGCGCGGCGGAGCGGGTGGTGGCGATGGCCAACCTGCTCGGCGAGGGCGACGAGGCGGAGGCCGCCCTGCTGGTCCGGGACGACTGGCAGCGGCGTGGGCTCGGCTCGGCGCTGCTGCGCCGGCTGCTCGGGCACGCCGACCGGGTCGGCATCGCCGCCGTGCTGCTGCACGTCCAGGCCGATAACACCCCGATGCTGCGCACCGTACGCCGGTTGGCGCGGCCGGCCCCGATCGAGCGGGACGGCTCGCTGCTCACCGTGACGGTCCCGCTGGCCGGCCCGGCGCGGGCGCCTCGGCCGGCGGACGCCGCGGCCCGGGCCGACTGAGACCCCGGTCCCGCCGTCCGGCGGGACCCACACCGACGCGGGGTGACAACGAGGTCACCGGCGACACCAGGGCCGACCTCCGGTGCGGGGGACGGTACGCCGGCAGGGCCCCCGGTGCGGGGGCCCTGTCCTTTGTCGCCGGCGGCCGCCCGGCCGAGCGCCGGCCGGACCTGGCCCGGGCCCGGCCGGCGCGGGCTCAGGTCGCCGGGTAGCTGCTGTAGTCGGGGAAGTTCCCGTACAGCCGGCCGTCGCCGCCCACGGTGACCGCCTGCACCAGCAGGTCCCCGCCGACGAACGCCCCCTTCCACGACGCGCCCCGGCCGCCGAACGGCTCGTCCCGGTCGCCGCGGGAGCGCGGCTTGTTGATGCCCACCTTGAACGCCTGGAGGTCGACCGCCAGCTTGCCGGCGAGGTCCTCGTCGTCGCAGGCGAGCGAGGCGACCAGCGCGCCGTTGGAGGCGTTCATCGCGGCGAGCAGTTCGTCGGTGGTGTCCACCACGACGATGGTGTCGACCGGGCCGAACGGCTCGGCGTGCATCAGCCGGGACCGGCCGGGCGGGGCGAGCAGGACCGCCGGCGCCACGTAGGCGGAGGTGTCCTGCCCGTCGAGGAAGGGCGCGCCGTCGAGCCGGCCCCGGTGCAGCGGGACGGCGCCGCCGCGGACCGCCTCGTCGACCTTGCGGCGCAGCTCGTCGGCCTTGGCGGCGCTGATCAGCGGGCCGAAGTCCAGTTCGGGCAGCGGGTCGCCGGCCGACCAGGTCCCGTCCACCGCGAGGGGATGCCCGAACCGGACCGAGCGGACGACCGGCAGGTACATGTCGAGGAACTGGTCGACCAGGTCGCGCTGCACCACGAACCGGGGGTACGCGGTGCACCGCTGCTTGCCGTACTCGAAGCCCTTCTTCAGGTGCGCGGCGAGCAGGTCCCACTGGGAGAAGTCCCAGATGCCCCAGGCGTTCAAGCCCTCCTGCTCGATGAAGTGCCGCTTGTCGGTGTCGAGCAGCGCGGCGGCCACCTTGCCGCCGTTGGACCGCCCGCCGACGAAGGCCACCGCGCCGACCTCCGGCGCCCGGACCAGCACCTCGGACAGTTCCTCCCCGCTGCCCGAGAGCAGGGTGGCGGGCAGCCCGGCGCGGTGCATCAGCGCGTGCGCCACGGTGAGGCAGACCGCGCCGCCTTGGGACGGCGTCTTGGCGATGACCGCGTTGCCGGCGAGCAGTTGCACCAGCTCGGCGTGGACCAGCACGCTCATCGGGTAGTTCCAGGAGGCGATGTTGCTGACCGGGCCGGGCAGCGGCTCGCGGCCGTCGGCGAGCATCCGGTCGATCTCGCCGACGTACCAGCGCACGCCGTCCAGCGCCCGGTCCACGTCGGCGCAGGCCAGCCGCCACGGCTTGCCGATCTCCCAGACCAGCAGCAGGGCGAGCAGGTCCCGGTGGGCGGTCAGCGCGTCGAGGGCGTCGTTGACCCGGGCCTTGCGGTCGGCCAGGTCGGTGGCCGCCCAGTCCCGGTGCGCGACGGCGGCGTGCGCCACGGCGGCCCGCGCGGTGTCGGCGTCCACCCGGGGCAGGTTGACCAGCACGGTGTTGTCGACCGGGGTACGGACCGGACTGGGCGTGCCGACCGCCCGCCACTGTCCGGATACCAGGTTGTGCAGCGTGCTGACGCCGTCGGGCCCGGTGCTGAAGGCCTCGGGCGTGGCGGCCATGGCGCGGGCGAGGGTGTCGGCCCAGGCGGTGCCGTCGGCGAGTCTGAGAGCCATCGCGATCTCCTCAGGGTTGACCAGGGAGCGGCGGCGTCGATGGCACCGCTGGTGTGGCGTACTGTCGCGCGTCGCCGATCGGGCGGGCAACCGTACGCTCGTATCCCAGGACGGCCGGTCCACCGGTTGGCGTGGCCGGTGCCGCGCCGGGCCTGCCTCGAGCTGCGGTTACCCGGGTCTATGATCGAAGATCACCGATTATGTGATCCACGCCCGCCAACGCGGAACCGGCCGCCGGACCAGGGGTCCGACGGCCGGTTGTGCAGTGGTGCGGGGATCAGCTGGTGAAGCGGACCTTGTCCCGGCGGCGACGCAGCGTCATCAGTACGACGCCGCCACCGATCAGGGCGAGGCCGGTGACCGCGATGCTGGTCGCGGCCACGCCGGTGAGCGGCAGCCCGCCGCCGTCACCGCCGCCGTCGCCGCCCCCGACCGACGAGCCGGGCGAGCCGGGGACGCCGCCGGTCGGCGACTCCGAGGGGGAGCCGGTCGGCGACTCGGACTCGGACGGCGACTCCGTAGCCGTGGCGGACTCGGACGGGTTCGGCGACTCGGACTCGGACGGCGACTCCGACGGCACCGGCGACTCGGACGGGTTCGGCGACTCGGACGGGTTCGGCGACTCCGACGGGTTCGGCGACTCCGACGCAGACGGGGACGCCGACGGGGACGGGGACGGCTTCGTGGTGCCGGCGCAGGTGTGGCTCAGGTTGAACCGCTCCGCCGTGCCGCTGATGACGGCGCTGCCGTCGACCAGGGTCCAGCCCGCCGGGGTGAACAGGTAGGCGTGGATGGTCTGCGGGTTCTTGCCGCCGGTGGAGTAGAGGTGGTCCGGGTACGCGTCGGTGGCGTCCGGAATCTTGACATCGACCTGGTCGGTGCCGTCGCTGAAGGTCAGCGAGAGCGTCTCGAAGCTGCTGGCGCCGCCCGGGAGGACGAAGTGCCAGCCGTCCTGGTCGGTGCCCCGGCCGGCGAACCGCTCGTCGTTGCACTCCTGGTTGAAGCCGGCCGCGGTCGAGCCCTTGTGCGCCGAGTGGAGCGGGACGGTGTTCGACGCCCAGGCCGGGGTGGCGAAGGCGAGGCAGGCCGTGGCGGCGACCGCGGTGAGGGCCGGGCGCGCGACGTGCCGACGCTGTGGCATAAGGAATCCTCCGAAACGGGAGCGGTGACGGCACATGATCGCACGGCGGTACCCGATCGGCGACATCGGACGTTCGGTCTGACCTGCGACAACATGACGGACCGAAGTTGACGCCGAAGCCGAACCCGGGCCGATTCCACGGCGTGTCGGCGTAACGCACAGAAGTCCGGCGGCGCTGCGGACCCGCAGCCGCCGCCTTCCCAAGGTGACGCCGAACCTATTACATTGTCGAACATCCATGGGAGCGCTCCCGCATCCCCGTGGCCACCCACCACCACCACCGCCGCCGCCGGTAGCTCGACCGCGACGTCGTTCCGGTCCGGGCTGCCGTGCGGCACCCACCCACAGGAGCTCGCCATGCCCCATCCGATTCCGCCGCCACCCGGCCGGGCCCGGGTCCGCCGCCTGGTCGCCGCCCTGGCGGTCGGTGCCCTCGCGGCCGTCGCCGTCCCCGGCGCGTCCGCCGGGGCCACCACCCGCGGCGCGGTCACCGCCGCCAGCGGGCAGGCCGCGGCCGCGCCGGCCTTCAACTACGCCGAGGCGCTGCAGAAGTCGCTGCTCTTCTACGAGGCGCAGCAGTCCGGGCGGAAACCCGCCTGGAACCGGGTCTCCTGGCGCGGCGACTCGGCGCTCACCGACGGCGCCGACGCCGGCCTCGACCTCACCGGCGGCTGGTACGACGCGGGCGACCACGTGAAGTTCGGCTTCCCGATGGCGTTCAGCGCGACCATGCTGGCCTGGGGCGCGATCGAGTACCGCGACGGCTACGCCGCCTCCGGCCAACTCCCGCACCTGCTGAACAACCTGCGCTTCGTCAACGACTACTTCGTCAGCGCGCACCCCGCGCCGAACGTCCTCTACGGACAGGTCGGCAAGGGCAACGACGACCACAAGTGGTGGGGGCCGGCCGAGGTGCTGCCGATGACGCGGCCCGCGTACAAGATCGATGCGAGCTGTGGCGGCGCGGACCTGGCGGGAGAGACGGCGGCCGCGATGGCGGCGTCGTCCATGGTGTTCCGCCCCACCGACGCCGCCTACGCCGACAAGCTGCTCGGCCACGCCAAGCAGCTCTACACGTTTGCCGACACGGTGCGCAAGAGCTACCACGAGTGCATCACCGACGCGACCAGCTTCTACAAGTCCTGGAGCGGCTACACCGACGAGCTGGTCTGGGGCGCCATCTGGCTCTACCGGGCCACCGGCGACGCCGCCTACCTGACCAAGGCGGAGACCGAGTACGACCGCCTGGGCACCGAGCCGCAGTCGACCACCCGTTCCTACAAGTGGACGATCGCCTGGGACAACAAGCAGTTCGGCGCGTACGTGCTGCTGGCCAACCTGACCGGCAAGCAGAAGTACGTCGACGACGCCAACCGGTGGCTGGACTACTGGACCGTCGGCGTCAACGGGCAGCGGGTGCCGTACTCGCCCGGCGGGATGGCGGTGCTCGACTCCTGGGGCGCGCTGCGCTACGCCGCCAACACCGCCTTCGCCGCGCTGGTCTACAGCGACAGGACCACCGACGCGACCCGCCGGACCCGCTACCACGACTTCGCCGTCCGGCAGATCAACTACGCGCTCGGCGACAACCCGCGCAACTCCAGCTACGTCATCGGGTTCGGCGCCAACTCGCCGAAGAACCCGCACCACCGCACCGCGCACGGCTCCTGGTGGGACAGCCAGACCGTACCCACCGAGACCCGGCACGTGCTCTACGGCGCGTTGGTCGGCGGGCCGTCCTCGGCCAACGACGCGTACACCGACAGCCGGTCGGACTACGTGATGAACGAGGTGGCCACCGACTACAACGCCGGCTTCACCTCCGCCCTGGCCCGGCTCACCAACGAGTACGGCGGCAGCCCGCTGGCCGGGTTCCCGGTGGCCGAGCGGCCGGACCTGGACGAGCTGACCGTGGAGACCACGGTGATGCAGGCCGAACCGCGGGCCACCGGGCTCAAGGCGATCATCTACAACAAGTCGGCCTTCCCGGCCCGCGCGCTGACCACCGGGAAGTTCCGCTACTACTTCCGCCCCGACGGCACCGGCCCGGTCACCGTCACCCCCGGCTACACCCAGGGCTGCCCGTCGCCGTCGACCGCCAAGCAGCTCAGCGGCGACATCTGGTACGTCGAGGTCGACTGCACCGGGTACACCATCGCCCCGGCCGGGCAGTCGCAGCACCGGATGGAGGTGCAGTTCAAGATCGGCGTACCGGAGGGCGGCACCTGGGACCCGACCAACGACCCGTCGTACCAGGCCACCGCCGGGCCGAACCGGAAGGTGCCGCTCTACTCCGGCGGCGTGCGGGTCTGGGGCGAGGAGCCGGGACCGGCCATCCCGGACACCACCGCGCCGACCACTCCCGGCACCCCGGTCGCCTCGGCGGTCACCGCCACCGGTCTCACCCTCACCTGGGCCGCCGCCACGGACAGCGGCGGCAGCGGCCTCGCCGGCTACGAGGTCACCCGGACCCAGGCCGGCGCCGACCCGGTGGTGCTGCCGGCCAGCACGAACAGCCTGGCGGTGACCGGGCTCGCGCCGCAGCGGACGTACCAGTTCACCGTGGTCGCCCGCGACGGTGCCGGCAACCGGTCGGCGGCCTCGCCCGCCGTCACGGTGACCACCCCGGCCGCCCCCGCGCCGGACACCACCGCGCCGACCCCGCCCGGCGCCCCCACCGCCTCGGCCGTCGGCCCGACCGGGCTCACCCTCGCCTGGGGGCCGGCCACCGACAACGTGGGGGTCACCGGCTACCGGGTCTACCGCTCCGGGAACGTCCTGGTCGGCTCCACCACCGGCACCACGCTCGCGGTGACCGGGCTGACCGCCGCCACCACGTACACCTTCACGGTGGTCGCGGTGGACGCGGCCGGCAACGTCTCCGCGGCCTCCGCGCCGGTCACCGTGACCACGACGGCCCCGCCGGCCGGCGGGAACTGCACCGTCGGGTACGTCAGCAGCGGCTGGGACACCGGGTTCACCGCGAACATCACGGTCACCAACACCGGCACGACGACGATCAACGGCTGGACCCTCGCCTTCACCTTCCCGAGCACCGGGCAGAAGGCCGGCGCGGGCTGGTCGGCGAACATCACCCAGACCGGCACCGCGGTGACCGCCTCCAACGTGGCCTACAACGGCACGATCGCCCCCGGGGCGTCGGTCAGCTTCGGCTTCAACGGCACCCACACCGGCACCAACCCCACCCCCACCACCTTCACCCTGAACGGAACCCCCTGCACCACCTCCTGACCCAGCCCGTGTGCAGATCTTGGCGAGTTGGCGTTCGGTACGAGCGCTGATTCGCCAAGATTCGGGGCACCCTGGG
This sequence comes from Micromonospora sp. NPDC050686, assembly GCF_040654475.1. Classification (NCBI taxonomy): domain Bacteria; kingdom Bacillati; phylum Actinomycetota; class Actinomycetes; order Micromonosporales; family Micromonosporaceae; genus Micromonospora; species Micromonospora sp. NPDC050686. The sequence goes on from NZ_JBFAID010000001.1 coordinate 400,774, forward strand.
GAGGTGCTGGTGACGGTGGGGCATGGGGCGGCGGACCGCGAGCGGCTGGGGGAGGTGCTGGGTGGGGCGGGGGTCGCGCTGGTGGTGGACGTGCGGCGGTACCCGGCCAGCCGCACCAACCCGGACGTACGCCGAGAGGCGCTCGAACGCTGGCTGCCCGAACGGGGGATCGCCTACCGCTGGGAGCCCCGCCTCGGTGGCCGCCGGCACGTCCGCGCCGGGGAACCGGAGCCGGACACCTGGTGGACGGTGCCCGCGTTCCGGGCGTACGCCGCGTACACCCGGACCGCGGAGTTCGACGCGGCGCTGACGGAGGTGCTCGCCGACGCGGCGCACCGGACCACGGCGGTGATGTGCAGCGAGAGCGTGTGGTGGCGCTGCCACCGGCGGCTGATCGCGGACGTGGCGGTGCTCGGCCGGGGCGTACCGGTCGAGCACCTGATGCCTGACGGGCGGCGCACCCCGCACCGGCCGGCCGACGGTGCCCGCCGCCTCCCCGACGGCCACCTGATCTGGGACGGCTGAGTCAGTCCGCCAGCTCCTCGGCGAGCAGGTCCATCAGCAGGCCGTCGTGCCAGCGGCCGTCCGCCCCGCGCTCGTAGCGGCGCAGGATGCCCACCGGCCGGAACCCCACCTTCGCGTACGCCCGGATGGCCGCCGTGTTGGCCGCCGCCGGGTCGATGGTGAACCGATGGTGGCCGTGCTGGTCGATCAGGTGCCGGATCAGCGTGCGCACGGCGTCCCCGCCGAGGCCCCGGCCGCGTACCGCCGGGTCGAGGAAGAGGTCCAGGCTGGCGTGGCGGTAGTCCGGGTCGGGTTCGGCGTACCACTGGATCGCGCCGATGACCCGGCCGTCGAACTCCACGGCGTACACGGTCAGCTCGTCGTCGTCGAGGTCGGCCCGGACCGCGCCGGCCAGGTCGTCGCCGCCGCGCCACCAGCGGCGTACCTCCGGGTGGGTGCGGATGCGCGCCAGCGCCGGCACGTCCGCGTCGGTGGCCGGGCGCAGCGTGACGGCCCGGCCGGAGAGCACGAGCCTCGCGTTCGATGGTTCATCGACCAGCATGCCGTCACCGTACCGCCGCCCCGAGGCCGCCGTCGGAGAGACGACCGGGCGACGCTCCGGTCAGCCGCGGGTTTCGCCGTGCTCGACGCAGCGTGCGGCCCAGCCGACCGGCAGGACCTGCACCTTCATCCGACGGCGGCACTGGGCGCAGTAGCGCGGGGGCTCGAGCGCCCGGGCCGCCGCGCAGGCCGCGTGGTCGCCGGCCCCGGTGGCCGTACCGCAGCGGTCGCACCACGGCGCGGCCGGCGCGGTCGGGAAAGGCTCGGTCACGGCGGGCGTCACAGGGTGGCGGAGAGCGCCTTGACCGGCATCTTCAGGTCGTCGAGCAGCTTCAGGTCGTCGGTGGCCGACCGGCCCAGGGTGGTCAGATAGTTGCCGACGATGACCGCGTTGATCCCGCCGAGCAGGCCGTCCCGGGTGCCCAGGTCGCCGAGGGTGAGCTCGCGGCCACCGGCGTACCGGAGGATGGTGCGCGGCATGGCCAGCCGGAACGCGGCGATGGCCCGCAGCGCGTCCTTGCCCTCGACCACCGGGCGGTCGCCGAGCGGGGTCCCCGGGCGCGGGTTGAGGAAGTTCAGCGGGACCTCGTGCGGGTCCAGCTCGGCGAGCTGCGCGGCGAACTCGGCCCGCTGCTCGACGGTCTCGCCGAGGCCGAGGATGCCGCCGCAGCAGACCTCCATGCCGGACTCGCGGACCATCCGCAGGGTCTCCCAGCGCTCCTCCCAGGAGTGCGTGGTGACCACGTTCGGGAAGTAGGAGCGGCAGGTCTCCAGGTTGTGGTTGTAGCGGTGCACACCCATCTCGACCAGCTCGTCGACCTGCTCCTGGGTGAGCATGCCCAGCGACGCGGCGACCTGGATGTCGACCTCGGCCTTGATGGCGGCGACGCCCTCGCGCATCTGCTTCATCAGCCGGGCGTCCGGGCCGCGCACCGCGGCCACGATGCAGAACTCGGTCGCCCCGGTCGCGGCGGTCTGCTTCGCCGCCGCCACCAGGTTGGGGATGTCCAGCCAGACCGACCGCACCGGCGAGGTGAACAGGCCCGACTGGGAGCAGAAGTGGCAGTCCTCGGGGCAGCCGCCGGTCTTCAGCGACACGATGCCCTCGACCTCGACCTCCGGGCCGCACCAGCGCATCCGCACCTCGTGGGCGAGCTGGAGGGCGGCGGGCAGGTCCTCGTCGGGAAGGTTCAGCACGGCGAGGACGCCGGCCTCGTCGAGGCCGACTCCGTTCTCCAGCACCTGGGTGCGGGCGCGGTCGAGAATCTCTGGCATGGCCCGTACCCTACAAGGCCCGCTGACGGGCGGAAACGGCCTCCGGGTCGGGCGCGGGCAGGCCGTCGACCAGCCGGATCCGGGCCGCCGGTGGCAGCGCCGGGTCGGCCGCGGCCAGCAGTACGGCGAGCCGCAGGGCGCGGCGCAGCAGGCGGGTTCCTCGGTCGCTTCTCACCCGCGCAGCCTCCGAGCTGAAGTGAGGTTGAGGTCAAGCCGGCGCCGGCGTGCCTGCGGACGGGCCGGTGCTCCGCGCCACGCCGGGAGCGATCCGGCGGAGTGGTAATTTCGCCCGGCGGAAGCGGATGACCGGGCGCGGAGGAGGCGGTGACGTGGCGGACTGGCTGGCGGCCCTGGACCGCCGCGCCGAGTTGCGGGCCAAGGCGGGGCTGACCCGCCGGCTGCGACCGCGGGCCGCCGGCGACCCGGTGGTCGACCTCGCCGGCAACGACTACCTGGGGCTGGCCGTCCATCCCGAGGTCACCGCCGCGGCCGTGGCGGCGCTGTCGGCGTACGGGCTGGGCGCGACCGGGTCGCGGCTGGTGCGCGGCTCGACCGACGCGCACCACGCGCTGGAGGACGCGCTGGCCGACTGGCTCGGCGCCGAGCGGGCGTTGGTCTTCTCCTCCGGCTACCTGGCCAACCTGGCCGCCGTCCGGGGCCTGGTGCGCCCCCGTACCCTGCTGGTCTCCGACGCGCACAACCACGCCTCGCTGATCGACGGCTGCCGGATCTCCGGCGCGGAGGTCGTGGTGACCCCGCACGCCGACGTCGACGCGGTGGCCGCCGCGCTGGCCGCCGCCCCGGGCCGGCCGGCCGTGGTGGTGACCGAGTCGGTGTTCTCCGTCGACGGCGACCTGGCCCCGCTGGCCCGGCTGCACGCGGTGGCCCGCCAGCACGGCGCGCTGCTGCTGGTGGACGACGCCCACGGCCTCGGCGTCACCGGTCCCGCCGGTGCCGGCGGGGTGGCCGCCGCCGGGCTCGCCGGGCAGTCGGACGTGGTGGTCACCGCCACCCTGTCCAAGGCGCTGGGCGGGGCGGGTGGCGTGGTGGCCGGCCCGGCGCCGTTCGTGCGGCACCTCGTCGAGACCGGCCGTACCTTCATCTTCGACACCGCGCCGCCGCCGGCCGTGGTGGCCGGGGTGCGCGCCGCCGTGGGCCTGGCCCGGGCCGGCGACGACCTGCGCGCCGAGCTGGCCGAGCGGGTGGCGCTGGCGGTGCGCCGGCTGCGCGCCGCCCGGCTCGCCGTCTCCGATCCGGACGGCGCGGTGGTCTCGGTGACCGCGCCGGGCCCGGAGGCCGCCACCGCCTGGGCCGCCGACTGCCGGGACCGGGGCGTGGCGGTGGGCTGCTTCCGGCCGCCGTCCACCCCGGACAGCCGGTCCCGGCTGCGGCTCACGGTCAACGCCGGCGTGCCCCGGCGTGACTTCGAACGGGCCCTGGACGTCATCGTGGCCTGCGCATCATGAGCGCGAGGAGTGAGCCGGTCTTGCGAGCCCCGCAGTCGCGAACCAGATCGGCATCATGAGCGCGAGGAGTGAGCCGGTTCTGTGAGCCCCGCAGTCGCGAACAACCAGGGCCAGCGCCGTGAGGAGGGGTGGGACAGTGAGCGCGTGGAAGGGGCCGGTGCTGGTCACCGGAACCGACACCGAGGTGGGCAAGACGGTGGTGACCGCGGCCGTCGCCGCGGCGGCGCAGGCCGCCGGCATGCGGGTCGCGGTGATCAAACCCGGCCAGACGGGTACGGCCACCGGCGAGCCCGGCGACGTCGACTCGGTGCACCGGCTGGCCGCCCCGCTCACCGGCCGGACGCTGGCCAGCTTCCCGGACCCGCTCGCCCCGCTGGCGGCGGCCCGGGTGGCCGGGCTGGAGCCGCTGGAGCTGTACACCGCCGTCGACGCGGTCCGCGCGGAGGCCGACAAGCACGACCTGGTCCTCGTCGAGGGGGCCGGGGGGCTGCTCGTACCGATGGGGTTGCGCCCGTCGGGGGAGCCGTGGACGGTGGCCGACCTGGCCGTGTCGCTGGGCATCCCCGCGGTGGTGGTGGCCCGGGCCGGGCTGGGCACCCTGAACCACACCGCGCTGACCCTGGAGGCGTTGGAGCGGCGGGGTGTCCCGGCCGGGGTGGTGCTGGGCGCCTGGCCGGCCGAGCCGGAGCTGGTGCACTGGGCGAACCTGACCGACCTGGTGCCGAACCTGCTGGGCGCGGTGCCGATGGGCGCCGGGGCGATGGACCCGGGCGTGTTCCGCCGGTCCGCCCCGGGGTGGCTCACCCCCGAGCTGTACGGGGTGCTGGACGACTGGCGGGCGTGGGCCGAGGAGATCAGCTGAGCACCTGACTTTCGTCGGTGCCCGACCCGGCCCGGCGTGGGTAGCCTGGCCCGGTGCGGGGCTGGTGGCGTAGGTGGAGCGGTCGGGAGTCGTCCGACCTGCTGCTCTGGGCGGTGGTCGCCGCCCCCGTCGGGTACGCCCGCCTCACCCCGCCGTACGAGCCGTACGTCGGTGTGCTGCTGGCCGGGTCGCTGTTGCTGCTCGCGGTGGCGGTGGCGGTCGGCCGGCGGGCGCCGCTGGCACCGGTGGTGCTGGCGCTGGCCGGGTCGGCGTTCGACGGCAACTTCGTCTTCGCGCTGCTGGCCTTCAGCTACCTGGCCGGCCGGCGGGGCGCGCGTACCGGTCGGGTGGTGGGATTGTTCGCCGCGGTGGCCGTGGCCGGCACGGTGCTGCACCTGGGGTTGCTGGGCACCGGCATGGCGACCTGGTTCCTGCTCAGCTGCGTGCTGCTCGGCGCCGGGGTGTTCCCCTGGCTGGTGGGCGACTACCGCCGGCAGCGGCACGCGCTGGTGGTGGCCGGCTGGGAGCACGCGGAGGCGTTGGAACGCGAGCAGCGGGGCGCCGCCGAGCGGGTCCGGCTGCGGGAACGCGCCCGGATCGCCCGGGACATGCACGACACGCTCGGCCACGAGCTGAGCCTGGTCGCGCTGCGCGCGGCGGCCCTGGAGCTGGCCGACGACCTCGATCCCCGGCACCGGGCGGCGGCCGGGGAGCTGCGGGCCAGCGTGGCCGGGGCGACCGAACGGCTGCACGAGATCATCGGGGTGCTCCGCGAGCCGGCGGAGCCGGCCGCCACCGGCCCGGCCGGGGCGAGCGTCGCCGACCTGGTGGACGGCGCACGCGAGGCCGGCATGGCGGTGACCCTGCGGCTCGCGCCCGAGGCCGCGGGGCTGCCGGCGATGGTCGGGCACGCGGCGCACCGGGTGGTCCGGGAGGCGCTCACCAACGCCGCCCGGTATGCCCCGAGCGCGCCGGTGACGGTCGTCGTCGAGGCGGACGCGGCCGGCGCGGTGGTGGTGCGGGTGTCGAACGACGCGCCGCCGGACGAGCCGCTGCCGGGCCCCCGGTCGCACGGTTCGGGCCTGCTCGCGCTCGCCGAACGGGTCCGGTTGGCCGGGGGCGTCCTCGACGCCGGCCCGGCGGCCGACGGCGGCTTCGCGGTCCGCGCCCGCTTCCCGGTGCCGGACCCCGCCGGGCCGGGTCACGCCCGCGCGGTGGACCACGCCCCCGCCGGCCCGGCCACCGCCCCGCCGTCCCACAGGCCGGCGCCCGGCCGCGCCTGGCGTCCGTGGTCCGGCCACGTCCCGCATCCGTGGTCCGGCCGCGCCTGGCGTCCCTGGCCCGGCCACGTCCCGCGTCCGTGGCCCGGCGGGGGGCCGGATCCGGAGGGCGGGCAGGGCCCGCCGAGCGTCGCCGGGCAACGGCTGCGGGACGCCCGGCGCGGGGTGCGGCGCAGCCTGCTGGTGGCGCTCGCCGCGCCGGCCGCCGCCGCCTCGGCGCTCGCGCTGGTCTACTACCCGGTGGCCACCGCCGGCGCGGTGCTGGACCGCGCCAGCTACGAGCGGATGCGCCCCGGCACCCCCCGCCCCGAGCTGGCCGGGCTGCCCCGCCGCCAGGTCGAGCCGCCGCCGGACGCCCCGGGCGCCGCCGGCGGCGCGCGCTGCGAGTACTACACCGACGGGAACTTCCCCCTGGCCCGGCCGGCCTGGCGGCTCTGCTTCGCCGACGGCCGGCTGATCAGCAAGGAGCGGTACGACAGATGAGCGGGACGATCCGGCTGCTGCTCGCCGACGACGAGGCGATGATCCGCGCCGGAGTGCGGGCGATCCTGGCCACCGATCCGGGGATCGAGGTGGTGGCCGAGGCCGGGGACGGTGCGGCGGCGGTGGAGGCGGCCCGCGCGCACCGGCCGGACGTCGCCCTGCTGGACATCCGGATGCCGAGGCTGGACGGGCTCGCCGCGGCCGCGGAGATCCGCCGGCTGCTGCCCGGGACGGCCACGGTGCTGCTCACCACGTTCGGCGAGGACGAGTACGTGGTCCGGGCGCTCGGCGCCGGGGCGGCCGGGTTCCTGCTGAAGTCGGGCGACCCGCGGGAGCTGATCGCCGGAGTGCGGGCGGTCGCCGGGGGCGGGGCGTACCTGTCGCCGCGGGTGGCGCGGCGGGTGATCGAGCTGACCGGCGCGCGGATGGCGCGGGTGCCGGCGGCGCGGGACCGGACGGCGGGGCTGACCGGCCGGGAGCGTGAGGTGCTCGGGCTGGTCGGGGCCGGCCTGTCCAATGCCGAGATCGCCCGCCGGCTCTTCCTCACCGAGGGCACCGTGAAGAGCTACCTGACCAGCATCTTCACCCGGCTGGAGGTGCGCAACCGGGTGCAGGCGGCGATCCTGGCGTACGAGGCGGGCCTGACCGGCTGACCGGCCGGCGGCCGGGCTTCAGGCGTCCCGGCGGCGCAGCGCCCACCGGCCGGCGGTGAGCGCGGCGACCGCCCAGCCGGCGAGCAGCAGCAGGCCCACGACCGGCGGGTACGGATGGTCGTCGCCGGCCATGAAGTGGCCGCCGGCCACCCCCGGGAAGGCGTCGGCGATCCGGTCCAGCACGGTGATGCCGGGCTCCTGCAACGACAGCGGGACGATCATCAGCAGTGCGAGGAGCACGACCACGCTCAGCACCGCGCCGCGGAGCACGGCGCCGACGCCCAGCGCCAGCACCCCGACCAGGGCCAGGTACGCCGCCACGGCGAGCAGGTCACCGGCGGTGCCGGCCACCGGCGCCCGCCCCCACCGGCCGAGCACCGGCGCGGCGGCGGCCACCCCGACCAGGCCGAGCAGCAGCCCGAAGCCGAAGGTGACCGCGCCGGCCACCACCGCCTTGGCCAGCAGCACGGTGCCCCGGGACGGGGTGGCGGTCAGCGTGCCGCGCAGGGTGCCGGTGGCGTACTCGCTGGTGACGGCGAGCAGGCCGAGGGCGAGCACGGCGTACTGGGTCAGCTCCAGCGAGCCGATCACCACGCTGCCGACGGTGACGACGCCGGCGTCGTCGGCGGGGTCGTCGTTGGTGTTGCCGTTCGCCGCGTAGATGGCCAGCTGGGCCGAGGTGGCCGCCATCACCAGCGCCCCGGCCAGCAGCGTCCACCAGGTGCTGCGCACCGACCACAGCTTCGTCCACTCGGCGGCCACCGCGCCGGGGAGCGCGGGACGGGTACGGGTGGCGTCGACGGCGTTCATCGGGGACCACCTCCGGCGTATTCGACGGCGTCGGCGGTCAGTTCCATGAAGGCCTCCTCCAGGGTGGCGGCCACCGGGCTCAGCTCGTGCAGCGCCACCCCCAGCTCGTACGCCAGGTCCCCGACCCGTTCGGCGCCGGCGCCGGTGACGGTGAAGCCGGCCGGGCCGTCGGCGGTCACCGTCGCCCCGTCACCGGCCAGCTGGCCGGCCAGCCGGGCCAGCGCCTCCGGGTGCGGCCCGCGGACCCGTACCGAACCGGCCGGCCCGGCGGCGAGCAACTCGTCGACCGGGGCGTCGGCGATCAGCCGGCCCCGGCCGATGACCACCAGGTGCCGGGCGGTCTGCTGCATCTCGCTCATCAGGTGGCTGGAGACGAGCACGGTCCGCCCCTCGGCGGCCAGCCCCGCGGTCAGCTCGCGGATCCACCGCACCCCGTCCGGGTCGAGCCCGTTGACCGGCTCGTCGAACATCAGCACCGGCGGGTCGCCGAGCAGCGCACCCGCGATGCCCAGCCGCTGCGCCATGCCGAGGGAGAGGGCCCGTCCGGGTTTCCGGGCGGCCCGGTCGTCGAGGCCGGCCACGGCGAGCGCCTCGTCGACCCGGCGGCGGGGGATGCCGTTGCTGCGGGCCATGGCCAGCAGGTGCGCCCGGCCCGACCGGGCGGGGTGCAGGGCGCGGGCGTCGAGGAGCGCGCCCACCTCGTGCAGCGGGTGCCGCAGCTCCCGGTACGGGCGGCCGGCGACCAGCGCCCGCCCGGCGGTCGGCCGGTCCAGGCCGAGCACCATCCGCATGGTGGTGGACTTGCCGGCCCCGTTCGGGCCGAGGAAACCGGTGACCCGGCCGGGCGCGATGTCGACGGTCAGGTCGTCGACCGCGGTCACCGCCCCGAACCGCTTGGTCAACCCACGTAATGTGATCATGCGCTGACGCTAGGCGGCTCGGCGGTGGCCGCGCGGCTGCCGAACGGCGTCGATCACCCCTGACCTTCGTCAGGCGGTGGCGACCCGACGTGGCCCGGCCGGGCCCGCGCCGGCTCGTCGGATCATGAAGGCGTCCGGCATCCGGAAGGTGAGGTTGTCCGGGCACCACGGCGGGCGGAGCACGGTCACCCCGTCCAGCAGCGGCGCGGCCTCGGCGACCACCACCGCCGCCTCCAGCCGGGCCAGCTGCGCCCCGACGCAGCGGTGTGCGCCCGCGCCGAAGGCGAGGTGCCGGCGCGACCCGCGCTGCCCGGGGCGGAACTCGGCGGGCGCCGGCACCACCGCCGGGTCGCGGCCGGCGCGGGCCAGCCAGAGTACGACGCTGCTGCCCGCCGGCACGGCCGTGCCGCCGAGCGTGGTGTCCACCGCGGCCACCCGCCGCCAGGTGACGATCGGCGGTTCCAGCCGCAGCCCCTCCTCGACCACGTCGGCGACGTCGACGGTGTCGGCGCGCAGCCCGGCGCGTACCGCGGGTTCGGCGGTGAGCCGGTGCAGCAGCAGGGTGAGGAACTGCGAGGTGGTCTCCTGCCCGGCCACCAGCAGGAAGAACAGCGCGCCGACCACCACGTCGGGGGAGTGCCCGGCGGCCCGCAGTCGGGCGGCGAGGCCGCCGCCGGTGGCGGCGAAGCCGCGCAGCACGGTGTGGAAGCGGCCCACCTGCGTGGCGAGGGCGAGCTGGCGGTCGGCGTCCAGCGGCGCCCAGAACAGTTCCAGCGCAGCCCGGGCGAAGTCCTTCACCGCGCCGACCGGGGCGTCGGGCAGCTCCACCAGCCGGGCCAGCACCAGCAGCGGCAGGTCGGCGGCGAGTTCGGCGTACAGGTCGACCGGCTCGCCGGCGTCGAGGGCGGCGGCCAGCCGGGCCACCCGCCGCCGGACCAGGTCGGTCAGCCACGGCCGCTGCGCGGCCACCCGGTCCGGGTGCAGCGCGTCGGCGACGATCGCGCGGATCTCCGGGTGACTGGCCCCGGAGTTGTTGGCCAGCGTGGGCGGGAGCCGGAACCGGTGCCCGGCGAGCACCCGCAACGCGGCCACCGGCACCGGGGTCACCGCGTCGAGCGCGTTGTCCGGGCGGAAGGTCACCGGGTCGGCGAGCACCTGCCGGACCAGCGCGTGCCGGGTCACCACTAGATGGGGTACGCCGAGGTGGTCCGGCACGGTCGCCACGTCCGGCCACGCGTGGTCGACGTGATCCCCCCAGCCCCGGAACAGCACGCCGTCACGCTAGCGGGCGGCCCCGGGCAGGCCGGGGTTCAGCTCCCACACGGTGGTGTGCTTCACCCGTACGCTCTCCAGCGCCTCCGGCACCGGCACGTCGTAGCCGGCCAGCTCGCGGAACCGGTCCCGGGGCAGGAACGCCCGCCCCGGGTCGCCCACCAGCACCCGGGCGCCGGCGCGGGCCACCCGTAGCAGGAAGCGCAGCATCCGCCGCGCCATCGCCTCGCTGTAGAACGCGTCCCCGACGAGCACCACCTCGGCGTCACCGGCGTCGCCGTCCAGGATGTCGCCCAGTTCGGCGTCGACGCGTACCCCGTTGGCCTCGGCGTTGAGCGCGACGGCCGCGACGGCCCGCTCGTCGACCTCGACCGCGCGGACGGCGGCGGCGCCGGCCCGGGCGGCGGCGATGGCCACCAGGCCGGAGCCGGCGGCCAGGTCGAGCACCCGGCGGCCGGCGACCACCTCGGGGTGGTCGGTGACGTAGCGCGCGAGGCCCTGCCCGCCGGCCCAGGCGAAGGCCCAGAACGGCGGTGGCTGGGCGCTGTGGAACTCGCCCTCGGTCAGCTCCCAGAGCCCGATCGGCTCGTCGGCCTGGTGCAGGTGGACCTCGGGGACGAACGGCACCGGGGCCAGCCGGGCGTGCAGCCGGACGAAGGCCGCGGAGATGTCGGACACCCGGTGATTGTCCCCGGCTTCGGTTCTGGGCGTGTCGCGGGGCGGCGGTGATCGGTTCACCACCCACCGTGAGATCGGCCCCCGGAGTTGGCGGACGGTGCGAACACGCCCGTCTACCCGGGGGCCGGAGCCGCCCATAGCGTCTTCGGTGCGGACGACCGACGGGAGGGTGAGGCGGTGGTGCGGGTGCGGCGGTACGCGCTGCGGGTGGGTCTGCTGTTGGCCGGGGTGCTGGTCGCGGTCGTCGGCGGGGCGGTGCCCGCCGGGGCCGCGCCGGGCTTCGCCACCGAGCTGACCGGGTTGCCGGACGAGTTCACCGCCGGCGACCGGGTGCAGACCGTCTCCGCGGTGGTGTCCCGCACCGGCGGTGGTGGTTGTCTGAAGGTCCGGTGGTCGCTGGTGCTCACCGTGGACGGCATCCGGCTGGACCAGGTGAAGCTGGACCGGGTGGAGGACGACGGTTCCTTCCCCGTCGACGTCCGCACCGAGGGGGACACGGCCCGGTTGACCGACCGCCGGCTCGACCCGGGCACGCTCTGCCCGGACCGGACGGTGACCGCCCGCTACCGGATGGCGTTCGCCGAGGACGTCACGCGGGGGCGGATCAGCCTCGCCGCCGAGGCGTACGACGAGGGTCTGCGGTTGCTGGCCCGGCGGACGGCGACTCGCAGCGTGGTCGGCGCGGGCGCGGCGGTGGAACCGGCGCCGCCGGCGGAGCCGACGGTCGAACCCGCGGCGCCCACGGACGAGCCCACGGTGGAGCCGGAGGTGGCGCCGACCGTCGAGCCGACGGAGGAGAGCGCCGCGGCCGGGGCGCCGGTCGCCCAGGCACCGCCCGGGGCCGAGCCGGGCCGCCGGGTGGCGGACTCGGGCGGGTTCGGGGTCGTGCAGGCGGCGTTCCTCCTCGGTGGGCTGCTGCTCTTCCTCGGCGTCGGCCTGCTGCTGCGGCTGCGGCAGTTGGTGCGGACGGACCGCGCGGCCCGGGAGTGGGCCGAGTCGCCCGGACGGGCCTGGGAGCGGGCCCCGGCGGCCCGGCGCTGGCGGACCGCCCGCCGCTGACCCGTTACAAGAACTCACCTCTTGTAAACCGCCGGCTGCCGCTGCGCCCCGGCACCGGCCAGGCGGCGTCGACCGCCCGCTGACCGGCCGTCACGGGGCCCAGTCCGGGTCGCGGCCGAAGGCGGCGATCAGCCGGTCCTGCTCGTCCGCCTCGGTCGCCGTTGCCCGGCCGGGACGGGTCAGCTCACCCTGCCGATACTGCTCGGCCCGGCCGGCGAACCAGCGGGCACACTCCCGGACCGCGCCGGCGTCGAGCGCCGGATCGGCGCCGATCGCCACCGCCAGGTCCCACCCGTGTACGAGGTGCTCCGCCACCAGCTGGTGCAGGTACTCGTCGACCGGGGTGTCCCCGGCGGAGAGGTGCACCACGCCACCCGAGACGCCCGGGTTGGTGGCCGCCACCTCCGCCTGCGACGCCGCCTCCCGGGCGGTGCCGACCGGGTCGGCGCCGAGGACGTCACCGGCGTACCGGTCGCCGACCTCGTCGACGGTGCGGCCGGCGAGCAGCGCGACGCTCCACCGGTCCTCGCTCACCACGTGGTTGACCAGCGTCCGGACGTCCCAACCCGGGCACGGGGTCGGGTCTGACCACTGGTCCGGACCGATCTGGTCCACCCGGTCGGTGAACTCGGCCAGGCTGCGGCGATAGGCGTCGAGCAGCTCCATACCGTCGATTGTCGCGGCTGCTCCGGTTGATCCGGGCGGTTTTGTCCGGCCGCTCGGTCGGCAACTTCGTCCAGGCCCCGGCCCGCGGTGCGGCCAGGCGTCCGCGGTTTGTCCGGGACCCGGCCCGCGGCGCGGGTCACTCCAGGTCCGTCGGGTCCAGCCCGAGTTCGCGGGCGGCGACCATCCGGATCCACGAGGCGAACTGCCGGCGGGAGATCACCCGGTCGTGGACCGCCAGCTGCACGGCGAGGCCGTCCATCACCGCGCTGATCCGCCAGGCGGCGCCCGCCGGGTCGGCACACTCGAAGGTGCCGTCGCGGACGCCGTCGGAGATGACCGCCGCCAGGTCCTCCCGCCACCGCAGGTCCAGCCGGCGGGACACCTTCTCCAACTCCGGCGTACGCAGCGACTCCGACCAGCCGTCGATCCACATGGACCAGGACGTGGGCCGCCCGGCGGGGGTGTAGAGGCGCAGGATCCGGCGCAGCTTGACCAGCGGCGGGGCGGGGGAGCGGAGCACCGCGTCCAGCCGGGCCAGATCCTGCTCCACCGCGTACGCGAACGCCTGGGCGAGCAGCCGGTCCTTGGTGGCGAAGTGGTAGAAGACCAGCGCCTGGCTCACCCCGGCGGCCTCCGCCACGTCGGCGGTGCGGGTGTTGGCCAGGCCGCGTTGCTGGATCACGTCACAGGCCGTGCGCAGCAGGGCATCCAGGCGGATCTCGGCGGCACGTCTCGTCACGCCGGTTACCGTAACCCATCGACGTGACCACGAGCGGTCACCAACCCGCCCCGCGGTGACGTGGCTTGGTTGAAACCGCACACCCGGTCCGACGCCCGGGCTCCCGGCCGGTCGTGGCCTCGTGCCGCGGGCGGCCGGACGCGCCGGAGCGCACCCCGAGTTGGCAACTCTTCCGGCCCTGGGCTAAAGTTCTCATCCGTCACCCGATGTCGCGGTGACACGCGGACGTAGCGCAGCTGGTAGCGCATCACCTTGCCAAGGTGAGGGTCGCGGGTTCGAATCCCGTCGTCCGCTCGGAGCTGCCGCCACGCATGACGGGGGCAACCTCGGTGGGGTGGCCGAGAGGCGAGGCAACGGCCTGCAAAGCCGTGTACGCGGGTTCAAATCCCGTCCCCACCTCGGATCAGACGCGGGCGATTGGCGCAGTGGGAGCGCGCTTCCTTGACACGGAAGAGGTCACTGGTTCAAACCCAGTATCGCCCACCAGAGGAAGAGGCCGGATCATCATGATCCGGCCTCTTCGCCTTTCCCGTTGATCAGAGCGGCGGAACGTCGCGGCGTTCCTCGACCCGGCGGTACTCCACCGGCTCGGCGGTGGTGACCACCTCGCGTCGGCGGCCCCACACCAGCGTCGTCATGATGAGGCCGAGCACGCCTGCGGCCATCAGGATCCAGCCGACGACGTCGAGGTTCACCCCGCCGATGCTGGCGTCGAGCGCGAAGGTGAGGATCGCGCCGACCGCGATCAGGAAGATGCTCATGCCGATTCCCACGACAGCCTCCTTCAGGGGGGATGTGGTGTGCTGTCGCGAGCGTCAGTACCCCGTCGGTGACCAGCGCAATCACCCGCTGCGTCGAGGCGCGGTGGGGCCGGGCCGGGGACGATCTTGTCATCGGGTACAGTTGTCCCGTCGCCGACGAACGCCGGTGGCACGCGGACGTAGCGCAGCTGGTAGCGCATCACCTTGCCAAGGTGAGGGTCGCGGGTTCGAATCCCGTCGTCCGCTCGCAGCACCGCACGGGCGATTGGCGCAGTGGGAGCGCGCTTCCTTGACACGGAAGAGGTCACTGGTTCAAACCCAGTATCGCCCACCAGTCCCTGCGGAACCCGGCTCATCGAGCCGGGTTCTCTTTGTTCCGGCCCCGGCCGGGTCCCGCGCCGCCGAGATCTTGGACAGTTCAAGTTCGTCGCTGACGGGAACGGTCCAAGATCTGGATACGCCGAAGGCCGGCACCCGTTGTCGGGTGCCGGCCTTCGGGTTGGCTCAGCTGTTCCAGTACTGGGCGACCAGGTCGGCGGCCTGCTGCTCCCACTGGGCGTAGTGGTCCGGGTAAGCGGACACCTGCACCGTCTGCGCGGCCTTGGTCAGCGGCATGTCCTGCCAGCCGTCGACCTGCTTGAGGCCCTTCAGGAACGCGGTGGTGGAGTACTCGGGGTCGGTGATCTGCTCGACCGTGCCCCAACCACTGGACGGGCGCTGCTGGAACAGGCCCTGCGAGTCGTGGTCGTTACGGTCACCGAGGTGACCCAGGTTCTCCAGCTTCGACTCCTGCAACGCCGTCGCGATCGACACGACCGCGGCCCGCTCGTCCATACCCGACTTCTTCGTCGCTGCGATGATCGCCTTCACGTTCGCGATCTGCTCGTCGCTCAGGTCGATCTTCGACTGGGCGCCCTGCACACCGTGCGGGATCAGCTTGCCCGCGTCGGGCTTGTCGGCCTGCACGGCCGCGATCGGGGCCATACCCGAGGTGGGAGTGGCATCGTGGTGGCTCAGCGGGCCGGCGGCGAGACCACCGGCGAAGGCCAGACCAGCAATACCCAGCACGCTCTTACGAATGATCGTGTTCATGGGGGTAGCTCCATTCGGGGGTCGGCACCCGGCACGCCCATGGGGCGCACTCGGGTGCAAGCACCACGCCAGGCGCTCAAAAGTCTCGGGGATCCGGCGGCTCGCGGGGCGGGGGCCTCTGCGCGGCGCCAGACCATGTGTAACGACCGCCGGCCCGCCATCATTCCCGGCCCGGGGGCCCGGGGCTGGCGGCGTGGGGTGCTGCTGCGGTCGTCCGGGTGATGTAACGACCGGGCTCGGCCCAGCATTCCGCCGGACGTGTCCCGGCCGTCGAGCGAATCGGACATGCGGCGCTCCACGGTACGAACCGGGCCGCAACGGCGGTGCGCTTTCTGCCGTCGGCATAGCCACCCGGACGGAATCCGCGCGGCCCCGTCCGGATCCGGCACGGTGGGCGACATGAAACTTCTGGTGCTGGGCGGGACGGGCTTCGTCGGCGGGGCCATCGTGGCCGAGGCGGTGCGCCGCGGCTGGGACGTGACGGTGTTCAACCGGGGCCGGCACGGGGCGGTGCCGGAGGGCGTACGCCGGTTGCGGGGTGACCGCCTCGCGCCCGGCGGCCTCGCCGCGCTGGCCGGCGGGACGTGGGACATCGCGGTCGACACCTGGGACGGCGCTCCCCGGGCGGTCCAGGACGTCGCGCGGGTCCTGGCCGGCGCGGTCCGGCACTACGGCTACGTCTCCAGCGGATCGGTGTACGTGTCGCCGGCCCCGCCCGGGGTGGGCGAGGACGCGCCGGTGGTCGACGCTGCGGCCGACGCGGACGACGGCGACTACGCGTCGAACAAGGCCGGTGGGGAGCGGGCGGCGGTGGAGGTCTTCGGCGAGCGGGCGGTGCTGGCCCGCGCCGGACTGATTCTCGGGCCCGGGGAGGACATCGGCCGGCTGCCGTGGTGGTTGCGGCGGATTGCCCGGGGCGGGCCGGTGCTCGCTCCCGGGCCGGCGGACCTGCCGTTGCAGTACGTCGACGTCCGTGACCTGGCCGGCTGGCTGCTGGACCAGTGCGCCGACGGGCGGGGTGGGGCGTACAACGTGGTGGGGCGGACCGGGCACGCGACGATGGCGGAGCTGCTCCACGCCTGCGAGGCAGCGACCGGGTCGGGCGCCGAACTGCGCTGGACCGATCCGGAGCGGATCCTCGCCGCCGGGGTGGCGCCGTGGACCGAGCTGCCGATCTGGATCCCGCCGGGGCACGAGTACCGCTGGTTGCAGGAGCAGGACGTGACGAACGCGTACGCGTCGGGGTTGGCCTGCCGCCCGGTGGCCGAGACGGTCGCCGACACCTGGCGCTGGCTTCGCGAGGTCGGGGTGGTGCCGCCGCGCGCCGGACGCCCAGCGCGGGCGGCCGTCGGCCTGGACCCGGCGCGGGAGGCGGCGCTGCTGAGCTGACCGGGGCGGCGCACCCTCCCGAGGCAGAGGGGCCTCGCCGCTCAGGTGCCACCGCGGTTCAGGCGGGCACCACCGGCAGGTCGAGCACCTCGTCGACGCCCCGGCGCGGGGTCGGGCGACCAAGCTGGCCGTACCCGATCCGCATCACCATCTGCGGCGTGCCGAACCGGCCCAGCGACAGCCGCAGGGCCTCGCGGGCGCCGGGCACCTCGATCGGCTGGGACATCATGGACGCGCCCAGCCCGGCGTCGGTGGCGGTCAGCAGCACCCGTTGCAGCGCCTGACCGGCCACGAGCTGGTCGGTGGCGGTGTTGCCGGCGGAGCCGAGCACCACCACCAGCGGCTCCGGCTCGAAGTCGCGCCCGGGCGCCCGGCTGCGGCCGCCGAAGCCGCGGGCCGGCAACAGGTCCTGCGGCTCGCTCTGCGGGCCACCGGCGGCGGCCGGCACCCCGTCCGGCGCCGGTTCGGTACGTACCCACTCGGCCAGCTCCGCCCGGTAGTCGGGGTCGCGTTCGAGGACCCGGTTGGCGCTGCGCGCGATCTCCGCGAACGCGTTCACCGCGCTCACCCCGATCAGCAGCTCCAGCCAGCACTGCTCGGCCCGGGCCGCCTCGCCGAGGCGCCACCGGGTGTCCGCCGGCACCGGGTCCGGCCAGAACGGGGCCCGGTTGCTGAACCGGCGGGCGACGGCCGCGTGCAGGCTCTGTTCGGCGGGGGTGGGCCGGCGCGGCAGGTCGGGGACCAGCCGGGCCATCACCTCCGGCTCCGCCGGGTACGGCCGCAGCCGGACCCGGGCGGGCGTGCCGGCCACGGCCAGCGCCAGTCGCAGGTTGAACAGCGCCGCCCCGCAGGCGATCCGGGCACCCCAGCCGCTCGGGTCGGTGGCGGGCAGCCGCCGCGCCGGGTCGACGGAGAGCTCGATACCGCCGTCACGCAGCCGGAACCGCCACGGCTGACTGTTGTGCAGCGACGGCGCCCGGACGGCGTCGGCCACGGCGGCCCGCAGCTGCGCGACGGTGAAGCCGGTGTCCATGGTCATGCTCCTTCCGTGGCAGGTCGTGCCACCCCCGCTCGGGTCCACCCCCACCGTCCGTCAGCCCGGGCGGTCCCGGGCAGGGCCGGACGTCCCGACCACCCGGGCTGAGTGTTAGGAGGGGCCCCGCTACCCACCGGAAGCGATAGCAGGGGCCCCCCTTCTCGGGACCTTTGGCCTGTGCGGGGACGGCCTCGGGCGGGTAGAAACGAGGGATGATCCGGGTGTTCCTGCTCGACGACCACGAGGTCGTCCGCCGTGGCCTTGCCGACCTGTTGACCAGTAGCGGCGACATCGAGGTGGTCGGCGAGTCCGGCTCCGCGCCGGAGGCGGCCCGCCGCATCCCCGCGCTGCGCCCGGACGTGGCGATCCTCGACGCCCGCCTGCCCGACGGCAACGGCATCGACGTCTGCCGGGACGTCCGCGCGGTGGACTCCTCGATCAAGGGCCTCATCCTCACCTCGTACGAGGACGACGAGGCGCTCTTCGCGGCGATCATGGCCGGCGCGGCGGGCTACGTGCTCAAGCAGATCCGCGGCACCGACCTGGTCGACGCGGTCCGCCGGGTGGCCGCCGGGCAGTCGCTGCTCGACCCGGCGATCACCACCCGGGTGCTGGAGCGCATCCGCAGCGGGGTGGAGCAGCCGCGCGAGCTGAAGAGCCTCACCGAGCAGGAACGGCGGATCCTGGAGTACGTCGCCGAGGGGCTGACCAACCGGGAGATCGCCGGCAAGATGTTCCTGGCCGAGAAGACGGTCAAGAACTACGTCTCCAGCGTGCTGGCCAAGCTGGGCCTGGAGCGGCGGACCCAGGCGGCGGTGCTGGCCACCCGGCTGCTCGGCAAGAACCGCTGACCTCGCCAGCCACCGCTGACCTCGCCGCCGGGGCCACCCCGTCCGGCCCGGGCCGCCGGCTCAGTCCCGCAGCGGGACGCTCCAGCGCAGCTCGGTGCCGTGCGGGATCACCCGGCCGAGCTGGAAGTCCCCGCCGAGGCGTTCGGCCCGTTCGCGCAGGTTGACCAGCCCGCTGCGGGCCGCCGCCGGGTCGCAGCCCACCCCGTCGTCGGTGACCGTCACGGTCACCCAACCGGCCTCCACCCGGACCGCCACCGCGACCCGCTCGGCGCGGGCGTGGCGGACCGCGTTGGACAGCGCCTCGCGCAGCACGGCGGTCAGCTCGGGGCGCAGCGTGTCGGGCACGGCGCTGTCGATCGGGCCGACCAGCTCCAGCTCCGGCCGGTAGCCCAGCGACTCGGTGGCCACCTCGATCGCCTCGCGGATCTCGGTGCGCAGCGCGGCGCTCATCGGCGTACGCAGCTCGAAGATGGTGCGGCGGATGTCGCGGATGGTGGCGTCCAGGTCGTCCACGGCCGCGTTGATCCGCTTGGCCACCTCGGGGCGGGCGTTCATCGCCCCGCTCTGCAGTTGCAGGCCGGTGGCGAAGAGCCGCTGGATCACCACGTCGTGCAGGTCCCGGGCGATCCGCTCGCGGTCCTCCAGCACCACCAGCAACTCGCGTTCCTCCTGGCCGCGGGCGCGTTCCATGGCCAGCGCCGCCTGGCCGGCGAAGCTGCCCAGCAGCGCCACGTCGTCGTCGGCGGTCCCGCCGCGATCCGGCTGGTGCGCGATGACCAGCACGCCGTGCAGGGTGTCGGCGGCGGCGAGCGGGGAGACCACCGCCGGCCCGGCGACCACCGGCACCGGCCACGGCGCGGCCTCGGCCAGGTTCTCCACCAACTCGTGCCGGCGTTCGGTGACCGAGCCGGCGAAGGTGGTCTCGCCCGCCGGCAGCAGCGCCCCCACCATCTCCGCGGTGCGTTCGCCGGCGCCGTCGACCACCTCCACGGTGAACTGCCCGGCGTCCTCGTCGTAGAGCAGCACCAGCGCCAGCTCCGCCCCGGCGACCTCCCGCGCCCGGCGGGCCACCAGGGCCAGCGCGTCGGTGCGGCGCACCTCACCCAGCAGCACCGAGGTGATCTCGGCGGTGGCGGCCAGCCAGCGTTCCCGGCGGTGGGCCAGCGCGTAGAGGCGGGCGTTCTCGATCGCCACGCCGGCCGCGGCGGCCAGCGCCACCACGATCTCCTCGTCGTCCTCGGTGAACTCCGCCGCGCCCTGCTTCTCGGCCAGGTAGAGGTTGCCGAAGACCTGGTCGCGGATGCGTACCGGCACGCCGAGGAAGCTGTGCATCGGCGGGTGGTGCGGCGGGAAGCCGTACGACTTGGGATGCTGGGTGATGTCCGGCATCCGCACCGGCCGGGGGTCGTCGATGAGCAGGCCGAGCACCCCCCGGCCGTGCGGCAGATCGCCGATCTTGGCGTGCAGCTCCGCGTCGATGCCGTGGATGATGAAGTCGTGCAGCAGCCGGTCCGGGCCGATCACCCCGAGCGCGCCGTACCGGGCGCCGACCAGTTCGCAGGCCGACTGCACGATCCGCTGCAGCGTGCTGCGCAGGTCCAGGTCGGAGCCGATGCCGACCACCGCGTCGAGCAGGGCACGCAGCCGTTCCCGGCTGGTCACCACGTCGCCGACCCGGTCCAGCATCTCCTGGAGCAGCTCGTCGAGACGGACCCGGGACAGCGGGCTCAGACCCAGGGAGGGAGCCGCCGGGGATTCGGGCCGGGGATTCGGTGCGCTGCTCGCCACGCAGGCGATGCTATCGCCCGCGAACCGCGCGGCACGAGCCAGTCACGGCCGCACGTCGCCGACCGCGGACGTGTCGACCACCTGCTCCGTGGGCAGCCGCGGGGTGTGCGGCGGTCCGGCGTGCGCCGGGTCCGCGATCCCCAACCGCACCACGAGGTACGGGAAGCCCATCCCGGAGAGCACGCCCCGCAGCGTCTGCCGGGTGCCCTCGACCTCCACCACGCCCGACAGCGGCACCAGGGACACCCCCAGCCGGGTGGCGGTCAGCCAGGCCGCGGAGAGCGCCTCGCCGGCCCGCAGCCAGCTGTCCGGCTCGTCCTCGTCGCCGTAGAGCAGCGCGTACACGGCGGCCCGGTCGTGCCCGGGGCCGATCGGCAGGGTGCCCGCCCGGCCGAAGTCGCGGCCCGGCACGGTGGTCTGCGGGGCCTGCTCGGGCAGCACCTCCGGTGGCAGGCCGGTGCCGGTGCCGGTGCGGCTCGTCCAGTACGCCAGCTCCTCCCGGAGCTGGGGGTCCTCCGCCTCGACCGAGCCAGCGTGGCCGGCCGCGGCGGCCAGCTCCATCACCTGGTCGGAGTCGAGGATGTGCAGCCGGGCGCCCTCGCCGGTGGCGGCCCGGGTGATCTCACCGATCGCGGCGGTCGGGATCTGCTCGTCGCTGACCGGCCGCCGGTCGGTGTGCCGGACCTGCATGCACTGCACCAGGTGCATGGCCTGCGGGTCGGCGCCGGGGTGGCGCAGGCTGGTCAGCCGGGCCAGCAGCTCGGGGTCACCGGCGTCGGGCAGCCGTTCCACCACCGGCACCCAGCCCTCGGCGGCCAGCGCCACCCGGGCGTGGTGCAGCGCCGCGCCGCAGCTGAGCGCCAGCAGCCGCCCCTCCGGGTCGGTGGCGGCCAGCTGCCGGTCGCGGACCATCCGCAGCTCCAGCGAGTCGGGCAGCACCCGCCAGCGCCACGGCTGGGTGTTGTGCACCGAGGGGGCGTAACCGGCCGTCGCGGCGGCCTCCGCGAGGGCGGTGGTCAGCGGGCGGTCCGTAGCCGGCGTTCCGTGGCTCATCGTCACGACCTTTCCGTGTTTCGTCCCCATCGTGCCCCACCGGGTGCCGTGCCGGGCGGGGTTGCGCCTTCATCCTCTGGCATGCCCGGTCCGCGCACACGGTACGCACGCCCGGGGTCACCGGGTCCTTCGGCCCGGGGTGAATGCCCGCATTGCCCTGCCCGGCCGGGGTTGCCGCTGAGACGATTCCGAGGTGGGAGCCGAACCGCGCGAATGCCTGCCGGAACGGCCGGCCAGGGGGCCCCGGCTCAACTGGGCCGAGTGGGCCCCGCTGATCCTGCTCACCCTGGCGGCGCTGGCCGGCGGCGCGCTCTGGCTGGCCGGGCTGCGCGGCGCCGCCGACCTGGTCTGGGCCGCGGTGACCCTGGTCGCCCTGCTGCCCGCCACCTGGGCGGTGCTGCGACAGTTGTGGCACCGGCAGTTCGGGGTGGACGTGATCGCCGTGCTGGCGCTGGCCGGCGCGCTGGGCGTACGCGAGTACCTGGCCGGCGCCGTGATCGCGGTGATGGTGGCGACCGGGCGGTCGCTGGAGTCGTACGCCCAGGCGCGGGCGACCCGGGATCTGCGGGCCCTGTTGGAGCGCGCGCCGCGGCGGGCCCGGCGGCGCGCCGCGGACGGCGGGATCGAGGTGGTGCCGCTGGACCAGGTGGCGGCCGGCGACCGGCTGGTGGTCGGCCCGGGCGACGTGGTGCCGGTGGACGGCACGGCGGAGGAACCGGCGACGCTGGACGAGTCGGTGGTCACCGGGGAGTCGCAGCTGGTGTCGCGGGCGGCGGGGGAGCCGGTCGCCAGCGGTGTGGTCAACGCCGGCGCCGGCTTCGGGCTGCGCGCGACGCGCAGCGCCGCCGAGAGCACGTACGCCGGCATCGTGCGGCTGGCCGAGGAGGCGACCGCCCACAAGGCGCCGATGGTCCGGATGGCCGACCGGTACGCCGCCGCGTTCGTGCCGTTCACCCTGGCCCTGGCCGGGCTGGCCTGGCTGCTCTCCGGACAGTTCATCCGGGCGGTGGCGGTGCTGGTGGTGGCCACCCCCTGCCCGTTGCTGCTGGCCACCCCGATCGCCATCGTCTCCGGGCTGTCCCGGGTGGCGCGGCGCGGGGTGCTGGTCCGCGACGGCGGCTCGCTGGAGCTGCTCGGCCGGGCCCGGACGCTGATGATGGACAAGACCGGCACCCTCACCGCGGGCCGGCCCCGGGCCGCCGAGACCGTGGTCGCCCCCGGCGCGGACCGGGACGAGGTGCTCCGGCTGGCCGCCTCGGTGGAGCAGTTGTCGCCGCACGTGCTGGCCGCCGCGCTGGTCCGGCAGGCCCGGGTGCAGGGGTTGGCGCTGGGTGAGCCGACCGAGGTGACCGAGGAGCCGGGGCGCGGGGTACGCGGCCGGGTGGACGGGCGGGTGGTCCGGGTCGGGCAGCTCGCCGGCGGGCTGCCCGACTGGGCCGAGCGGGCCCGGCGGCGCGCCGAACTGGCCGGCCGCTCGGTGGTCTGGGTCAGCGCCGACGACCACCCGCTCGGCGCGATCCTGCTGGAGGACCCGGTCCGCGCCGACGCCCGCCGCACCGTGCGCCGGCTGCGCGAGGCGGGACTGACCCGGCTGGTCATGGTGACCGGCGACCGGGCCCGGACCGCCGAGCAGGTCGCCCGGGCCGTCGGGGTGGACGACGTGGTGGCGCAGTGCTCGCCGCAGGAGAAGGCGGCCCGGGTACGCGCCGAGTCGGACCGGGCGGTCACGCTGATGGTCGGCGACGGCGTCAACGACGCCCCGGCGCTGGCGGAGGCGCACGTCGGGGTGGCGATGGGCGCGACCGGCGCGACCGCCTCGGCGGACGTGGCCGACGCGGTGCTCAGCGTGGACCGGCTGGACCGGCTCGCCGACGCGGTGGAGATCGCTCGGTACGCCCGCCGCATCGCCGTGCAGTCGGCCACCATCGGGATGGGGCTGGCGGTGGTGGCGATGGTGGTCGCGGCGGCCGGCGGGCTGCCCCCGGTGGCCGGCGCCTTCCTCCAGGAGGGCATCGACGTGCTGGTGATCCTCAACGCGCTGCGGGCGTTGGGCGGCGGGCTGCGCCGGCGGGACGTGCCGCCGGCCACCCGCGAGCTGCTCGACCGGTACGCCGGCGAGCACGCCCCGGTGCGGGACGTGTTGGCCCGGTTGCGGGACACCGCCGACCTGGTCGCCACCCGCCCACAGGCGCCGGAGTGCGTGCCGGCGGTGCGCGAGGTGCACCGCCGGCTGGTCGACGAGGTGCTGCCGCACGAAACCGCCGAGGAGCGGCAGCTGTATCCGGCGCTGGCCGGCCCGCTGGGCAGCGAGGAGGCCACCTCGACCATGAGCCGCGGCCACGTGGAGATCGCCGCGCTGGTGGACCGGATCGGCGGCCACCTGGCGGAACACGCCGACGGGCGGCTGCGCCCGGACGAGGTACCCGACCTGCTGGCCGCCCTGTACGGCCTGGACGCCGTCCTCCGGCTGCATCTGGCACAGGAGGAGGAGGACTACTTCTCGCTCAACCCCGCCGACGGCGGTGGCGACACTCGCTGAGGCCCGGCCGGGCCCTGGGTGTCGCCCTCGCGTGGTGGCTGCCCTGGCGCGTCCGGCCGCCGTCGCGGACATGCCCCGAGACGGCGGGGCCTCGGTCGTTGCCTGCTCTGAACGTTGCCGGGCTTCGGGCGTTGCCGGGCTTCGGGCGTTGCCGGGCTTCGGGCGTTGCGGGGCTTCGGGCGTTGCGGGGCTTCGGGCGTTGCCGGGCTTCGGGGTGCCGGGCTCAGGCGTTGCGGTTGCTCCGGGCGGGAACTCGGCCCGCTAAGCCGAACCGCGGGGCCACGCCGCGCGTTGCGGGGATGCCTCGGGGTGTGGGTGACCCCCTCGGCCACGCGGCCGGTGTGGCCGGGGCTTCGGGTGTGTCGGCGGGTGGGAGTGGACTCGCGAATGAGCGTGATGACTCTCAGGTATCAAAATACCTGAGAGTCATCACGCTCGAACTGTCACCTGCCCGGCGGATGGTGGGCCTGCCGCATGGTTCCGCCGCCCACCCGGTCCGCCCGCCGACGGCCCAGGCGGCCCCGGCCGCCTCCCCCCGGCCGCCCGGGCGGGCTCGGCGGCCCGCGCCCGGGCGGACTCCACGGCCCGCGCCCGGCGTCACCGTCCCCGCCGCCCGCACCCGGCGTCACCGCCCCGGCGACAGCGCCGGCCTGTGCCGCTCCGGGCACACCGGCAGGCGACACCGGCAGGCCCGAGCGCGCCGGTGGCTCAGCGCTCCCTGGCGACCGCGACCGGGCAGTGGGCGTGCTGGATCAGCTGCTGGCTGACCGAGCCCAGCAGCATGCCGCGCAGCCCGCCCCGGCCCCGGCTGCCCACCACGACCAACTGGGCGTCCCGGCTCGCCTCGACCAGGACGCCGGCCGCGCTGCCGGGCACCACCTCGACCTCGATCGCCAGCTCCGGGAAGGTCTCCCGCCACCGGGCCAGGGCCTGCTCGGTGGCCGTGCGGTCCTCGGCGGCGCTGGCGGCGGCCTCCTCCTCCGACGGCCCCCGGCGGGGCGACGGCGGCTGGGTGACCCGGACGACCCGCAGCGGCGTCCGCCGCTGGGCCGCCCGCTCGACGGCGAAGCCGAGCGCCACCTGCGCGGACTCGGAGCCGTCGAAGCCCACCACGACGGGCCCGGTCGCGCCCGGTTGGGAGTCGCGGACCACCACCACCGGGCAGTGCGCGTGGGCGGCCACCGACACGGCGGTGGAGCCGACCAGCAGTCCGCCGAACCCGCCGTGCCCGCGGCTGCCGAGCACCAGCACGCTGGCCGCGGCGGACCGTTCCTGGAGCACCAGCGCGGGCGGGCCGTCGAACACCTCACCGTGCACGGTCAGCCCGGGGTGGGCCGCGGCGGCGTCCGAGGCCGCCTTCTGGACCAGCCCCTCGACCTCGCGGCGGGCGGTGTCGTCCGGCCAGATGCCGGGGGCGACGCCGGGACCGATCCAACCGGCCACGGTCAACCACTCGAAGACGTACGCCAGGCGCACCGGCCGCCCGGACCGGCCGGCCTCGGCCAGCGCCCAGTCCAGGGCGACCGCCGCGTCGGCGGATCCGTCATAGCCGACCAGGATCTCCTCGTCGCTCATGATTCCCCTCGCAGCTCCTGCTCGGTCTCCCGGATCCACCGCCACTCGGCGACCCGCGGGTCGTCCTCGCCGTACCGGCGGGTGTAGTCGCGGCAGGCCTGCCGGGTGTCCACCATCTTCTGGCGCAGGTGGGCGGCGCGGGCGGCCAGCCCGGGCACCCGGTCGATGACGTCGATGACCAGGTGGAAGCGGTCCAGGTCGTTGAGCATCACCATGTCGAACGGGGTGGTCGTGGTGCCCTCCTCCTTGTAGCCGCGCACGTGCAGGTTCTCGTGGTTGGCCCGGCGGTAGGTGAGCCGGTGGATCAGCCACGGGTAGCCGTGGTAGGCGAAGATGACCGGCTTGTCGCGGGTGAAGATGGTGTCGAACTCGTTGTCGGGCAGGCCGTGCGGGTGCTCCGAGGGCGGTTGCAGGCGCATCAGGTCGACCACGTTGACCACCCGGACCTTCAGCTCCGGCAGGTGCCGGCGCAGCAGGTCGGCCGCGGCCAGGGTCTCCAGCGTCGGCACGTCGCCGGCGCAGGCGAGCACCACTTCCGGCTCGGCGCCCTCGTCGGTGCTGGCCCAGTCCCAGATGCCCAGGCCGCGCCGGCAGTGCTGGACCGCCTCGTCCATGGTCAGCCAGTTCGGCGCGGGCTGCTTGCCGGCCACCACCACGTTGATGTAGTGCCGGCTGCGCAGGCAGTGGTCCATGGTGGAAAGCAGGGTGTTGCCGTCCGGCGGCAGGTAGACCCGGACCACCTCGGCCTTCTTGTTGACCACGTGGTCGATGAAGCCCGGGTCCTGGTGCGAGAAGCCGTTGTGGTCCTGTCGCCACACGTGGCTGGAGAGCAGGTAGTTCAGCGACGCGACCGGCTCCCGCCAGGGGATGTGCCGGGTCACCTTCAGCCACTTGGCGTGCTGGTTGACCATCGAGTCGACGATGTGGATGAACGCCTCGTAGCTGGTGAACAGGCCGTGCCGGCCGGTCAGCAGGTAGCCCTCCAGCCAGCCCTGGCACAGGTGCTCGGAGAGCACCTCCATCACCCGGCCGTCGGGGGAGAGGTGGTCGTCGCCGGGGACCTCGGCGGCGACGAACGCCCGGTCGGTGACCTCGAACGCCGCGCCGAGCCGGTTCGAGGCGACCTCGTCCGGCCCGAACAGCCGGAAGGACTGCGGGTTGCGGGCGATGACGTCGCGTACCCAGGGGCCCAGCGCGCCGGTGGCGCCGGCCATCGGCTCCCCCGGCCGCGGCACGTCGATGCCGTACTCGCGGAAGTCGGGCAGGTCCAGGTCGCGCAGCAGCCGGCCGCCGTTGGCCACCGGGTTGGCGCTCATCCGCCGGTCCCCGTTCGGGGGTACGGCGGACACCTCGGCCACCGGCACGCCGGTGGCGTCGAACAGCTCCTCCGGCCGGTAGCTGCGCAGCCAGCGCTCCAGCTCGGCCAGGTGCTGCGGGTTGTCGCGCACCTCGGCGATCGGCACCTGGTGGGCGCGGAAGGTGCCCTCCACGTGCTTGCCGTCGACCTCCTGCGGGCCGGTCCAACCCTTCGGCGTACGCAGGACGATCATCGGCCAGCGGGGCCGGTGCACGGGGCCGCCGGAGCGGGCCGCCCGCTGGATCTCGGCGATCTCGTCGCAGGCCCGGTCCAGGGTGGCGGCCAGCAGTTGGTGCACCGCCGTGGGGTCGTCCCCGGCGACCACGTACGGCCGGTAGCCGTAGCCGCGCATCAGGTCGAGCAGGTCCTCCTCGGGGATCCGGTCCAGCACCGTCGGGTTGGCGATCTTGTAGCCGTTGAGGTGCAGGATGGGCAGCACCGCGCCGTCGCGGGCCGGGTTGAGGAAGACGTTCGACAGCCAGCTGCCCGCCAGCGGGCCGGTCTCCGCCTCGCCGTCACCGATGACGCAGGCGACCAGCAGGTCCGGGTTGTCGAAGGCGGCGCCGTACGCGTGGCTCAGCGCGTACCCGAGCTCGCCGCCCTCGTGGATCGAACCCGGCACCTCCGCCGCCACGTGGCTGGGGATGCCGCCGGGGAAGGAGAACTGGCGGAACAGCCGCTGCATGCCGGTCTCGTCCCGGCTCACCGAGTGGTACAGCTCGCTGTAGGTGCCCTCCAGCCAGGTGTTCGCCACGATTGCCGGGCCGCCGTGCCCAGGGCCGGTGACGTAGATGGCGGACAGGTCGCGTTGGACGATGACCCGGTCGAGGTGGGTGTAGATCAGGTTGAGCCCGGGGCTGGTGCCCCAGTGGCCCAGCAGGCGGGGCTTGACATGCTCGGGGCGCAGCGGTTCCCGCAGCAGCGGGTTGTCGAGCAGGTAGATCTGCCCGACGGTGAGGTAGTTCGCCGCGCGCCAGTAGGCGTCGAGCCGGCGCAGCTCGTCTCCGGTCAGGGGGCTGTGCAGGTCGAGAGCGGTGTCCATGCTGCATTAGCCTCTCGCGGGTCGGGGACTTTCGCACCCGGAAGCGCCTTTCCGCCGGGCCGGTCCAGCTTCGCGTTCGGCCCGCCCGCCGGTCAGGGCCGTTGGGCCCGGCGGCGCGGGCGTCATGCCCCGTCCGGGGGCGGCGGTGCCAGCCCGCGTACGACGATGACCGGGCCGGGGGAGTGGTAGAGCAGGGACTGGCTGACCTCGCCCAGCATGCCGCGCCACGCCTCGTCGCCCCGCGCGCCCACCACGCTGACCTGCGCGGAGCGGGACTGTTCCAGCAGGACGGTGCCCGGGTCGCCGGAGATGGTGTGGCACTCCGCGGCCACCGTCGGGTGCCGCCGCGCGGCGTGGGACACCAGGTCGAGCAGGAGTTGGTCGTCGCGGGGTCGCCCCGGGTCGGTGACCTGGACGGCGAGCAGCCGGGCCGACCGGCGGGCCGCCTCCGCGAAGGCGAAGTCGAGGGCGGTGCGGGAGCTGGTCGAGCGGTCGACGCCGACCAGCACCGGCCCGGCGGGCGGCGGCTGCGAACGGACCACCAGCACGGGGCAGCCGGCGCGGGCGGCGAGCTGGACGGCGGGCGCGTCGGCCGGTACGCACCGGACGCAGCCGGCCATCCCGCCGTCGCCGATCGCCACCAGGTACGCCGACTCGGACCGGCGGATCAGCGCCGTCACCGGCGAGCCCTCGACGATCTCGCCGCTCACCGGCACCGCCGGCTCGACGTCGCTGGCGGTGGCCGCGGCCCGCTCGATCAGGTTCTCCGCATCGTCCCGGGTGACGCCGCCCGGCGTCTCGAACGCGGCCTCCCAGTTGAACGCGTGCAGCAGGGCCAGGGGCCGGTCGTGCGTGGCGGCCTCCCGGGCGGCCAGCCGGACCACCTGCATCGACTCCTCGGCGGGGCCCACTCCGGCCACGACCGCCCCGTCGGCGGGTGTGGTCACTCGGCACTCACCTCCCCCAACCCACCGTAATCCCACCCCACCCCCCGCGTGCGGGATCGGATGTAAGGAGGGGACCCCGCTTAACGCTTTTGGTAGCGGCGGGGCCCCTTCTTAACGCCCGTCTGTCAACAAGGGCCCCCGCCTAACATCCGGGCGGGGTTACCCAAGGTGGTGGGCGCGGATGACCACGGCGGTGGCGTTGTCGTCGCCACCGGCGTCGAGGGTGGCGGTGAGCAGGTCGCGGACCGCCTGGGCGGGGGTGGCGGCGGCCAGGTGGCCGCGCAGCGCGTGGTAGTCGACCTGGTCGCTGACGCCGTCGGTGCAGAGCAGCCAGGTGTCGCCGGCGCGCAACGGCACGGCCAGCAGGTCGGCGTCCGGCCGTTCCGGGTGGCCGAGGTAGCGCAGCAGTTGGTAGCGGGCGCGCTCGGCCTCGGGCGAGTCGGCGGCGTACCAGCCGTGCAGCACGCCCAGCCAGGCGGCGGTGTGGTCGACGGTGAGCAGTTCCAGCAGCCCGTCGCGCATCCGGTAGGCCCGGGAGTCGCCGAGCTGGGCCAGCCACACCTGCCCGCCGTCCGGCTCGGCCACCAGGGCGGTGAGCGTGCAGCCGGTCAGCTCGTGCCGGGGGGCGCCGACGGCGCGTACCCGGGTCTGCGCCTCGGCGGTCGCGGCCCGCAGCGGACCGGCGCCGACCTCGGGCCAGGCGGCGCGGATCCGTTCGACGACGGTGGCGGTGGCGGTGGCGCCGGCCAGCCGGCTGCCCTCGCCGGAGCCCATGCCGTCGACCACCGTGGCGAACGGCAGCTCCTCGTCGACGTGCAGCACGTCGAAGTTGGCCGGGTACCGGTTGCCGACCACGCTGCCGCCGGCGATCTCCAGCTCGACCCGGCCGGTCAGGTGCCGCCGCACCTGCGGTGCGGGCTGGTCACGGCGGGGACGGAGGCGCACGGGCTGACGCTAGCACCGGCCGGACGCGACGCGCATGTCAACTGAGGTTGACAAACCAGCATCGTCAACCTACGTTGACAGCATGAGTCAGGCAACGGAACTCGCGGCAGCCGCCGGCAGCACCGACCCGAAGGTCGGTCTCCGCGCGGTGCTCGCCCTGCGCCGGCTCCTCGAACGGCTCGAGGTGGTCCAGGTGGACAACGCCCGTCGACAGGGCTGGTCCTGGCAGGAGATCGCCGACGCGCTCGAGGTCAGCCGGCAGGCGGTCCACAAGAAGCACGCCGGGCGACCGGCGGTGCCCGGCAGTTGGGAGTGATCATGTTCGAACGGTTCACCGACCGGGCCCGTGCGGTCGTCCACCGGGCGCTCGACGAGGCCCGGGCCGAGGGGCAGCGGCCGGTCGGCACGGAGCACCTGCTGCTCGGCGTCCTCGCCGACCCCGACGCCCTCGCCACCCGGGTGCTCGCCGAGGCCGGGGTGGGCGCGGACGACCTGCGCGCCCGGATCCGCCAGCACACCGGCAACGCCGGCCTGGCCGAGGCGGACGCCGCGGCGCTGCGGGAGATCGGCATCGACCTGGCCGCCATCGTGGCCCGGATCGAGGAGTCCTTCGGCCCGGACGCGCTGCGCGAGGCGGCGCCCCCGCCGCGCCGCCGCTGGGGCCGCCGGCGTTTCCTGGGCGGCCCGTTCTCGCCCCGCTCGAAGAAGGCGCTGGAGCTGTCGCTGCGCGAGGCGATCCGGCTGCGCCACCGGCACATCGGCACCGAGCACATCCTGCTCGGGCTGCTCCGCGAGGGCGGCGGCCTCGGCGCGCTGGTGCTCACCGAGGCCGGGGTGGACCTGGCCGAGCTGCGCCGCCGGGTCGAGGAAGCCCTGCGTACGGCGGCCTGACCCGCCACCCGGGAAAGCCGCGTCGGCCGTCCGGCCGGCGCGGCCGGTAAACCTCTTTGCGGCACACGCAACGTCCCGCCCCGTCGGCTCGCTGGCCGGCCCGATCTGCTGCACACTTGCGCCGTGGATGGTGGAGATGGCAGGCGTCCGGTGACCGCGGACAACCCCGCGCCGCGCTCCGCGGTGGTGGTCAACCCCGCGAAGGTGACCGATCTCGACGAGTTCCGGCGCATTGTGAACGACGCCCTCGGCGCGGCCGGCTGGCCCGAGCCGGTGTGGTACGAGACCACCGTCGAGGACCCCGGCCGGGGCCAGACCGAGGAGGCCGTCCGGGCCGGCGCCGAGGTCGTCTTCGCCTGCGGCGGCGACGGCACGGTGATGGCCTGCGTCACCGCGCTCGCCGGCACCGAGACCGCCCTCGCGGTCCTGCCGCAGGGCACCGGCAACCTGCTCGCCGCCAACCTGGGACTCTCCAACGACCTGGCCGCCGGCCTCCAGGTCGCCGTCGAGCGCGGAATGCGCCGCCTGGACGTCGGCGTGGTCGACGATCAGTGCTTCGCGGTGATGGCCGGGATGGGCTTCGACGCCCAGATGCTCGACTCCACCTCCGAGACCACCAAGAAGCGGATCGGCTGGCCGGCGTACGTCGTCGGGGCGGCGAAGCACCTGCGGGACCGGCCGATGCGGGTTTCCATCCGGATCGACGGCGAGCCGCCGGTGCGGCGCCGGGCCCGGTCGGTCCTGGTCGCCAACGTTGGCCGGCTCCAGGGCGGGGTACGGCTGCTCACCGACGCCGAGCCCGACGACGGCTGGCTCGACGTCGCCGTGCTCACCCCCCGCCGGGTGCGGCACTGGCTGGCGATGGGCTGGGCGCTGGTGCGCCGCCGCGGCAGCGTGCCCGGGATGGAGGTGTTCCGGGCCCGCAAGGTCGAGATCGCCAGCAACCGGGCCCAGCCGCGGCAGCTCGACGGTGACCTGATCGAGCCGGGCCGCTCGCTGAAGGCCGAGATCCGGCCGGAGTCGCTGTGGCTGTGCGTGCCGCGGCCGGCGCAGCACCCCGACCTGGCGGTGGACGCGGACGCGGTCGGCGAGCGCGGTGAGCGGCTGGTCGAGGAGGCTCGCCGTGAGTAGCACCAAGCTGGTTCCCGAGACCCGGCTGATGGCCCGGGAGGAGCTCTCCGCCGACGACGCCTGGCACACGTTGCGCCGGCACGGCGGCTGGCACCTGCTGCGGGACGCGTTCGTCCGGTTCCGCTACGGCGACGGGTTCAGCCACTCCCGGGCGTTCGCCCTCCAGCTCTGCCTCGCCGTGGTGCCGTTCATGATCGCGCTCACCGGGTTGATCAGCGAGATGGGCGTGGCGGAGGGCGGCCAGGTGGTCGCCGACACCGTCCTGGCGCTCACCCCCGGCCAGAGCGAGCAGATGGTGCAGGAGCTGCTCGGCGACACCGAGCGGATCGAACGCGCCGGTGAGCTGGCGCTGACCCTCGGTCTGATCACCGGGCTGGTCGCGTTGACCACCACCATGGCCCAGATCGAGCGGGGCGCGAACCGGATCTACGGCGTCGAGCGGGACCGGCCCGCCCTCGCCAAGTACGTGCGGGCCGCGGCGCTCGCGGTCTTCGCCGGCCTGCCCGCCCTGGTGGGCTTCCTGATCCTGGTAGGCGGCCGGGAGATGGGCAACTCGGTGCAGCGCCACTACGAGTGGGGCGAGCTGGCCAACCAGACCTGGAACGTGATCCGCTGGCCGCTGAGCCTCGGGTTGACCGTGCTCGCGGTGGCGGTGCTGTTCCGGCACGCGCCCCGGCGCCGGCAGCCCGGCCTGTCCTGGCTCTTCTTCGGCGCCGGCATCGCCACCGGGCTGTGGTGGCTGGCCAGCCTGCTGCTCGCCGCGTACGTGAAGTTCGGCGGCGGGTTCGGGCAGACCTACGGCGCGCTCACCGGCATCATGGCCCTGCTGCTGTGGGCCAACCTCACCGGCATGGCGCTCTTCGGCGGGCTGGCCCTCGCCGCCCAGTTGGAGGCGATGCGCATCGGCGTCGAGGAGCCGGCCCAGCCGGACCTGTGGCAGCCGGAGGCGCGGGAGGGCGAAATCATGGACACCGGCGGGATGACCGCACTCTGACCGCCGCCTGCGGTGTACGCGCAGCGCGAACCGGGTACCTCGCGGCTCGCCGGGATGTGCACTACGGGAGGTGCGGCGTGACCGCGGTCAAGGAGTCGGGGCGGCGACCGCTCGAGCATTTCGCCGAGCGCAGCGTCGCCGGGCTGGTCGGCATCGCCGCCGCCGGGGTGGGCTTCGGCCTGTTGCTGATGCTGGTCCGGTTCAAGTGGGGTCCGCTCTACGACGCCGACCACGGGATCGCGGAGTGGTTCAACGGCCTCGTCGCGCCGCACCACGCGCTGGTGACCGCGCTCCAGGCGATCACCGACCTGGGCGGGCGGCCGGTGCTGATCTGGCTGGTCACCATCGCGGTGATCGGCCTGCTGATCCGCCGGCAGTCCCGGCTCGCGGTCTATCTGATCATCACCGGGGTCGGTGGGCTGATCCTCGACCCGTCGCTGAAGACCCTGGTGGGCCGGCTGCGCCCGGTGGTGGAGGTGCCGGTGGCCAGCGCCCCCGGCAACAGCTTCCCGTCCGGGCACGCGCTCGGCTCGTTCGTCGCGTACGGGGCGTTGCTGCTGGTCTTCCTGCCCGCGATGGCGCCGCGCTGGCGCAAGCCGGCCGTCGCGCTCGTGGGTGTGCTGGTGGTCCTGATCGGGCTGACCCGCATCGCCCTCGGCGTGCACTTCGTCTCCGACGTGCTCGCCGGCTGGCTGCTCGGCGCCTGCTGGCTCCTCGTCTCCGCGTACGCCTTCCGGCTGTGGCGGCGCGAGCGCGACCGGCCGGTGCCACCGATCAGCGAGGGCCTGGAGCCGGAGGCCGGGCACGAGATCAGCCCCGCCCCGGACGAGGAGCGCGTGCTGGAGCACCCGCGGTCCGCCGTCGCCGAGCTGGTGGTCGGCTGGGTGCTGGTCTTCGGCGCGCTCTACGGCTTCGGGATGCTGGTCAGCTATCACGCCGGGGGCACCTTCTTCGACACCCTGGACACCGAGGTGCCGCGCTGGTTCGCCGAGCGGCACACCGACGTGCTGACCGACCTGAGCTGGTGGTGGAGCAAGTTCGGCGACACCCACGCGATCATGCTGATCTCGCTGGTCTTCTGCCCGCTGGTGCTGGCGATCTGGCGGCGCTGGCGACCGGTGCTCTTCGTGGTGCTGGCGATGTTCGGCGAGCTGAGCCTCTTCCTCGCCTCGGCCCGCGCGGTGGACCGGCCGCGCCCGCCGGTGGAGAACCTGGACGGGCAGATGCCCACCTCGTCCTTCCCCTCCGGGCACATCGCCGCCACCATCTGCCTCTGGACGGCGATGGCGATCATCGTCTTCCCCCGTACCGACCGCTGGTGGCGCTGGCTCTTCGTGGCCCTGGCGGTGATCATGCCGGTCGGCGTGGCAGTGTCCCGGATGTACCGGGGCATGCACCACCCGACCGACTTCATGGGCGCGATCCTGCTCAGCGCGCTCTGGCTGGGGTTGCTCTACTGGGTGGTCCGGCCGAACGCCGACGTGCACCAGGGCAACCAGCCGAGCATCGAGTCGGCGGACGTGCACACCCTCGACGACGAGCTGGCCAAGGCTGCCCGGCCGGACTGACGACGTGCTGCGGGTGATGACCTGGAACATCCGGACCGGCGGGCGGGACCGGGGCGGCGGGGACCGCCTCGACCGGGTGGTCCGGGTCGTCGCCGCCGCGCGCCCGGACGTGCTCGCCCTGCAGGAGCTGCGCGACTTCGACCGGGGCGGCCTGCTGGCCGAGGTCGCGGGCCGGATGGGGCTGCGCCCCCACCTGGCCCGCTCGTGGTTCGGGCAGCCGGTTGCGGTGCTGGTCCGCCCGCCGCTGCGGCTGCTGCACGCCGACCGGCTGCGCCGGCCGTTCCACCACGCCGCGGCGCGGGTCGCGGTGGCCACCGGCGCCGGGCCGCTGACCGTGCTCAGCACCCACCTCAATCCGTACGCCGGTGGCGTCCGGCGCGCCGAGGCGGAGTGGCTGGCCGCCGCGGTCCGCCGGGCCGGCCCGCTGGCGCTGCTGGCGGGCGACCTGAACACGCTGGAGCCGACGGTGGACCACACCGAACGGCTGGCCCGCCTGCCCGAGCACTACCGGCGCCGGCACCTGCGCCGCGACGGCCGTACGGTGGACACCCGCGCGGTGGCCCGGCTGCTCGCCGCTGGCCTGGTCGACCTCTGGGCGGCCGGCGGGGCCGCGGAGGCCGACGGGTTGACCGTGCCCACCCGGCACGGCGGGGCCGAGTTCTCCGGGATGCGCCTGGACTACCTGCTGGGCACGGCGGCCGTCGCCGAGGTCGCCCGGGGGTGCCGGGTGGTCCGCGACGACGAGACCGACCACGCCTCCGACCACTACCCGCTGCTGGTGGAGCTGGCGCTCGACCCCGCCTGAGCGCCACGCTCGGCGGGACGGCGGTCAGAGCACCAGGTTCAGCAGCACGGTCAGCAGCACCGAGGCGAGGATCGAGAAGAGGATCATCAGCAGGCAGCCGAGGCCACCGCCGAGCGGTCGGATCTCCGTGTTGCCGATACGCATGGACGTCACCTTGTCGGGGTCAGGGACAGCAGGCCGTGGATCGCCTCGGCGGCCTGGGTCGGGGCCGTGGTGAGCACGTTGTGGGCGGCGCCGGGCACGCTCGCCGCCCGGCCGCCGGGGACCAGCCGGGCGGCCTCGTCGCGCCACGACCGGGGAACGAGGGTGTCCCGCTCGCCGGTGAGCACGAGGGTGGGCGCGGTGACCCGGACCAGGTCGGCCTCGACGGCGTTGCGCACCGAGTGGGAGAGCGAGGCGTACACCCGCCAGGGGCGGGCGTCGAGCACGTCGCGCAGCAGGATGGGCACCTGCCACGGCGCCTCGCGCAGGGCGTCGAGCAGCCAGCGCCCGACCTGCCCCCGGCGGGTACGCGCCGCGGGGTCGCTGGTCGGGCCGGCCAGCACCAGGGCGCGGACCGCCTCCGGGTGCCGGGCGGCCAGCGCGGCGGCGACCTCCGCGCCGAATGAGTGCCCGACCAGGCAGACCGGCGGCAGCCGGTACTCCGCCAGCCAGGCCGCGAGGTGCGCGGCGTGCCGGCCCACGTCGTACGCGCTGCCCGGTCGCGCGGTGAGCCCGAAGCCGGGCAGGTCCGGGACGTACACCGGCTGGCTGGCGGCCAGCGCGACGGCCAGCCGGGTGAGGTAGCGGTGCGACACCGCCAGCCCGTGCACCAGCACCACCGGGGTGCGGCCGGAGGTCGGCTCGGCGGACCGGCGGGTGTGCGTGCGCAACCCCGCCACCAGCCGCCACTCGCTGGTCAGCCCGGCGGCGGGCCGGGGCGCGGCCAGGGCCAGGCGCAGTTCCGCCGGGCCGAACCGGCCGGGCGGGCGAGACGGCAGCCGGCTCACAGCTCGCGCAGCCGGGGGAGCAACTGCTCCTGCGCCCAGTCCAGGAACATCGGCTGGGTGTCCCCGCCGACCTGGACGAGCGCCACGTGGGTGAAGCCGGCGTCGGCGAACTTCTTGACCGCCTCCACGTGCCGGTCCAGGTCCGGCCCGCAGGAGATGCTCTCCGCCACGTCGTCCTCCCGCACGAACTGGGTGGCGGCGGCGAAGGCGTCCGGGTCGGGCAGGTCCGTGTTGACCTTCCAGCCCAGCCCGAACCAGCGGAACTGGTCGTGCACGATCTTGCGGCACTCCGCCTCGTCCGGCCCGTAGCAGATGGCCACCTGGCCGTAGCGGGGGCGGCCCGCCCCGCCGGCCTCCTCGTACATCTCCACCAGGTGCGGCAGCGGGTCGGTGGCGATCAGCGCGTCGCCGTACTCGGCGGCCAGGGTGGCCGACTGCCGGCCGGAGGCGGCCACCGCCATCGGCACCGGCCGCTGCGGACGGTCCCAGACGTACGCGTCGGGCACGTCGAAGTGGTTGCCGGAGAAGGTCAGCGTCTCGCCGTTGAGCAGCGGCCGGATGATCTGCAATGCCTCCTCGAACATCTCGTGCCGCTGCTGCACGTGCGGCCAGCCGCCGACCACGTGCTCGTTGAGGTTCTCGCCGGCACCGAGCCCGAGGGTGAACCGGCCGTCCGAGAGCAGCCCGACGGTGCTCGCCTTCTGCGCCACCACCGCCGGGTGGTACCGGCGGATCGGGCAGGTCACGAAGGACAGCAGCTCGGCCCGGTTGGTGGCGTGCGCGACCGCGCCGAGCACCGACCAGGCGTACGGGGAGTGGCCCTGGGAGTCCAGCCAGGGGTAGTAGTGGTCGGACATGACCAGATGGTCGAAGCCGGCCGCCTCGGCGCGGATCGCGTAGTCGACCAGTTCCTTCGGCCCGGCCTGCTCGCACAGCAGGGTGTAGCCAACCTTGACCATGGTGCTCTCCTTCCGGGCTGATCGTCATCGGATACCCGATCGCACGTCGATCAACCCTGGTGTCCGTCCGTCCGGCACCGGGGCCACGGTGGCCGCTCGCCTTCAGTCCTCGGTGAGGAGGCGGGCGGTGGGCAGCCGCCGCAGCAACACGGCGGGGGCGAGG
Organism: Micromonospora sp. NPDC050686; assembly: GCF_040654475.1. Classification (NCBI taxonomy): domain Bacteria; kingdom Bacillati; phylum Actinomycetota; class Actinomycetes; order Micromonosporales; family Micromonosporaceae; genus Micromonospora; species Micromonospora sp. NPDC050686. The sequence goes on from NZ_JBFAID010000001.1 coordinate 437,877, forward strand.
CCGGCGAGCGTGGAGAGCAGCATCGCCGCCGCACCCGCGCCGCACGCCACCGCCGTGACCCGCCCGTCGAGCCGCCCGACGAGCAGGGCGGCGGCGCCGGCGCCGGTCAGCGCGCCGGCGACGGCGCCGAGCAGCCCGATGCCGGCGGCCTCGTAGAGCACCAGTCGACGCAGCGCGGCCTCCGGCCAGCCGATCGCCCGGAGCGTGGCGAACTCGGCGGCCCGCTCCCGGACGTTCAGGTACATGACATCGACGGTGCCAAGCAGCCCGAACAGCAGCACCCCCGCCGCGGCGACGAGGTCGAGCCCGCGTACCTGGACCGACACCGCGCGGCCGAGCAGCGAGCCGACCATCCCGTCCTGGAAGGCCCAGACCCCGGCGGCGACCAGCGTGACCGAGCCCACCCCGACGGCCAGGCTGCCCACCCCGGCGGCGGTGCGGGCCGGCACCCGGGCCAGGTTGGTCAGGGCCAGGCCCAGGACCGTGTGGCTGGTCGCCGTCCGGCGGGCCGGCACCACCGCCGGATGCAGCACCACCGCCGGCCGGGTCCGGGCGGCGCGTACCGCGGGGGCGGCGCTCGCCGCTGCGGTCAGCAGCACGCCGACCGGCACGCACAGCAGCGCGGCGCGGGCGGAGATCTGCACCCCGGCGAGCCCGGCGACCGGGAGCGCGGCGGCTGCCCCGGCCAGGCCCGCGAGCAGGCCGACCGTCGCCGACTCGGCGAGGACGAGCGCGGCGAGCCGCCAGGCCGGCCAGCCGACGCAGGCCAGCACCGCCAACTCCCGCGACCGGCCCCGGACGGCTGTCGACACCGCGTTGCCGACCAGGAAGCCGCAGACCACCAGCAGCAACCCGAGCAGGAAGAGGTTCTTGCGATCCACTGCCGCCACGATCTGCGTGGCCACGCCCTGCTTCGTCCACAGCTCCGTCACCGCCAACGGAGGCCGCCCGTCAGCGGCGGCGGGCAGCCGGACGGTGGCGGGCACCGCCGACGAGCCGAGGAGGATCCGCACGTCCAGGCCGGTGCGGTGGACGATCTCGTCGGCGACCATCCGCACCCGCTCCCGGGCCACCGCATCGAACCGGTCGACTCCGGCCACCCTGACCCGGACCGCACCCAGCGGCGCCCGCGCCAGCCCGGCCTCGGTGTCCAGCAACGGCTGCGCGGCGGCCAGCGAGGTCAGCAGCGTCGGCGCCCGGCCGGGATAGCCCAACGGGTCATCGTTCGGCAGCAGCCCCTGCCCGCCGAGCAGGTCGCGGGACCGGGCGTCCGCGCCGACCGGTGCCGCCTGCCGGTAGCTCTCCAGTCCGGCGTGCGCGTCGTCGGCGCCCAGGGCGGCCGGGTCGAACAGGCCCACCGGTTCGAGGGTCCACCCGTCCTCGGGCCGGGGCCGGGCCAGCGCCGTCCCCTCCCGCCCCACCGTCCGGCCGAAGAACCACGAACGGAAGGACCACGTGTCGACGGTCTGCCCGTCCAGGGCCGACGGGCCGTCCGGAGTGGCCGGCGCGACCCGGTGGCCGGCGGCCGGCTCCTCGGCGTACCGGGGCGGGCCGGGCCGCAGCACGGAAGAGACCTGGGACAGGGGTGCCTCCGGCGAGGCCAGCGCCGCGTCGATCGTGTCGCGGTACTCCTGCGCGAGGTCGTACCGGGTGGTGCGCGGCGTGGTTCCGCCGGCCCGGTCCAGTCGCTGCCACGCCGCGCGGGCACCGGCCGCCACCTCGTCGGCGTACCCGTCGACCAGCCGCGCCGCACCCACCTCGAGCTGCTGGTCGATGCCGGGCTCGGTGGCGGCCAGCACGGGCAGGCGGCGGCTGCCCGGCGGCGGCGCGTCCGGGCGCAGGTAACGGCCCGCGCGTACCGCGCCGTCCAGGCCCAGCAGTTGGCCCTCGGCCGCCGGGTCGACCGCCGCGAGTGTCATCGGCACCACCGGCGACAGGTCCACCTCCAGCCGTCGGGTACGCGGTATGTCGCTCAGCGGCCGGCCCATGGTGAGCACCGTGGCGGAGCGGAACGTGCCGTCCGACAGCAGCTGAAAGGCCAGCACCGGGCTGACGTGGGTGCGCCGCAGGTCCGGGTCGTTGCTGCCGACCACGGTCGGGCAGATCTGCCGTCGCGCGCCCCCGGGCGACACCTCCAACGGGCCGGCACCACCGCTGCCGGGGCACTCCAGCCCCGACCTGGCGGGATCGACCCGGGTGCCGTCGGCGTAGACGAGACGCTGACCCAGCTCGGCGAGCGGCACCAGCGGACGCCGCGAGACGTAGACGTAGATCGGCGCCGCGGCGAGCCCGGTGAGCCGCCGGTCGGCGTGAACCAGCGGGGCGACCTTGATCAGCTGCCGTTGCGCGGCGCGGTCCACCAGCGCGGTGACGTCCACCCGCAGCTGGGGCGCCACGTCCGTGACGCCGAGGACGGCGATCGGGGCGGCCACCTCGACCCCCGGCACCCCACGGATCCGGTCCCACTGCGCGAGGCTGATCCCGCCGTCCGGATCGACGACCTGGTCGGCGCGGAGCAGGCCCCCGGTCTGCCGGTCGGCCGGGCGGACCAGGATGTCGTACGGCGGCCGGAACCGGTCGTCGACCGTGCCGCTGGCCACCAGCCGGGAGGTGGTGGCGGCGCCGCTCAGCACGACGAAGCCCGTGGTGGCCAGCAGCACGGCGGCCAGCACGCCGGCGGTCCGGCCGCGGGAATGCCGCAGCTGAGCCCAGACCGTCCGCAACACCGGCCACCGTCCTGTCCGTGGGAGCGACCGGCCCATCTTCGCCGTCCCGCGTCGTCCGGGGGGTTCCCGGCGGGCGGCCGAACGCGCCCACCGGGGATCCGGGCATCACCGGCTCAGCGGGCAAATCGCACTTCCGCTCAACGCCTTGACGCGGTGCATGCGACTGCCATGGGTCTGCCTTAACCGGTTCAGATTCCGGTGCTGCGCATCCTTGTGCTGGGGATGACCACCCCTGCGGTGGTCCGTGGCAGCACGGGCCACCGCGGGACCGGCCCGGAGCGCGGGCCGCTACTTAACCGGTTGCGTTCATCGATTGCGGTGCCTACGCTGATGCCTGCGCCGCCGGGAGCCGGGCGGCGGCTGTCGGGCTGCAGCCGCCTTCCCCTGTCACCACCACCGCACCCCCACCTGGGCACCGGGGGAGACCTCCCTGAGGAAGGCCATGAAGAAGACCCTCTCCGTCGCGGGCGCCGCCCTGCTGACGGTCCTCGCCGCCGTGTTCGCCTTCGGGCAGCCGGCGCAAGCCGCCAACGGCTTCTCCGTCGCCAACGGCCGGCTCTACGACGCCAACGGCACCGAGTTCGTGATGCGCGGGGTCAACCACGCGCACACCTGGTACCCGCAGCAGACCGCCTCCTTCGCCAACATCAAGAAGCTCGGCGCGAACACCGTCCGGGTGGTGCTGGCCAGCGGCGACCGCTGGACGAAGAACAGCGCCGCCGACGTCGCCAACGTGATCTCGCTGTGCAAGGCCAACAAGCTGATCTGCGTGCTGGAGGTGCACGACACCACCGGCTACGGCGAGGACGGCGCCGCCACCACGCTGGCCAAGGCCACCGACTACTGGCTGAGCATCGCCGACGTGCTCAAGGGCCAGGAGAAGTACGTGATCGTCAACATCGGCAACGAGCCGTACGGCAACCAGGGCTACGCTGCCTGGGCCACCGACACGGCCAACGCGATCAAGCGGCTGCGCACCGGCGGCCTCACCCACACCATCATGGTCGACGCCCCGAACTGGGGTCAGGACTGGTCCTTCACCATGCGCGACAACGCCGGCACGGTGTTCAACGCCGACCCGCAGAAGAACACCGTCTTCTCGATCCACATGTACGGGGTCTTCGACACCGCCGCGGAGATCAGCGACTACCTGGGCCGGTTCCGCACCGCCGGACTGCCCATTGTGGTCGGTGAGTTCGGCTTCAACCACTCCGACGGCAACCCGGACGAGGACGCCATCATGGCCTACAGCCAGGCCAACGGGATCGGTTACCTGGGCTGGTCGTGGAGCGGCAACGGCGGTGGCGTCGAGTACCTGGACATGGCCACCAACTTCGACCCGAACCAGCTGACCAGCTGGGGTCAGCGGATCTTCAACGGGGCCAACGGCATCAAGGCCACCGCCCGGGAGGCGTCCGTCTACGCCAGCACCCCGCCACCGACCACGACCCCGCCGACGAGCATCCCGCCCACCACGACCCCGCCGACGACCCCGCCGCCCAGCGGCGGCTGCACGGCTGCCTACACGATCGTCAACTCGTGGCAGGGCGGCTTCCAGGGCGAGGTCAAGGTGACCGCCGGCTCGGCCGCGATCGGCGGCTGGTCGGTGCGGTGGACGTTCGCCAACGGCCAGACCGCCAGCCAGGCGTGGAACGCCACGGTCAGCAACAGCGGGTCGACGTACACCGCCCGCAACGTCGACTACAACGGCCGGCTCGGCGCCGGCGCCAGTACCACCTTCGGCTTCATCGGCAGCTGGAACGGCACCAACCCGGTACCCGCGGTCGCCTGCACCGCGAGCTGACCCGCCCGGGCGGCCGGCCCAGCCACCGCCGCCCCACTGCCTGATCAAGGAGTTTGCGTCGGAACGCCGACGCCGACGCAAACTCCTTGATCACCGGGGTGGGGGCGGGGGGTTGGGTGGGGCGGTGGCTAGGCGGGCGGCGCGCATCAGCAGGTATTCCTGCTCTCGGCGGCTGGTGGTGTGGGCGGCGGCGGAGCGGTAGTGCGCCACCGCGGCGTCCCGGTCGCCGGCCATCTCGTGCAGGTGGGCGCGGGCGGCGTCGAGCCGATGGGAGCCGGCCAGCCGGGGGTCGGCGGCCGGCGCGGCGAGCGCGTCCAGGCCGGCGGCCGGGCCGTGCACCATGGCGGTCGCCACCGCCCGGTTGAGCGCCACCACCGGGCTGCCGGTGAGCCGCTCCAGCACCCCGTACAGCGCGAGGATCTGCGGCCAGTCGGTGGCCGCCGCGCTCGGCGCCTCGTCGTGCAGCGCGGCGACGGCCGCCTGGAGCTGGTACGGCCCGACCGGCCCCCGGGCCATCGCGGTGGTGACCAGCGCCGTTCCCTCGGCGATCGCGGCCGGGTCCCAGCGGGAGCGATCCTGCTCGGCCAGCGGGATGAGCTCTCCGGACGGGCCGGTACGAGCGTCGGCGCGGGCGTCGGTGAGCAGCATCAGCGCGAGCAGCCCGGCCACCTCGCTGTCGTCGGGCAGCAGCCGGTGCATCTCCCGGGCCAGCCGGATCGCCTCCTCGGCGAGGTCGACCCGGCGCAGGTCGGCGCCGAGGCTCGCGGTGTGGCCCTCGGTGAAGATCAAATAGAGCACGTGCAGCACGGCGGAGAGCCGGGCCGCCCGGTCGGCCGGCTCGGGCAGCCGGAACGGCAGCCCGGAGTCGCGGATTCGTTGCTTGGCCCGGCTGATCCGCTGCGCCATGGTGGCCTCGGGCACCAGGAACGCCCGGGCGATCTCGGCGGTGCTCAGCCCGCCGACCGCGCGCAGGGTCAACGCGATCGCAGACGGGGTCGTCAACGACGGGTGACAGCAGAGGAAGAGCAACGTCAGCGTGTCGTCCCGGTCGGCGGGCGGTTCGTCGGCCGCCGGCGCGGCCCGCCGGTCCCCGGGCTCGCGCCGGGCCGCGCGTTCCTCCCGGTCCCGCCGCGCCGTCTCGGCGCGGACCAGCTCGATCATCCGGCGGTACGCGACCTGGATCAGCCAGCCGCGCGGGTTGTCCGGCAGCCCCTCGTCCGGCCACTGGGTGGCCGCCGCCAGCAGCGCCTCCTGCACGGCGTCCTCGGCCGTGGCGAAGTCACCGAAGCGGCGGCTGAGCACGCCGATGACCTGCGGCGCCAGCTCGCGCAGCAGGTCCTCGACGGTCCGGTCCGGTAGGTCCAGCGGTCACATCTCCTGCGGTGGGGCGGACATCACCGGGTGCACCTCGATCGGCATGTTCAGCGGCCGGCCGCCCGGCCCGGGGGCGGTGGAGATGTGCGCGGCGATCCGCACCGCCCGCTCGACGTCCTCGCAGTCGACGATCCACCAGCCGGCCAGGAACTCCTTGGTTTCGGCGAACGGCCCCTCGGTGACCACCGGCGCGCCCCCCTCGCCGGCCCGGACGATCCGGGCCTGGTGCGGGCCGCCCAGCCCCTCCGCCTGCACCAGCTCCCCGGCGGCGGCGAGCTTCTCGTTGACCTCGCCCATGAAGCCGATGTGCGCCCGGATCTCCTCCGGCGTCCACGTCTCGATCGGCGGGAAGTCGGTCCCGACGGCGCTGAACTGCATCAGCAGCATGTACTTCACGGTTGGCTCCTCACGTCCGAGCACCGATTCTCGGCGCTTCCACCCTCCGGTAGCAGCCGACACGCCCGTTCTCGACATCCGCCCGGAGATGATTCCAAGAATTTCCGCGACGCCGCGATCAGCCGCCGCCGGCCTCGCGACGACGCGGCGCGCCGCTCACAGCCACCTCACAGCGGTACCGGTTAGGGTGCCCTGCGTAACCGTCCGTGCTCCATGGTGGAGCGCGCCGATGCGTCCGGGGAGTTCCGATGGTCTTCAAGAAGATGTTGAGCGCGTTCGGGGTCGGGGGTCCGAGCGTCGACACGGTCCTGACCAACCCGAACACCCGCCCCGGCCTCGCCCTAGAGGGCCAGGTCAACCTGGTCGGCGGCGACGCCCCGGCCAACATCGAGCGGATCAGCGTCGGCCTGGTCACCCGGGTCGAGGTGGAGGGCGGCGACCACGACTACGCCGGCACCATGGAGTTCCACCGGATGCCGGTCGGCGGCCCGCTCCAGCTCGCCCCGAAGCAGCAGCTCGCTATCCCGTTCCAGCTCCCGGTGCCGTGGGAGACGCCGATCACCGACGTCTACGGCCAGCGGCTGCACGGCATGACCATGGGCCTGCGGACGGAGCTGTCCATCGCCCGGGCGGTCGACAAGGGCGACCTGGACCACGTCGCGGTGCACCCGCTGCCGGTGCACGAGCGGATCCTGGAGGCCTTCCAGCGGCTCGGCTTCCGGTTCAAGAACGCCGACCTGGAGCGCGGCCACATCCGCGGGGTGCAGCAGACGCTCCCCTTCTACCAGGAGATCGAGTTCTTCGCCGCGCCGCAGTACGCGCAGGCCATCACCGAGGTCGAGCTGACCTTCGTCACCAATCCGCAGGGCGTCGAGGTCATCCTCGAATGCGACAAGCGCGGCGGCTTCCTCAGCGCCGGGCACGACGTGTTCGGGCGGTACAGCGTGGCGCACACCGACGCCGACCGGGTCGACTTCGCGCAGTTGGTGGACGGCTGGCTGCGGGAGACGACCTCCCGCTACGGCAGCCTGCGCGCCCAGTTCGGCGGCTACGGCGCCCAGCCCGGCTACGGCCCGCAGCACGGTTACGGCCCGCAGCACGGGCACGGGCGTCGCGGCGTGGGGATGGGCGGCGTGGTCGCCGGGGCGGCGCTCGGCGCGGTCGGCGGCATGATGGCCGGCGAGATGATCGGGGACGCGTTCGGCGGCGACGACGAGGGCGGGGACGACTTCGGCGGCTTCGAGGAATAGCGGCACGGCGACGGCGGTGGTCTCCGGGGCGTACCCCGGGAACCACCGCCGTCCTATGTGGCGCTAGGTGCCGGCGTCAGTGCCGGCCGCTGCGCTCCCTGCCGCTGCGCCAGTTGCTGCCCGCCTTCGACAGACCCCGGCTCACCAGGTACGCGCCGGTCAGTACGGTGAGGAACCACCAGGCCTGGTTCGGGTTGTTGATGTTCAGCCCGTTGGCGGTGGTGCCCTTCCAGAACGCGGCGATCACCACGACCGCCACGGCGGCGGCGTACACCCAGAACTCGGTGGTCGCGAGCGACGGCTTGGTCTCGGTGCCGGGTGCCGGCATCCGCTCCCGATAACCGTCCCCCATCGGGGCCATCGGCTGGGTGGGTGCCTCGCGCATCGCCGCCCGGTTGGTCTCCTGCATCGGCCGGTTGGTCGGCCTGGTGGACGCAGCCTGCGTGCTCATCTGGTCCTCCTCGGATTTGATGAGTACCTGCATTCCCTCGCCTCGCTGCCGCGTATCGGCCACGGCACGATTCGCCTTCTGTGGCGGGGCACACCGGGTCTACCCGGGGCCCCCGAGGAGGTAACACCGGGTCGCCGACGAATCGGTGCACCTCCGGCCGGGGCCCGCTGAGCGCAGGCCGTTGCGCACGGCTACCGCCACCAGCAGGTCCGGGTCGTCGGTGATCAGGCCGTCGACCCCGAGGTCGATGACCCGCTACAGCACCGCCGGGTCGTTCACGGTGTACGGCACCACGGTCAGCCGGTACCGGTCCTGGAGGGTGCCCACGTCCGGTCCGTGGAAGTATGCCCGGTTCTGCCGCAGCCCGGGTCGGTCACCCTGCCGAGGCGGCCGGTGGACGGCCGGCGGGTGAACTGGGGTGGACGCCTGCCGGTGGAGTCGTTTGGCCGCGCCGTGAGCGGGCAGGCAGGGGGTTACCGCCAGCGTCTGTGAGGTGATGAGGATATGCGTGACGACGACAGGATGCGCGAGTCGGCCCGACACGCCGAGGAGCGGCTGACCGCCGGCGTCTACGGCGAGGGCGCGCTCGACGAGGTTACCGTGCCGCGTACCGACGTGACGCGGGTGATCCAGGACGAGGACCCGGGCGACCCGGCCGACGTGCCGATCGACCCGGAGGTGCTGCGCGACGGCGGCCCGACCCGGGGCCAGGGCGCGGTGACCACGACGGGTGGCACGGCCGGCCCGGCGAGCGTCCGCCGGTTGGCCCGCCAGCCGGAGCGGCACCGCGGTGTGGTCGCCCCGACCACCACCGGCGACGCCACCACCGGGGGCCTGAGCACCCCGGCCGGCGGGTCGACCAGCGACCAGTCCTCCTCGGCCAGCCAGGTCGGCAACTTCACCAACGAATAGGTGATTGATGGGGCCCCTTATTGACAGTCTGTTAATAAGGGGCCCGCCTAACCACCAACCGACCAACTCACGCCGGGCGGAGGAGGCCGAGGCGCTGGGTGGCGCGGGTGAGCGCGACGTAGAGGTCGCTGCGCCCGCGCGGCGACTCGGCCACGATGCCGTCCGGGTCGGCGATCAGGACGCTGTCGAACTCCAGCCCCTTGGCCTGCGCGACAGTGAGCACCACCACCCGGTTCGCCAGCTCCGGCTGCTCGCCGACGGCCGCTTCGGGCAGCGCGGCCAGCACCGCCGCGCCCAGCTCGTCGACCCGGCCGGCGGGCACGATCACGCCGAGCCGGCCGTCGGCCAGCCCGCCGGCCTCCCGGGCGGTCGCCTCGACCAGTTCCGCGGCCAGCCGCGCGCTCTCGACCGTCCGGTCCCACGGGGGTACGCCGCTGGCGCGTACCGAGCGGGGCGGGCGCAGTCCCGGGTCGATCCCGGCGAGCACCTCGGCGGCGACCGCCATCACCTCCGACGGGGTTCGGTAGCTGACGGTCAGCTCGGCCAGCCGCCAGCGCTTCGCCACGTACGGCTCCAGCGCCTCCGCCCAGGACGGGGTGCCGCTGAGCGCCCCGGTCTGCGCGACGTCCCCGACGATGGTCATCGACCGGCTGGGGCAGCGGCGCATCAGCAGCCGCCACGCCATCGGCGACAGCTCCTGCGCCTCGTCGACGATGACGTGACCGAACGCCCAGTTCCGGTCGGCGGCGGCCCGCTGGGCGGTGGTCAGCCGGTCGGACTCCTCCTGCCGTTCCGACAGCCGGTCGGCGTCGAGCAGGTCGGTGACGCCGAGGATCTCACCGCCTTCGGCCTCGTCCTCTACGTCGATCGAGCGGGAACCCCGCCAGATCTCCAGCACGCCCTCGGCGTACTCGCGTTCCAGCGCGCGGATCCGCTCCCGGCGGGCCGCCGCGGCGCGCTCGTCCTCGCCGAGCAGCTCGGCGGCCTCGTCGAGCAGCGGCACGTCGGCCGGCGTCCAGCCGCCGGGCTCGCGGTGCAGCAGGGCCCGCTCGGCGTCGGCGAGCATCGGCGCGGCGGCGGCGAGCCGGTCGGTGGAGGCGTACAGGTCGGCGAGCAGCCGCTGCGGGGTGAGCACCGGCCACAGCTCGTCGAGCGCGGCCCGTACCTCGGGGTCGTCGCGCAGCTCCCGGCGGATCTCCGCGCGGTCGGCCTCCTCCAGCAGGTTCTCCCCGCCGAGCGGGTCGGCGCCGATCCGCTCGGCGACCTGGTTGGCGAGGGCGTGCACGATCTCGACGTCGAACAGCGCCCGGGCCAGGTTGTGCGGCCGGCCGGAGCGGCGGGCCCGGTCCCGGGCCGCCCGCACGGTCGCCGGGTCGAGTTGGAGGATCTCGTGCTGCGGCAGTTCGATCTCCAGCGGCTCGGCGGGCACCCACTGCCGGTCCCGCACGGCCGCGGCGAGCACGTCGGCCAGCTCCGCGCGGCCCTTGACCGCCGCCGCTTCGGCGGACTCGGCGCGCCGCGCGGTGACGCCGGGGAACAGGTCGGCCTGGGTACGCAGCAGCACGCCGGTCTCGGCCAGCGTCGGCAGCACCTGGGAGATGTAGCGCAGGAAGGTGGCGTTCGGGCCGACCAGCAGCACGCCGCGGGTGGAGAGTTCCCGCCGGTGGGTGTAGAGCAGGTACGCCGCCCGGTGCAGCGCCACCGCCGTCTTGCCGGTGCCCGGGCCGCCCTGCACCACCATCACCCCGGGCAGGTCGGCCCGGATGATCTGGTCCTGTTCGGCCTGGATGGTCTCGACGATGTCGCGCATCCGCCCGGTACGCCCGGCGTTGAGCGCGGCCAGCAGCGACGCCTCACCGGTCAGCTCCTCGTGGGCGGTGGGGGAGGCGGTGGCGATGTCCAGCACCTCGTCGTTGAGCCCGGTGACCTTCCGCTCCCGGGTGCGCAGGTGCCGCCGGCGTCGTACACCGTGCGGGTTGGCGGCGGTGGCGAGGTAGAACGCCCGGGCGGCGGGGGCCCGCCAGTCCATCAGCAGCGGGTCGTAGTCGCCCGAGGTGTCGAAGATCCCGATCCGGCCGATGTAGCGCCGGGCGCCGTCGGAGTCGTCGAGCCGGCCGAAGCACAGGCCGTTCTCCACCGCGGAGTACTGCTCGACCTGGTCGGCGTACATGCCCACGGCCGAGTCGCGCTGGGAGCGGGCCTGCTGGGTGCCCCCCGTGGTGCGCAGCTCGTCGGAGAGCCGGTGGGCGGCCTGCTCACGCAGCCCGTCCAGCCGGTCGTAGAGCATCGAGACGTACTCCTGCTCGCGGCCGATCTCGTCCGCGTCGGCCTGGTCCCCGGAAGCGCCGGACTGCCTTGACAAGCCGTCTCCTCATTGGCTAGAATCATTGCGACGAACGGCCTTTGGCCGTTCTTTTTTGTTTCCCGAACGGGAAAAGATACCTCTCCGCCGCGTGTCCGGGCCACCCAACCGGGCGCACGTCACCTCCTCCCGGCCCGCCCACCCTCGCCAAGGGCCGAGGTCAGGATCAGCGGCGCCGGGTGCAGACGGGGCGGGCGGTGGCCACGGTGTCGGTCGACCAGACCACGGCGACGGTGAAGCAGAAGTCGTTGACCCGGTCCAGGCCGTAGACAATGAAGCTTTCCGTCCCGGCCGGCAGCCGCTCGATGATGTTCGGCTGCTGCCCGGCCCGGGCGGCGGAGATCAGCACCGGCCCCTCGCCACCGGCCGGGTACGTCCAGTCGAGGGCGATGTTGTCCCGCCGGTCGCGCAGGGTCACCTTGGTGGGCGGGGTGCCGGGCGAGGCGGCGGCGCGGGGCGTGGCGGCGGGTGCCGTCGACGGGGCGGCCGGGGAGGTGCGCGGCGGGGGTGGCGGGGTGTCGCCGGACGCATCGAACCGGGAGACCCCGGCGATCACCGCCGCGGCGCCCAGCAGCACCACGACCACCCCGCCGACCACCAGCGGCAGCATCCGGTTGCGCGCCGGCGGCGGCGGTTCGGGTGGCCGGGGGAGCACCGGCAGCAGGCTCGACGGCGGCTGGGGCTCGTCGTACGAGCGGACCGTACGCACCCCGGGCGGGTCGTCCAGGCCGCCGCTGCGGAAGGGCTCCCCGGGCGGTGGCGCGGCCCGTCCGCCGGTCGGATCGGCGAGTTCGTCCGGCGGCCACCAGCCGTCGTCGAACGGCTCGACCGGGTCGGTGTCGGGCGGCGTACGCGGGGTGGGCACGCTGGGGTGCGGCGTGGCCGCCGGAGGGCACGCCGAGGCGTCCGACCAGACCGGCGCGGACGCGGGCCCGACGGGATCGGGCGTCGGCCCGGGCCGGTCTCCGAACGGCTCGGGCGTTGGCTCGGACGCGTATCCGAACGGCTCGGGCGTTGGCTCGGACGCGTATCCGAACGGCTCGGGCGTTGGCTCGGACGCGTATCCGAACGGGTTGGGCGGGTCTCCGAACGGGTCGGGCGTCGGGCCTGGCGCGTACCCGAACGGGTCGGGTGTGGAATCGGGCGCGTACCCGAACGGGTGGGGTGGTGACTGCGACGCCGCCCGGCCGGACGGGGCGCGGTCGGCCGGGTCGGGCGCGAGTGGGTCCGGCGCCATCGGGTGGTGGGTGAGCCGGTCCGGCTCGCCGGCCGGTGGCTCGGGCGATCCCTCGGCCGCCGGCGGCACCCGGGCGGCCGGCACCACCCGGCCCTCCGGCGGCGGGGGTGGGACGTCGTCGGCGCAGACGTGGATCGCGTCGGGCGCCGCCCGGGACACCGCCGCCACCTGGGCGGTGAGCGGGTCGTCGGGGCCCAGGTGCTGCCGGGCCAGCTCCTCGGCCAGCGCGAAGCTCTGCCGCGCCTCGGCGAGCCGGCCGCAGTCGCGCTGCATCCGGCCGAGCCGGGCGAGCATCTTGATGCCGCTGGGATGCTCGTCGCCGTAGACCTCCCGGTGCAGTTCCCAGGCGTCCAGCAGCCGGTCCCGGGCCAGCGCGCACTGGCCCCGCGCGTACTCCACGGTGGCCAGGTCGGCGTGCGCGGCGAGCACCCGCGGCGATTCCGGGCCGTCCCGGGCGGTGAGCTCCAGGATCACGTCGGAATAGAGCCGCGCGGCGCGGGTGTCGCTGCCGACCCGGTGCAGCACGGCGGCGAGGGTGGCCGCGGCGGTGATGCTGCGCTCGTCGGAGCGCCCGTAGAGCCGGGTGGCGGCGGCGTGGGTGAACGCGGCCCACCCCCGGGCCGAGTGCGCCTCGCCGAGGGCGATCAGCACCTTGGCCTGCAACCCGGTCGCCTCGGCCAGCTCGGCGGTGGCGTTGGCGGGGCGGGGATCGGCGTCGGCCAGCGCGTCGGAGAGCAACTGCCGAGCGCCGGCCAGGTCGCCGTCGGCCACCAACTGGTGGGCCTGGCGGGTCAGTTCACCGAGGCGGGAAGGCACGCCCCATCGTGCTCAGCCGACGACGGTATGTACAACCCCTGGACCCGCCCGGTTTGGTCAAGAACCGGTCAGGTGATCGGCGAGTGCCTCGCTGATCCGGCGCAACTGGTCCACCTGGGCCGGGCTGAGCTGGTCGAACAGATGCCGGCGTACCCCCGCCACGTGGCCGGGTGCGGCGGCCCGCAGCGCGGTGAGGCCCTCGTCGGTGAGGACGGCGATCTGGCCACGCCGGTCGGTCGGGCAGTCCTCGCGCCGGATCCAGCCGGCGGCCTCCAGCCGGGTCGCCGCGTGCGACAGTCGGCTCCGCGAGGAGCCGGCGGCGTCGGCCAGCTCGCTCATCCGCAGGGCCCGGTTGGGCGCCTCGGAGAGCCGCACCAGGATCTCGTAGTACGCGTGCGGCATGCCCGCGTCCCGTTGCAGTTCGCGGTCCAGGGTCTCCATCAGGCCCCGGGAGGCGGTCAGGAAGGCTCGCCAGGTCTGCTGCTCGTCGGGATCCAGCCAGCGGGTCATGACCGTCAGCATAGCCGCTTTAGTTGAAGACTCAACTAAAGCGCGCTACCGTGGTGGTCATGGGAATCCACCGCCTCAACCACGCCGTTCTCTACGTCAGCGACCTGGAGCGCAGCGTCGCCTTCTACCGGGACGTGCTCGGCTTCCGCCGGGTGCCGATGACCCCGGACGGCTTCCGTGGCGCCGCCTTCCTCCAGGCGCCCGATTCCACCAACGACCACGACCTCGGCCTGTTCGAGGTCGGTGCCGGGGCGGGCCGCTCGCCGGCCGGCCGGTCCACTGTCGGGCTCTACCACCTGGCCTGGGAGCTGGACACCCTCGACGAGCTGGCGGCCACCGCCGAGCGGCTCGCCGCGGCCGGCGCGCTGGTCGGCACCTCCGACCACGGCACCACCAAGAGCCTGTACGGGCAGGACCCGGACGGTCTGGAGTTCGAGATCGTCTGGATCGTCCCGGCCGACCTGCTCGACGACGCCGCACTGGCCGCCCGCAAGCGCATCGGCCGGCTCGACCTGGACCACGAGCGGCAGCGCTACGGCGGCCAGACCCGCGGCGGGGTGGGGATCTCCGTACCGGCCTGACCGCCGGTGCGGTAGAACGGCAGGATGCCGATCGACGCCGTGCTCCGCGAGCTGCTCGTCCGACAGCTCGACGCCTGGCTGCCCGGGGCGCTGCGCCGCTCCCGGCGGGCCACCCTCGCCCTCGCGTACGCGGGCACCGACGCCGGCGGCGCGCAGGACGCCCTGCGGGTGGTGGGGGAGTTCGCCGACCGGCTGCGCGGCCGGCGGCTGACCGTGCTGGTGCTGGCCGGCGGCGACGAGCGGCTGCCGGCCCGGCTCGGCCCGGTAGAGGCCACCCTGCCCGGTGACGTCGCGGTGCACGTGGTGCCCGGCGACCCGAGCCGGCTGCCGGTGGCGCTGAAGGCGGCCGGCGCGGCGGGTGCGCCGCTGCTGGCCGTGGTGCACGGCGCCGCCCCCGACCCGGCCGTGCTGGCCGCGGTGGCGGCCGGCCGCCCGGCCGAGCTGCTGCTCGCCACGCCCGCCCCGGCCGCGCCGCGCCCGGCCCTGGCCGCCGCCGGCTTCCCGTTGGTCACCGAGGTGGAACTGGTCCCCGCCGACGGCTCGCCGAGCTGGCTGGTGGGCTACGCCACCGGCCTGGACAAGAGCCTCGAAGCGTTCAAGGACGCGCTCTGGGAGGTCGACGAGTTCGCCGGCGTCCGCTACCGCGACCCCGCCGACCCGGCGGGCCGGCCGGTGGACGTGTCGCTGCACCCCGAGCCCGGGCCGCTGCGCCGGGAACTCCTCGCCGAGCTGGACCGCTCCGGCCCGCGTACGGTCACCGAGCTGCGCCGGTTCACGCTGACCTCGACCGTCTACCGGGTGGCCGACACCACCCGGGCGTTGCACGCCCTGCTCGACTCCGGCGCGGCCCGGCGGGAGCCGGAGCACGGCCGGCTCGCCGGTGACGTGGTGATCAGTGCCGGGGGCGGCTTGTCAGCTGCTTGACCACCATGGACGCCCCGGTGGTGATCACCCCGATGCTGAACAGCATCTGCACGCAGACCACCACCCGGGCGATCTGCCCCTGCGCGTGCACGTCGCCGTAGCCGACGGTGGTGAGGGTGGTCAGCGCGAAGTAGAGCGCGTCCACCCGGGTCTGCAGGCCGACGAACTGCTCCGGCCGGCTGCGCGCCACCACGTAGTCGGCGAGGGCGAAGGTGAGCAGCCCGGCGACCAGCAGGACGGCCAGCCGGAGCAGCGCGTGCAACTCGGCGGTCGCGCCCTGCCGGGCCGCCGCCATCTGCCCGCGTACCCGGCCGGTCACCAGCACCACCACGACGACCACCAGCAGCAGCGTGGCGAGCGAGCGCAACACCAGCCGCAGCCCGTTCGGATCGGGCTCCGACGGCACCAGGAAGTATGCGGCCAGCAGCACTGCGCACGCGGCGACCGCCCGCCGCCGTTCCTGTCGCCACGACTGCGCCTCGGTCATGCCGCCGATTCTGCGCCGCCGACGGTCGTCAGCCGGCGGGAACGCGTGAAGCGAGTGGGCCACCTCCTCGATCGAAAGATGACGTTGCAGTCGCATTGCGAAGGGGCTACCGTGTTAAGCAATGCAGTCGCATTGCAATGAATGGGGCCGGAGATGCGTGTGCTGCCGCTGACGGAGATCACCGCCGGCATGGTGGAGCTGGTGGGTGGCAAGGCACTCGGGCTGGCCGCACTGATCCGGCACGGCGAACGTGTGCCGGCAGGGTTCTGCGTGACCACCGAGGCGCACCGGCTCGGCGTGCTGCCGCGGGCGGAGATAGCCGATGCCTACGAGCGCCTCGGTGGGGGGCCGGTGGCGGTCCGGTCCAGCGCGACCGCCGAGGATCTGCCGGAGGCGAGCTTCGCGGGGCAGCAGGACACCGTGCTGAACGTCACCGGTGTCGCTGACCTGATCACCGCGATCGAGAAGTGCTGGCACTCGCTGCACAGTCCCCGCGCCCTCGCCTACCGCGCCGCCCGGGACGTCGACCACGAGACCGTTCACATGGCTGTCGTCGTACAACGGATGGTCGAGGCCGACGTGGCCGGTGTGTTGTTCACCGCGAATCCGTTGACGGGCTGCCGCACCGAGATGATGGTCGACGCGGCGCCCGGACCCGGTACGGCCGTGGTCGATGGTGCCATGGTCGCGGACCACCACCTCCTCGACGGATCGGAGCAGCCCGGGGTCGGGTGCCTGACATCGGGGCAACTGGCCGAGCTGCGCGCCGTGGGCGAGCGCCTCCAGCGTCAGTTCGGATGTCCGCAGGACGTGGAATGGGCGATCGACGGGCACGGCGTGCTGTGGTTGCTCCAGTCGCGCCCGATCACCACGCTCTTCCCGCTGCCCCCGGACACGGGCAAGCCCAGTCCCCGTGTCTACCTGGAGTTCGGTCACGTCCAAGGCATGCTCCAACCCGTCACCCCGATGGGCATGTCCACCTTGAAGGCGCTGGTGGCGGCGATGCTGGCCCCCCTCGGACTCACGGTGGAGATCACCGACATCGGCGGCCGCCTGTACGGCGACCTGACCGACCTGACGCGTAGCAGGTCCGCCCGCAAGCGACTGGTCAAGCTGATGGCGGTGGATTTCGGTCCGCGCGCCCAGGCGGTGATGGAGCAAGTGCTCGCCGATCCGCGGTTCGCACCCCAGCCTCGCGGTGCAACCGGCAAGCGCCCGGCGACCGGCGCGGCGCTGCGGACCGCCGTCCAGGCGATGACCGGGATCGCGCGGGCGCTGGCCCGGCCGGCGGCCGCCCGCGCACGAGTGTTCCGTGAGGTCGAGCGGCTCAGAGTCGACTCGGCCGCTCCGGCCGGCCTGGACACCGCAGCCGAACGGCTCCGCTTCGTGCAGGCCCAGGACGGCTCGGCGAGCTCCGCCGCGATCGCCTGGACGACCGTCGCGGGCATGCTCGCCGCCGAGTTGCCGGCCCACCTGCTCAAGGGAGTGGCGACCCGCGGCGAGATCAACGTGGTGCTGGGCGGCATGCCGCACAACGTCACCATCGAGATGGACCTGGCGCTGTGGCGACTGGCGCGGCGGGCCGACGAGCATCGCGAACTGCTGCTGACCACGGCGCCGCACGAGCTGGCGGCCCGGTACGCCCGGGGCACGCTGCCCGACATCGGGCTGGCCGCCTTCCTTGAGGATTACGGCCACCGCGCCGTCGCGGAGGTCGATCTCGGGGTGCCGCGCTGGGACGAGGATCCCACCCCGGTCTTCGCCATGATCGCCAACTGTCTCCGGGTCACGGACCCGGACCAGGCACCCGACGTACGGTTCGCGCGCGCTGCGGACGCCGCCGAGGCCAGCCTGGACCGGCTCGTCGTACGGGCCCGCCGTCGCCGGCCCGTGCGAGGCCGGCTCGCCGGGTATCTCCTGCGTCGAGCGCGGATGCTGGCGGGACTGCGGGAGGCCGGCAAGTTCGCCGGCCTGTACCGGCTGCGCGAGATACGGCGTCAGCTGCTCCTCGTCGGTGCCGAACTGGTGCACCGGGGCCTGCTGGACCAGGCCGACGACATCATGTTCCTGACTCTCGACGACGCATGGTCAGCGGTGCGGCACGACGCCGACCACCGCGTGACGGTCCTGTCCCGTCGCGCGGTCCACCGGCGAGAACTGCGCCGCAAGGCGGTCCCGGTGGCTGTGCTGTCCGACGGTACCGACGTGGAGTCGGTCCTGCCGCCGGCCCCGGCGCCGGACGGCGCTCTTCGTGGTGTGGGCGCCGCGGCCGGTGCGGCGACGGGACCGGCCCGGGTCGTCCACGACCCGGCGACCGCCCGGGTCGAGCCCGGCGAGATCCTGGTCGCCCCCACCACCGACCCCGGCTGGACACCGCTGTTCCTCACCGCCGCGGCACTGGTGACCGAGACCGGGGCGATCATGGCGCACGGACCGACGGTGGCCCGGGAGTACGGCATCCCCGCCGTCATCTGCGTCCCGGCCGCCACCCGGAAGATCCGCACCGGGCAGATCATCACGGTGGACGCCGCGGCCGGAACCGTCACACCGGCTGATCCGACCTTGGGAGCCACCCCGGCGCCGGTCGGCTCGGCGGCGATCACCCGCCCGACCGCGTGACAGCATGTGACCCATGCCGAAGAGGGTCGACCGCCAGGAGCGGCGCACGCTCATCGCCGACGCGCTGATGCGGGTCGCCGCACGTCAGGGCCTGGAGGCGGTGAGCCTGCGACACGTGGCGCACGAGGCCGGCGTCTCGGCGGGGATGGTGCAGCACTGGTTCCGCACCAAGGACGAGATGATGACGTTCGCGATGACCGTCGTGCGCGACCGGGCCCAGACCCGGGTCACCGACGCGCTCAGCCGGCTCGGCGGCGATCCGCCACGACGGCTGCTGCTGCGTACGATGATCACCGCGATCCTCCCGTTGACGGAGGAGTCCCGCGCCGACGGGCGGGTAGCCCTGGCCTTTCTCGCCTACGCCGCGGTACGGCCGGCAGCCGCCGCCAGCCTCCGCGAGGAGAATGCGCAGCTGCTCGCCTTTGTCGCTGATCTGATCGAAGGGCCCGACCGGGACGAACTGGCGGCCGGGCTACTGGCGCTCATGGAAGGGCTGGGGATCTACCTGCTCGGCGGCCACTACAGCGCCGAGCGGGCGCTGGCCGCGCTCGACGCGCACCTCGACCTGATCTGCGGATCAGCTGACCGGGCGGTACCCGGCTGACGCCTGCCCCGGTCGCCCGTCCGATCCGGCCCCAGACGTCGAGCGGGGCGCCGGTGGAAAACACCGGCGCCCCGCTCGACCTCGGGACGTCACGCCCGGGACTTGTCCTGCTTCCAGGACAGCGGCCCCGGCAGGTCCACCCGGTGCGCCTTGGCGCGGGAGTTCCAGGACCAGCGACCGATCTTGATGGTCCACGAGGAGAGACCGTTCTCGGTGAAGTTGAGGACCAGCGGCCCGTACTTCTTGCGCTTGCGGAACATCAGACCCATCGTGGGCTCCCTTCCCATACCCTGGCTTGCCCTGCCGTCTCGGCCCGGAACATGCCCGGAACGGCTTTTCGGGAAACCTGCTCGCTCCGCACTGGACGGTGCGGTGAAGCGCTGCCGATGGCGGGGTTCAGGCGGCCACGGGGGAGCGGTCGACGGCCAGCACCCGGGTGGTGCTGCCGTCGTCCTCGATGACGTCGCGTTCGTGCCGGAAGCCGAGCTTGGCCAGCAGGGCCAGGGACGCGGTGTTCCCGGCCGCGACGGTGGCGTACACGGTGGGCAGGCCGAGGGTGCCGAAGCCGTACGCGAGCAGCGCCCGGGCGATCTCGCTGCCCAGGCCGGCGCCCCACGCCTCGCGCACCAGCGCGTACACGATCTCGTGGCCGTCGACGTCGTCGGTCCGCTTGATCTCGGCGTGCCCGACGTAGCGGCCGTCGCGGCGCACCGCCCAGACGTCGAACAGGTCGTCGGCGTACACCTTGCTGAACAGCCGGCCGAAAAGGGCGACCGCCTCCGGCTCGCTCATCGGCCCGTCGCCCATGAACCGGCCCACCTCGGGGTCGGCGAGCAGGGCGACCGCGTCGTCGGCGTCGGCGGGCCGGTACGGCTCCAGCAGCAGCCGGTCGGTGTGCAGCGTGGGGGTGGGCATCAGCGTGGCTCCCAGGCGTCGGGCAGAGCGGTCAACCTACGCACGTGCGCGGGGAGCCGGCCACTGATTATCTCGGCGAGGCTCACCTCGTCGACCACCCGGCGGACCGCGGCGCGCACCGCCACCCACAGCCCGGGCAGGTGCTGGGCCGAGCCGTCGTACCGGGTCTGCTCGGGGCGGAGGCCGCGCACCTCGGCGAGCGGGCCGTCCACCGCGCGCAGGATCGCGCCGATGGTGACCTCGCGGGGCGGGCGGGCCAGGGTGTAGCCGCCCTCGGCGCCGCGCTGGGCCCGGACGATGCCGGCGCGGCGCAGGTCGGCCAGGACCGCCTCGAGGAACTTGCGCGGCATGTCCTGCTCGCCGGCGATGGCCTGGGTGGACATCCGGACCGGGTACGCGGCGGCCAGGCTCAGCGCCGCCCGCACCGCGTAGTCGCCCCGCGCGGAGATCTGCACCCCGCCATCATGCCTGGCGGGGACCGCCGTTGGACTCGGCGGGCGGGCGGGGACGCACGATCCGGGCCGCGGGGACGGGCTGCTCGGCCGCCGCCCGGAACGCCCCGGGGCTCGTCCCGATCTCGCGGGTGAAGAACCGGCCGAAGTTGGTCGGCTCCGGGAAGCCCAGCCGCCGGCCGATCCGGGCGATCGGCTCGTCGGTCGCGGCAAGCAGCCGGCTGGCCTGCAACGCCACCCGCTCGTCGATGACCTGCTTGGCGCTGCGCCCGGTCATCGCCAGGCAGGCCCGGGTCAGGGTACGCACCGAGCAGCCGAGCCGGGCAGCGTAGTCCTCGACCCGGCGGGTGCGCCGGTAGTCGGCCTCCACCTCCCGGCAGAACCGGCGGAAGGTGGCCGCCTCGGGGCGTTCGGCGTCGGCGCCGGCCGTGCCGAGCAGGGCGAGCCGATGCAGCAGCACCGCGAGCTGGTGGCGCAGCAGTCCCCGCGCGGCCGGCACGCCCCGCAGCCGGCGGCAGTCCTCGGTCAGCTGGGCGACCTCGCTGATCACCGCGTCCTCGTCCTCACCGGCGAGCTGCCGCACGGTGGGCGC
The DNA here is from genome assembly GCF_040654475.1 of Micromonospora sp. NPDC050686. Classification (NCBI taxonomy): domain Bacteria; kingdom Bacillati; phylum Actinomycetota; class Actinomycetes; order Micromonosporales; family Micromonosporaceae; genus Micromonospora; species Micromonospora sp. NPDC050686. The sequence goes on from NZ_JBFAID010000001.1 coordinate 458,889, forward strand.
GGCGTCCGGGTCGACGTCCAGGCCGTGCAGCGCCGACCCGGCCCAGCGCACGACGGTGGCGTCGAGCTGCGCGCCGGTGCAGCGCAGCGCCTGACCGGGGCGGGCGCGCAGCAGGGTGCCCGGCCGGCAGGGCAGCGACCGGAAGTCCAGCTCGGCGTGCCCGTGCCCACCGGTGACCAGCACCAGCAGCTCGGCGTCGAGCAGGATCGGCCGGCGCCAGCCGCGCGCGCCGGGGAGCGTGCCGAGCGCGCAGGTGTCGATCTCGGCGGGGGAGAGGTCGGTACGGTTGGCCGGGGAGAGCTGTCCGGAAGAGACCATCGACTTCGACGTTAACCGGCATTCCGGCAGGTCGCACGCTGGGCGGGAGCAACGTCGCCGGTTTCCGGCCACCCGGGTGCCGGGGCGTCGCCCCGCGGGGCTTGTCCGGGCCGGGACAGGCGGACTACGTTACCCAGCGGTAGCGTCCGGGGCGGGTGGCCGCGCCGCGGCCCGCCGAACGATGGGATGGGCATGACGGAGCTGTTCTCGGTCGAAGGCAAGACGGTCCTGGTCACCGGCGGTTCGCGGGGGATCGGCCTGATGATCGCCCAGGGATTCGTCCGGGCTGGCGCCCGCGTGATCATCTCGTCGCGGAAGGCGGAGGTCTGCGCGGCGGTGGCCGAGCAGCTCTCCGCCGAGGGAAGCTGCGAGGCGATCCCGGCCGACCTGAGCACCGACGCCGGCGCCGAGGGCCTCGCCGCGGCCGTGGGGGAGCGGGTCGACCGGCTCGACGTGCTGGTCAACAACGCCGGGGCCACCTGGGGCGCGCCGCTGGAGTCGTACCCGGAGGGCGCCTTCGACAAGCTGTGGGCGGTCAACGTCAAGGCCGTCTTCCGGTTGACCACCGCGCTGCTGCCCGCGCTGCGCGCGGCAGCGAGCGCCGACGACCCGGCCCGGGTGATCAACATCGGCTCGATCGACGGCCTCCGGGTGCCGTTCATGGAGGTGTACGCCTACTCGGCCACCAAGGCCGCCGTGCACATGCTGACCCGGAGCCTGGCCCACCAGCTCGCCGGCGAGCAGATCACGGTCAACGCGATCGCGCCGGGGCCGTTCGAAAGCAAGATGATGGCGTTCGCGCTGGACGACCCGGCGTCCCGGGCTGCGATCGAGGGGCAGGTCCCGCTGGGCCGGATCGGCCGACCGGAGGACATGGCGGGCACCGCGATCTACCTGTCGTCGCGGGCCGGGGCGTACCTGACCGGGGCCGTGATCCCGGTCGACGGGGGGATCACCACCCACGGCTGACCCTGCTGTCCGCGTACCCGATGGTGGGTAGCGGGAGCCGCGCGGGCTCGGCAGCTCCGCGCGGCTCCGGTGGTGCGTGGTTTTTCAGCGGCCGGCGAGCAGCCGGTTCACCGCCGTGTCGACGTCCAGGTGCTCGGCCTCGCGGCCGCGCGGGACGACGACGTAGGTCCGCCGCAGGAAGCGCACCAGGACGCTGCGCGGCACCTCGAACAGGGCGTTGCCGTCCGGGGACGACAGCGCGAGCGCGACGAAGTCGCCGCGCGGGGTGGCCCACGGCCAGACCCGCACGTCGCCGATGCCGGCCGGCTCGTCGAGCCCGGTGACCAGCAGTTCGCGGGCGAACGACCAGCTCACCGCCTCGCCGCCGGCACTTTCGGCGTGGAACAGGACATGGACCGCATACGGGTCAGCAGGGTCGTAGCGCAGACTGGCGCGCACCGGCAAGGCCGTGGCGTCAGGTGCGACGAGCCTTAGCGACGTCTCGACCTCTACGGTCGTCGGTCGGATGACACTCATGGACGTTCTCCCCCCGGCACCGCTGCGGAACGCGCGTGTCCCGCTTTTCCCATACTCAGGTGCTGCTCCTGGCTACGCTCCGCCATACGCTGACTTCACCCAGTGGTGGGAAGGGGGTCGGAAGGCCCGTCAGAATGTGAAACTTCTGCTAGGATTTCCGGTTCTGCCCAGCGGGTGTTCCCGCGCGGAGTCGGGTTCCTCAGTCGTCGACTTACTCCGGTAACGTCCAGTCGTCCGCGGGAGTGACGGTCCGGCGGGACACTGGCAGGCGAAATGGTGGCGAGATGCTCCATAACGGATCGGGCGCCCGCCGCGAGTCAGCCGAACGGTGGGGCTTTACCAGCCGAAAGTTGAGGGCGTGAGGTGCCGATGGAGCAAGGTGACCGGGACGGCCGGGCAGCGGACCCCGGCCGGGCGCGACGCGCCGCCGGCGGCGGTCCCCGACGCGTGCCCGGCAACCGCCGCGGACCCGGCAACGGCCTTCGCGGCCCGGCGTCCAACAGCCGCCGCGGCCCCGCCGCCGCGCGGCGGACCACCGTCCCCGTGTCACCCGCCGCACCGTCCCCGGTCGCCGTGGCCGACCCCCCGCGCGCCGGCTGGCGGCTGCGGATGCGGACCACCCTCGACCTGATCCGCGCCAACCCCACCGGCCGGATCGCCCTCAAGATCTTCATCGCCATCGCCGGCGCCCTCGTGGTCACCGTCGGCATCGCGCTCATCCCGCTGCCCGGCCCCGGCTGGCTCATCGTCATCGCCGGCCTCGCCATCTGGGCGGTCGAGTTCCACTGGGCCCGCCGACTGCTCACCTTCACCCGGCGCAACGTCCACGCCTGGACCCGGTGGGCCACCAGCCGATCCCTCGGGGTGCGACTCGCCCTCGGCTCCGCCGGCCTGGTCTTCGTCGCCGCGGTGGTCTGGCTGTCGCTCAAGTACAGCTTCGGGATCGACGTGGTGGCCCGGGCGCTGCACTACCTCGCGACCCACTGAGTCGCGGCTCCGTCGGGCGTCCCGGCCGGCGCTCCGCGACTCGGGGGGCCGGGTTTTTGGTCCGGGTGCACGATCAGGTAGAGTCAACGTCGCTGCGGGCGATTAGCTCAGCGGGAGAGCGCTTCGTTCACACCGAAGAGGTCACTGGTTCGATCCCAGTATCGCCCACGCAGGTCAAAGGCCACTTCCCGGCTTCGGGAGGTGGCCTTTCTGCTGTCGTACAGCAGCTAAGTACAGCAACTGTCAGCGGGCGGGTGGCGACAGGCGAGGGAATGTCCGCCTGTGCTGTTACTTTGCCGGCCGTGAATGATCAGTTGACGTGGATCGACCGGATCATCGACGTGACCGGATGGCACCAGGAGCCCGAGGACGGTGCCGGCTGGGAGCAGGCGGAAGCGGAGCTGGGCGTCGCGCTGCCGACGGACTTCAAGGAACTGTGCCGGCGGTTCGTGCCGGGGGCGTTCTACGCCTACCTGGACCTTTTTCGGCCGACGGACGATCATGCGGAACCGCTGTTTCGGGCGTGGACCTATTGTCCGCAGTGGCCAAGCGAGCCTGACTCCGCGGGGTTGTGGGCCCCCTACGAGATTTTCGAGCGGGACAAGGGGGCGGGGCTGATCCAGTGGGGCAGCGATCAGACCGAGGGGGAATACTACTGGCTGGCAGACCGCTCGGTGGAGCCCGACCGGTGGCCTGTGGTCGCGCGGTGGGACGGCATCGAGCCGTGGCACCAGCTCGACATGTCGACGGCCGAGTTCGTCTACCGGGTGATCGCGGACCCGGAGTTCAAGCCGTTCACGGTGGCCGACCCACCGCGGCGACCCTTCTACCTGCCGCACTGGGCGCCGCTCCCGATGAACGCTGACGACTGGGATGCTCTCACCGACCCGAATCGCAAAAGCTGAACTACGTCCTCGGGACCGCTGCTGTTCGGGGACAACAGTCAGCGGCCGAGGGAGTCGCCAAGGCGTCTGAGTGCTTCCCGCGTCGCCTTCGATGAGACCTGCGTGTAGATCTCCATCGTTACGAAGAAGCGGGCGTGCCGGAGGACCTGCATGGCGACTCTCGGGTGGACGTCCAGGTCGGCCAGCAGCGTGGCACAGGTACGCCTTGCGTCGTGGACGGTGATCGGGCGGACCCCTGCTCTGTCGCACCGGGTCTGCCAGGAGCGCTGGAAGTTGCGCGGCTCGATCGGTGTGCCATAGCGGGTGGTGGATACGAGGTCGGTTTCGTGCCAGGCGTTGCCGGCGGCTGCTCGTGCCTCGTCGCGTTGTTCGCTTCGGAGCTTGAGCGCGGTCAGGCAGATGTCGGGCAGGGGGAGTTTGGCGTCGGATGCCTGGGTCTTGGTGTCGCGGTGGAGGAGCTGCCCACGTACGCGTTGCAGCTGACGGCCGACGGTCAGCTCTCCGGCGTCGAGGTCGACGTCCTCCCAAGTGAGTCCCAGCGCCTCGCCCTTGCGTAGACCGACGACGAGGACCAGGGCGTAGGCGGCGTAGAGCGAGTCCTCGTCGGCGCGGGCCGATTCGAGGAACTTTCGGGCCTCGTCGCTCGACCACGACTTGCCGCGGCGGCGGCGGACCGTGGCGAGGGTGACCGGCACGGCCGGGTTCTTGGTGATGAGGTCTTCGGCCTGGGCGTGGGTGAGGGCGGCCCGCAGCGCCGCCCGGATGTCGCTGACCGTGCGCGTCGACGGGACGGCCTGGCAGCAGCGACCGACGGCGCAGCAACGGCGCTTCTCCTTCCGGCGTGCGGCGTCCTTGCCCTGGGCGCAGCACTGGCAGGTGCGGGCGATCTGGTTGATCCAGGTCTGCACGTCGCGCGACTGGAGCCGGTCGAGCCGCTTGGAGCCGAGGCCGGGGGAGATGTAGCGACGGACAAACGTCTCGTAGGTGGCGTAGGTCAGCGGTGCCCGGTTTGGCTGGATGATCTCGGTGAGCCAGTAGGTGAGGAAGGTGTCGACCGTGGGAACGCTGGTCGCCACCGGCCCCTGCTTCGCCTGCTGGTGCAGTTTGATCCACTTGTCGTGGACGGCTTCGCGGGTCTTGCCGTAGACGTACTTGCGGGTGCGCTTGCCGTCGGGCTTGGTGACCCAGACGTAGGCGGCGAAGCCGTTGCGGTAGGGGAAGATCGAGCCTTCGCCGTTGGCTCGTGCGCGTGCGGGCATCAGGCGGCCTCCTGGCGCTCGACCTGCTCGCGGATGTAGTCGTCGACCCATTCGGGGAGGATGCGGCGGTACTTGCCGTCCTTGATGGAGCGCAGCTCGCCGGTGGCGATCTTCATCTTGACCTTGGAGATGCCGAAGCCGAGGAGAACGGCGACCTCGGCCGGGGAGTACCAGCGCGGGGTGAGGTCATGGCTCATGCGGCGGCCCCGATAAGCCAGGCTTCGTGGGCGAGTTCTTCCCGGCCGATGCGTCTGCTCTCGCGTCGCTGACGAGCAGCCGTGTTGGCGAGCAGGGCGTCACCTTCGGTGAGCCAGCCGGAGCCGGCGTAGCTGAGAACGCCGACGGTCACGGTGTCGGCCGTTCCGTCATCTTCGGTGCGGCGGTAGGTGGCGCGGGTGTCGCGGAGCAGGCGGAAGGTGACGGAGTAGCGGCGGGCCTTGGTGAGGAAGTGACCGCCGAAGCCGAGCATGTGTGCCCAACGGCGCAGCCCGGCGTAGGCGTTGAGTTTGGTGTCAAGGCCGGCTTGACGGTCGTCGGCAGTTGCGGCGCCGCTGTCGGTGTCGGTGTGGGTGGTGCGGCCAAGGTGCCAGCAGGCGTCGATGAGGCGGGCGAGGTGGTCGCCTTCCGAGTCGGCGTAGTCGTCGATCGTCGCGGGGGTGAGCCGGGTGAACTGATGGCCGGTGGCTTCGGTGGCCTTGGTGGCGTACTTCGCTAGGTAGGCGGCCACCTTGCCGTCCGTCAGCTCGCCGCCGGCGCTGTTGATCCGGCGGACGTCGACCTGCTCGCCCCAGGCGACCAGCCAGCCCTGCGGCCGGTCGGGGTGCGGGGGTGTGGTGACGGTGATCCGAAAGGCGGCGGTGTGGACGGCAGCCTCCAGGTCGTCGACGGTGATGCCGATCGGCGGCGGCACGAGCGCGTCCGGGTCGTCGGGGTCGACGCCGTCGAGGCGCAGCAGGACATGGAAGTGCACCGCCGCTCTGCGTTGCATCTCGGCGACCTTGCCGTGCGACACCCGCACGGGCGGCACCCAGCGGACCTTGCCCGAGGCCGTGACGACCCGAACGAAGGGAATGCCGCGCCGCCGGCAGAGCGCGGCGAGGTGACGCTCCATGGCCTGCTTGGTGCGCCGCCACAGCTCGCCAGAGAAGTAGTTCCAGATGACCTGGTGGTCGTGGTCGTAGCAGTCCAGGCACAACGACTGCCCGAGTCGCGGATCGTCGGCGTCGTGGCGGGCGAAGCACACCGCGGGCTGCCCATGCGCGCAGGTGCCGGTGGTGCTGCGGGCACGGCAGGGAGCGGGGCGGCAGTCGCAGCGTTGCCGGCTGCCGCAGGTGTGGCGTGCGACGTGGCGGTGGTGGACCGCGCCGAACGACGGGGCGGTGAATGTGGCAAAGACGACCGGATGCCGGCCGACCGAGGCGGGGACGCCCTTGCCGCCGGTCAGACCGCAGCGGACGACCTGGTAGGCGTCGCCCTGGTAGACCCAGGAGCAGTCTCGGCACTGCGATTCGCGGCGGTTGCCGCACGCCTTGTAGAGCGTCCGGTCGGGCAGTTCGTCGGTGTGCTGCTCGTTCAGGATCCGGCCGGTGTCTCGGTCGACGGCCGCGATGGTGCCGGTGAGGCGGATCGGACGGGAGCAGCCGCCAGCGGGGCGGGTGTGCTCCAGCCAGCCGGAGAACTCCGGCATGGCGGCGCGATGCAGGGCCTGGGCGTCACGGCCAGCGACGAGGCCGGGACGGTACAGGGTGAACGGGGTGGACATGACTCTCTCCTCACGGGGTGGCAGGGACGGGAGACGAAGCACCACCAGCCGTGGACGTGGGTCCGCTGGTGGCGTTCGTCGTGTCTCCTGGCACCGCCGAGAGGGCGGCTGACGCCGGAGGGCGGTTTCGTGGTCGTGCCACTTCCCGCCGATGGGTCATGTCCTTTCGCGCTCGTCGAGCCGATGAGTGGGGCCGGCACGGGTGGGGAGCCTGGGATGTCGGCATCCGGCTTGGTTGCCGCAGGCTGCCCCCACCCGTGGAGAGGTGCGAATCCGGGCCATCGTGGACGGCAGGAAAGGCCGTGCTGGGCCGCTCAGCGGATTCGGAAGACCGGCATGGCGGCCGGTGCGATTGAGAGCCGGCGGGACGGGGTCCGCATCAGCGGCAAGAAGGCCGCTCGGCATCTCTGACGTCGAGTCCAGCGATCCGGCAGGAAGGCCGCGCTGGCGTCCTCGACGAGCGCCAGAATAGCACCGGGCATCGGCACGTCAACCCGCCGTGACCTGGAAGCTGTGGCGGGGCGGCTGGCTGCCGGCCTGGCTGCCGGCCGGTGTGGGAGAACTTTCCGTACATCTATCAAGGCGGCCCTGAACGGGCCGCACGCGCCGCCGCCAGGGCGCGCGGCCTGCACTCCGCTGACGCTCCGTTCCGGCCACGCAGGACGCCCGGCG
>NZ_JBFAID010000002.1:0-273117 GCF_040654475.1 Micromonospora sp. NPDC050686
CCGGTGCCGTTACGGGCGTCGAAGCTGCCGGCCAGCCGGGCGGCCCGGGCGGCCAGCTGGGCGCCGAGCGCCGTCGTCCGGTCAGCCCTCGGGGCGGTTGAGCAGGGCGACGGCCACGTTGTGCACCGCCTCCAGCGCGGCGGGGTCGGCCAGCGGCACCCGGCCGCCGGTCACCACGTACCACTCGTCGGCGTCCTTGTACTGGACGTGAAGGGTGAGCTGGCCATCGGCGTAGTCGGTCCGCAGGGTCAGCTCGCCGGTGACCACACCGGCCTCGTCGGTCATCACCCCGCCCGGGCCGGCCACGATGTCGGTGCTGCGGCTCTGCGGGGTGCTCCTCCCGGCCTTCGCCGCCGGCTCGCCGCCGGGCGGTGCGCCCGGTGCCTCGCCCACCGCCGCCGCCGCGGCGGCGTCACCGCTGCCGGTGGCGGTGGCGTCCGCGCTGCCGGTCGCCGGGGCGGCGGCGTCCCCGCCCGCGTCCGGCGTCTGCTCCGGGGCGGGCGTCGCCCCGGGGTCGGTCACCGCTTGTTCGCCCATGTGCAGTCCTCCAACATGTCGGCCAGGGCGGCCTTCTCGGCGGTGGTCACCGTGAGCCGCCAGTAGTGTTTGACGGTCACCCAGCTCTCGGCGTACGTGCACCAGTAGGAGCGGTTCGGCGGCTTCCACCGGGACGGGTCCTGATCACCCTTTGCCCGGTTGGACGTGCGGGAAACCGCGATGAGCTGCGGCCGGGTCAGGTCGTTGGCGAAGTTGCCGCGCTTGGCGTCGTCCCAGTCGGCGGCGCCGCTGCGCCACGCCGCCGCCAGCGGGACGGTGTGGTCGATGTCCACCTCGATCGGATCGCTGAGGACCTTGCCGTCGTACGCGCTCTCCCAACGGCCGCCCACCACGTTGCAGCCGGAGAGGCGGATGCCCTCGCCGTCACGCTTCAGGACGCTGTCCCGGACGTCGCAATTCTTGCCGGTGTCCCGCCAGTGCGGGAAGCGGCTCCGGCTGTAGCCGCGCATCGGCCCTTCCTTGGCGACCGTCAGCTGGTCGAGCTGCTGGCGGACGTTGCCGTTGACCGTCGGGGTGGCCTCCGGCTGGTCGGGGTCGACCGGGACGCAGCCGGCCCCACCGAACGCGAGCGCCGCGGCCAGTGCCGCCGCCGCGGCCACCCGTGCTGCTGATCTGGTACGCACGAACACTCCTCCAGCTTGCGCCTTCCCGACGAGCCAGCACAGTACCCCGCCGCGCCTTCGGCGATTCGTGGCACAAAGGAGAACCCACACCGGCAGATTGGCAGAGTTCGATCACGACCGTTGGTATCGCGGACGAGTCGAGTGGTCAGCTTGTGCAGGTGGTCGCGTCGCCGGTCGGCGGCCCGGGCGCGGGTCCGGGCGTCGAGCGCCCGGTTGTAGACCAACCGGACGCACCCGACGGTACGGTTCAACTGATCGGCCTGCTCAGACGACGGATAGCAGCGGTACCCGTGAGCCCGCCTCACCACCTCACCCACGTCTCACGTCCTACCAACAGCCCATGTAAGAACATCACCCGAGGGGAGGGAGCGGCGTCACCCCCCCCACCTGAACCGGGGGTGTCCACGCCGCGCACCCGATGACGGAATCCGAACCCGCGCTCCGGATCGGCACTCCCGCGGGGCGGGGCACCCTGCTCGCCGCGATCCTCGCCTCCGGCGCGGTGTTTCTGGACAGTACGGTCATCAACGTGGCCCTGCCCCGGCTCGGCGCCGAACTGGGCGCCACCGTGGCGGATCTGCAGTGGACCGTCAACGGATACCTGCTCATGTTGGCGGCGTTCGTACTGCTCGGCGGGGCGCTCGGCGACCGGTTCGGCCGGCGACGCGTCTTCCTGCTCGGGGTGGTCTGGTTCGCCGTCGCCTCCGTCCTCTGCGGACTGGCCCAGGGCACCGGTGAGCTGATCGCCGCGCGGGTCCTCCAGGGCGCCGGCGGCGCGCTGCTCACCCCCGGCTCGCTCTCCGTGCTCCAGGCCAGCTTCCATCCCGACGACCGGGGGCGGGCCATCGGCGTCTGGGCCGGACTGTCCGGGGTCTCCACCGCGCTCGGCCCGTTCCTGGGCGGCTGGCTGATCGACGCGCTCTCCTGGCGGTGGATCTTCTTCATCAACCTGCCGCTGGCCGTGGCGGTGGTGTTCGCGGCGCTGCGCTGGGTGCCGGAGAGCCGGGACGTCGACGTCGCGCGTACCGGCCGGCGCCGGTTCGACATGACCGGCGCGGCCCTCGGCGCGCTGGGACTGGGCGGCATCACGTACGCCTTGATCGACGCCCCGGCCCGCGGCGTCCGCTCGCTGCCGGTGCTGCTGTCGGTGCTGGTCGGGGTGGTCGCGGCGGCCGGCTTCGTCTGGCTGGAGCGGCGTCGCGGCGAGGCCGCGATGCTGCCCACCGGCCTCTTCTCCAGCCGGCTCTTCTCGGCGCTGAACGTCTTCACCGTGGTGGTGTACGCCGCGCTCGGCGGCTTCACCTTCTTCCTCGCCGTCTACCTGCAGAACGTCGTGGGCTGGTCGGCCCTGCGCACCGGCCTGGCCACGGTGCCGATGACGGTGCTGCTGCTGATCGGATCGTCCCGCGCCGGCGCGCTTTCCGCCCGGATCGGGCCCCGGCTGCCGCTCACCGTCGGGCCGGTGATCGCCGCGGTCGGGTTGCTGCTGCTGCGGGGCGTGCGGCCCGGCGCCTCGTACTGGACGGATGTGCTGCCCGGGGTGGTGCTCTTCGGCATCGGGCTGACCCTGGTGGTGGCGCCGCTGACCGCGTCCGTGCTGGCCGCCGTGTCGGACCGGTTCGCCGGGGTGGCGAGCGGCTTCAACAACGCCGCCTCCCGGGCCGGCGGCCTGCTGGCGGTGGCCGCCCTGCCACTGCTGGTCGGGCTCTCCGGCACCGGGTACGAGCAGAAGGCGGACCTGACCCACGCCTACCGGGGAGCGCTGGCCTGGTGCGCGGGGCTGCTGCTGGGCGGCGCGCTGCTGGCCGCCGTGTTGGTGCGCCGCCCGACCAGGGAGGCTCCCGGCGCGCAACCCTGCCCCTCGCTGCCCGCCGCCACACCCCCGGACAGGTGAAAGGAAGGGGCCCCGCTTAACGCTTTTGTATAGGCGGGGGCCCCTTCTTGCACCTCAGCGGTGGGCGCGGTTGACGGCGCTGGTTACTGCGCGGATGGAGGCGGTGACGATGTTGGCGTCGGTGCCGACGCCCCAGACCGTACGGCCGTTGACCTCGCACTCGACGTAGGCGGCGGCCTGCGCGTCGCCACCGGAGGAGAGCGCGTGCTCGTGGTAGTCGAGCACGCGTACCGCCACGCCGAGGGACTGCAGCGCGTTGACGTACGCGTCGATCGGGCCGTTGCCCACCGCGGCCAGCACCCGCTGCTCGCCGCCGGTGCCGACGCTGGCCTCGATCTCCACCTTGCCGTCGGCGGTGCCGAGGCTGTAGGTGGTCAGCGTGATCGCCGGGTCGACCTGGTGGTCGAGCAGGTAGTTGCGGGCGAAGATCTCCCACATGCTGCCCGGGTCGACCTCGCCGCCGTCGTGGTCGGTGACCTGCTGCACCACGCCGGAGAACTCGATCTGGAGCCGGCGGGGCAGGTCGAGCTGGTGCTCGGTCTTCATGATGTACGCGACGCCGCCCTTGCCGGACTGCGAGTTGACCCGGATGACCGCCTCGTAGGTGCGGCCCAGGTCCTTCGGGTCGATCGGCAGGTAGGGCACCGCCCAGGTGTGCTCGTCGACCGGCACCCCGGCGGCCCGCGCGTCCAGGGCCAGGGCGTCGAAGCCCTTGTTGATCGCGTCCTGGTGCGAGCCGGAGAAGGCGGTGTAGACCAGGTCGCCGGCGTACGGGTGGCGCTCGTGCACCGGCAGTTGGTTGCAGTATTCGACCGCGCGCTTGATCTCGTCGACGTTCGAGAAGTCGATCATCGGGTCGATGCCCTGGGAGAACAGGTTCAGCCCCAGGGTGACCAGGTCGACGTTGCCGGTGCGCTCGCCGTTGCCGAACAGGCAGCCCTCGATCCGGTCGGCGCCGGCCAGCAGGCCCAGCTCGGCGGCGGCCACCCCGGTGCCCCGGTCGTTGTGCGGGTGCAGGCTCAGCACCAGGCTGTCCCGCCGGGGCAGGTGCCGGTGCATCCACTCGATCGAGTCGGCGTACACGTTCGGCATGGCCATCTCGACGGTCGCCGGCAGGTTGACGATCAGCTTGCGGCCCGGGGTCGGGTCGACGACCTCGATGACCGCCGAGCAGACCTCCAGCGCGTACTCCAGCTCGGTGCCGGTGTACGACTCCGGCGAGTACTCGTAGTGGATGTCGGTGTCCGGGGTGTGGATCTCCGCGTACTTCTGGCAGAGCCGGGCGCCGGAGGTGGCGACGTCGGTGATGCCGTCCCGGTCCAGGCCGAAGACCACCCGGCGCTGCAACGTCGAGGTGGAGTTGTAGAAGTGCACGATGGCCCGGCGGGCACCGCGCAGCGACTCGAAGGTCCGGTCGATCAGGTGCTCCCGGCACTGGGTCAGCACCTGGATGGTGACGTCCTCGGGGATCAGGTCCTGCTCGATCAGCTGTCGGACGAAGTCGTAGTCGGTCTGGCTGGCCGAGGGGAAGCCGACCTCGATCTCCTTGTAGCCCAGCTGCACCAGCAGTTGGAACATCCGGCGCTTGCGCTCCGGGGACATCGGGTCGATCAGCGCCTGGTTGCCGTCGCGCAGGTCGACCGCGCACCAGCGCGGGGCGGCCTCGACGCGGCGGGTCGGCCAGGTGCGGTCCGGCAGGTCGAGCCGGAACTGCTGGTGGTACGGCAGGTAGCGGTGGATCGGCATCCGGCTGGGACGCTGCCGGGCGATCGGATCGGTCTCAGCGTCGACGGCGGGTTGAGCCATGGCGGAGTGCTCCCTGGAACATGTGGCGTCAGCAATCGGAAGGTGTCGGCTGGTGCGGAGCGACGATGCTCCGGCGGTGCCGAGGAAGAATTCGGATGTGCTGGACGGCGCGGTTCAACTCCGCGACGAGGTGCCGGCCGTCAGGCCTCGTCGCGGCGGCGAAGGAGAAGCTGCGCCTGCCACATGACAGGGTGACCCTACGTGATCGGGTCGGCCTTGGTAAGGCGCGTCCGAACTATGGGACCGGGGTCACCCTCTCGAACTCCGGGCTCGCCGCGCCCAGGCGGCGGGTCCGCCCGGTCCACGCCACCGCCGGCACGATCGCCAGCCCGACCAACGCGAAGATCGCCGCCATCGGGTACCAGCCCCAGCCGCCGGTCGTCACGCCCAGCGCGGTCAGCCCCGCCGGGGCGATCAGGTACTGCACCTGCTCGCCGAGCCGCAGCGCCCCCACGTACGCGCCGCGCTGGTCGTCCGGCGGAAGGGTGGCGGTGAGCCCCCAGGTGCCCGCAGACTCGATCAGCTCGGCCAGGATCAGCACCGTCGCGGCGGCCACCAGCACCACCACGGTGAGCGGGCCCCGGGTGACTCCGGAGATCGGCAGGACCAGACAGGCCAGGGCGATCAGCAGACCGCCACGGCGGGAGGCCCGCGCTGCGCCCGCGGCAGTGTCGGCGCCTCGGCTGACGCGTACCTGGAGCAGCACGATCAGGACCGTGTTGAGCAGCACCAGGGCGGCGATCACCGTCTTCGGGGCGTCGGTGTGGGTGAGGATCCAGAGCGGCATGACCGTCAGGTAGAGCACCCCGTGCGCGGTGAGCAGCCCGGACAGCAGGGACACCACCATGAACGGCCGGTCCCGCAGGACGGCGAGCCGACCCATCGGCTCCACCGGCCGGGTCACCTGCGGCAGTCGGGGCAGTCGTCGTACGAACAGGGCCGTCACCAGGATCACCGCCGCGATGAACCAGACCATTCCCCGGTACGCCTCGATCGTGTCCACCGTCAGCACCAGGCCGCTGATCACCGCGCCCAGCCCGAAGCCGACGTTCAACGACGATCGCTGGTACGCCATCGCCGTGACCCGTTCGGCCGGGGGGAGCGCGTTGATCGAGTAGACCTGACGGGCCACACCGGTCGACGCGTCCACCGCCGCCAGCGCCACCACCACGGCGAGGAAGCTTGCGAAGCCGCCCACGAACGGGTACGACGCGAAGAGCGCCGCGTCCAGCACCAGCCCGACGATCCAGACCCGCTGCGGCCCGTACCGGTCGGTGAGCCCGCCCAGCGGCACCGTGCCGAGCAGCGATACCCCTGCCGCGATGGACAGGCCCAGCCCGACCTGGGCGGCGCTGAGCCCCAGCGCCCGGGTGAAGAAGACGGCGCTGCCGGCGTGGAACAGGCCGCTGCCGACGGCGTAGACCATGGCCTGCACGGCCAGCGCGCGGGTCAACCCGGCTGGCGGTACAACGTTTCGGACGGCGGTGCGGATGGTGTCTCTGGCCCCCATGGGCGGTGAGTGAATCCTGTCCCCATGGTTCCGGTCGAACCTTTTAGGCTGGACCGAATCCTGGGTTCGGGGGGTCGTGTGTCCGAGTTGCGGTTCAGCCTGGCTGACGTGGCGGGTGTGCGGCTCGCCGTGTCGCCGGTCAACGAGACGGTCATGAGTATGTGGGCGCTCGCCGACCCGGTCCGCTACCCGGTGCACCTGCCCTGGATCGAGCGCGCCCGGGTGATCCTGCGCCGTCCGGAGGTCGCTGCCCGGGTCCGACCGCTGGTGGAGCTGACCTGGCGGGGTTGCCCGCTGCCCGATTTCCTCACCCCGGCGGCCCGTCCGAACGTGGAGTTGGCCGAGCAGCTCGGCCAGATCGCGGCGACGCCGCCGGCCGTGGTGGTCCAGGACCTGCTGGCGACCACCCCGCGCCGGCCGCTGAGTCCGTACGGGCAGGCGCTGCTCACCGACCCCCGTGGGCTGCTGCCGCAGCTCGTCGACGCGGTGCGGGTCTGGTACGACGAGGCGATCGCCCCGGACTGGCCGCGGATACGCGCGCTACTCGACGCCGACGTGGCGTACCGGGCCGCCCAGCTCGCCGAGAACGGGGCCGGTCGGTTCTTCGAGCAGCTCCACCCGGGCCTGCGCTGGCTCGGCGACCGGGTGGTCAGCGACGATCCGTTCGAACGGGACTTTGACCTGCGCGGTCGCGGGTTGGCGCTGAACCCGACGGTGTTCACCGACCGGCGGGTGCTGTGGAACCTGCTGGAGGACTCACCACCGGCCGGGGCGTACCCGGTCCGGGCGGTCGGGACGCTCTGGGAGGTGACCACGCCGCCGCCCGGCGACCCGTTGGCGCGGGTGATCGGCCCCGGGCGGGCCACGCTGCTGCACCTGCTCGACACGGCGACCACCACCACCGACCTGGCCCGACTCGCCGGGATGTCCGCCGGAAACGTCTCGCAGCACCTGGCCGCGTTGCACGCCGCTGGCCTGGTCAGTCGGTCTCGACAGGGTCGGCACGTCCTCTATCGCAACACCGACGCGGCGGGGGTGCTGCTGCGGGCCAGCGGGGTGGCTGACCCGGTCGGGTGATCAGGCGAGCAGGAGGGTGGGCAGGGGACGGCGGCGGCGCAGGGCGGTCTCCCGGGTGAGCAGGTCGGGCGGCAGGGCGTGCGGATCACCGAGCCGGCCGACGGCGGCCACCACCATCGGCCGTACGTCGGCGGGCAGGTCGAGGTCGGCGGCGAGCCCGTGGTGGTCGAAGCGGGTCAGCTGGTGCACGTACAGGCCGAGCGCGGTGGCCTGGACGGTCAGGTGGGCGACGGCCTGCCCCAGGTCGTACGCGCGCCGCTCGGCGTCCCCGCCCGGCCCGTCGGCGTGGCCGCCGACCAGCAGCGCCGAGGCGTGCCGCGCCCAGCGCTGGTCCTCCGCCGGCAGGTTCACCAGGATCCGCTTGCCGGTCTCGTCGTCCCGGTGCCCGAGCAGGAACCGCCAGGGCTGGCGGTTGCCCGCCGACGGTGCCCAGCGGGCGGCCTCCAGCAGGCAGGCCACGTCGGCGTCGGCCAGCCGGGCCGTCGGGTCGAAGGCGTGGGGGCTCCAGCGGAAGGCGAGCAGCGGGTGGAGATCGGACATGGGAGGAGCGTCCCGTATGGGCGTTTCAGTCGGCGGGGTGGGCCCGGCAAATGTGGTCAAGGGCACCCGTAACGCTTCACCGGTCAGGGCGTTGGCGTGGGCTCCGCCGTCCCCGACGGGGCCGTCGTCCCCGGCGCGGCTGGCGGGGCCGCCGTCTCCCACGGCGGGCGGTCCACCACCGGCCCGGCCAGCGTGACGGTGTCCGGCGCCGGCCCGGGGGGCCGGGCGAGCCGCAGCGTGCCCAGCGCCGACCGGAGGGCGGTCAGCGTCCCGTCCGGCTGGTAGCAGTAGACGCCGACGTCCAGCGGGGCGTCCAGCGAGGCCGACGTGGAGTCGACCGAGAAGCAGGCGCCGGCGACCCCCTTCGGCGGCGGGGCGGTGGAGACCGCCAACGGGGCCCGCTGGTCGTTGAGCACCACCGGCCAGTCGGTGAACGGGTGCTGGACCCGGGGGTCGTACGGTCCCGGCACTCGGTCGTCCGGGTCCCCGAGCCGCACGCAGCCGGCCGCCTCCGGGTGGCCGCTGGAGGGCAGGGCGCACTGGAACAGTCCGTCGGCGGTGGCGGCGAGCGAGACGTCGATCGTCCCGCCGCCCGCGCCGCCCGGGACGTCCACCCGCCAGCTGCCGTCGTTCGCGGTGGTCACCTCGATCGTCCGCTCGGCGCGGTCCCCGCCCGTCAGCGTGTAGCGGGCGGTGAGGTGCCGGTCCCGGGCCGCCGTGGCCAGGGCGGTCAACTGGTCCCGAGCGGTGTCGATCGAGGCGGGGACGGGGTCCACGCTCGCCGTCGGGGCGTCCGCCGGGGGGTCCGCGGCGCAGGCGGCGAGCATCGCCGGGAGGAGGAGCGCGAGCGGACCGGCCAACCGGCGCACCGCGCGGTGATGGGCATGCACCCGGCCATTCTGCGGTGCCGGCCACCCGCCGTGGGGAGCCGTCCCGGCCGGCGTGTCGCGGTTCGCCGGCGCTGCCTGCGTACCCCCTCGCGGCCCAGGTGGGGCGGCCTGGTCGGCCGGGCGGAGCCGGCCTGGGCAGGCCGGATGGTGGGATCACCCGACCCGGCGGCGCGCGGCGCCCGATACCCTGAGGTGGTCTGACCCGCGCCGCCGGACCCGATGCCGGCGGCGTCGGCACGCTCAGGGACGCTGGGAGGGAGTGCGCCGTCGTGGCACTCGTGGTGCAGAAGTACGGCGGGTCCTCCGTCGCCAACGCCGAGCGGATCAAGCGGGTGGCCGAGCGCATCGTCGCCGCCCGAAAGGCCGGCGACGACGTGGTGGTGGTGGTCTCCGCGATGGGGGACACCACCGACGAGCTGCTCGACCTGGCCAACCAGGTGAGCCCGCTGCCGCCGGGCCGCGAGCTGGACATGCTGCTCACCGCCGGGGAGCGGATCTCCATGGCGCTGCTCGCCATGGCCATCCACAACCTCGGGTACGAGGCCCGTTCGTTCACCGGCTCGCAGGCCGGGGTGATCACCACCTCGGTGCACGGCCGGGCCCGGATCATCGACGTCACCCCGGGGCGGCTCAAGGGCGCGCTGGACGAGGGCGCGGTGGTCATCGTGGCCGGCTTCCAGGGCGTCTCGCAGGACACCAAGGACGTGACCACGCTCGGCCGGGGCGGCTCGGACACCACCGCCGTGGCGCTCGCCGCCGCGCTGCACGCCGACGTCTGCGAGATCTACACCGACGTGGACGGCATCTTCAGCGCCGACCCGCGGATCGTGCCGAACGCCCGGCACATCAAGAAGATCACCTACGAGGAGACGCTGGAGCTGGCCGCCTGCGGCGCCAAGGTGCTGCACCTGCGCAGCGTGGAGTACGCGCGGCGCGCGGGCTTGCCGATCCACGTCCGTTCGTCATACTCGACCAACACCGGAACCATGGTCAGCGGATCGATGGAGGACCTTCCTGTGGAACAGGCACTGATCACCGGCGTCGCCCACGACCGCAGCGAAGCGAAGATCACCATCGTCGGGGTGCCCGACGAGCCGGGCGCGGCCGCGAAGATCTTCGACACCGTCGCGGCTGCCGAGATCAACATCGACATGATCGTGCAGAACGTCTCCACCGAGGGCACCGGCCGCACCGACATCTCGTTCACCCTGCCCAAGACCGACGGGCCGACCGCGATGGCCGCGCTGAACAAGATCCAGGACGCGGTCAAGTTCAAGGGCCTGCTCTACGACGACCACGTCGGCAAGGTGTCGCTGATCGGCGCCGGCATGCGGTCGCACCCGGGCGTGGCGGCCGGCTTCTTCGCCGCCCTCGGCGCCGCCGGGGTCAACATCGAGATGATCTCCACCTCGGAGATCCGGGTCTCGGTGGTCTGCCGCGACACCGACCTGGACAAGGCGGTCCGCGCCATCCACGACCAGTTCGACCTGGGCGGCGAGACCGAGGCCGTGGTCTACGCGGGCACCGGGCGGTAGCCGGATGACCCGGCTGCCCACCCTCGCCGTGATCGGGGCGACCGGTGCCGTCGGCACCGTGATGTGCCAGCTGCTCTCCTCCCGGCGCAACGTCTGGGGCGAGATCCGGCTGCTCGCCTCGGCGCGGTCGGCCGGCCGCACGGTGCTCTGCCGGGGCGAGGAGCTGACCGTCCGGGAGCTCACCCCCGAGGCGCTCGACGGCGTCGACGTGGCCATGTTCGACGTCCCCGACGAGGTGTCGGCGCGGTGGGCGCCGATCGCGGTGGACCGCGGCGCGATCGTCGTGGACAACTCGGGCGCGTTCCGGATGGACCGCGACGTCCCGCTGGTGGTGCCGGAGATCAACCCGGAGCAGGTGCGCAACCGGCCCAAGGGCATCATCGCCAACGCCAACTGCACCACCCTCGCGATGATCGTCGCGATCGCCCCGCTGCACCGCGAGTACGGCCTGCGCGAGCTGGTGCTCGCCTCGTACCAGGCGGTCTCCGGGGCGGGGCAGGCCGGGGTGGACGCCCTGCACGCCCAGCTCGGCAAGATCGCCGGGGACCGGGTGCTCGGCTCCCGCGCGGGCGACGTCCGGCAGGCGGTCGGCGACGAGCTGGGCCCGTTCCCGGCCCCGCTGGCGCTCAACGTGGTGCCCTGGGCCGGCTCGCTGGCCGACGGTGGGTGGTCGTCCGAGGAGATGAAGATGCGCAACGAGTCGCGCAAGATCCTCGGCCTGCCCGACCTGAAGGTCTCCGCCACCTGCGTACGGGTGCCGGTGGTGACCGGCCACTCGGTCGCCGTGCATGCGGTCTTCGGCACCGAGGTCGACGCCGAGGGCGCCCGGGAGGCGCTGCGCAACGCGCCGGGGGTGATCCTGGTCGACGACCCCGCCGCGGGCGAGTTCCCGATGCCCATCGACGCGGTCGGCACCGACCCGTCCTGGGTCGGCCGCATCCGCCGGGCGATCGACGACCCGCGCGCCCTCGACCTCTTCGTCACCGGCGACAATCTCCGCAAGGGCGCCGCCCTGAACACCGCCCAGATCGCCGAGCTGCTGGCCAGGGAACTCACCCGCCCCTGACCGCCGCCCGCGACGGCCGTCTCGGGCGCTCGTCGGGACTGGGCTCTGCGGATGCCGCGCCTTCCCGTGCCGGCTACAGCGCGACATGCCGCAAGCCGGCGCCCGCACCGTGGCCCGGGGGGCGGGCCGGGCGGGGGTGTCAGGCGGCGGAGAGGTGGACGCCGTCGCGGCCCTGCCGCTTGACCGCGTAGAGCGCCTGGTCGGCGCGGCGCATGGCGAGTTCCGGGCGCTCGCCGGGCTGGGCGACCGCCACGCCCACGCTGATCGTCCGGCCCACGCCACGGGCCGCCTCGGCGAGGCGCTCGGCGATCCGGACCGCCTCGTCCGGGCGGCTCACCTCGAGCACCGCGACGAACTCGTCGCCGCCGATCCGGTACAGCTCGTCGCCGTGGCGCAGCGCCCCCTCCAGGGCCCGGGCCAGCCCCACCAGCAGCCGGTCGCCGGCCTGGTGGCCGTACGTGTCGTTGACGTCCTTGAAACCGTCCACGTCGATGGCGAGCAGGGCGGTACGCCCCGGGGTGGCCGCCGCGATCCGCTGGCCGAACGGCCCGGTGTGCCGCAGCCCGGTGAGCGGGTCCGAACTCGCCTGTTCGCGGAGCCGGGCCAGGGTGCGCAGCCGGTCGAGGCAGGTCCACGCCTGCCCGGCGAGCAGCTCCATCAGGTTGACGGTGGTCGGGTCGGGGCGCAGCAGCCGGTCGTCGGCGACCAGCAGCACCCCACCCGCGTCCGGCGTACCGACCGGGACCGCGATCAGGGTGCGCACGCCGGCCCGGGCGATCGGCTCGTACTCGTCGGTGGGGCGGTGCCCGGCCTCGCCCAGGGTGTAGCCGGAGCCGTACCGGTGGGCCCGGGTGATCATCCGCCGCAGCGCCTCCGGGCCGGCCTCGGCCAGTTCGGCCCGTACCCGGCTCTCCAACTCGCCCGGCGCGTCGGTCGGCCCGCCGAGGCGGGGCCCGTCCCCGCCGGCGAGGACCAGCATCGCGGCGGCGAGGCCGGAGACGTCCCGGGCGGCGCCGATCGCCTCGGTCAGCAGCTCCCACTGGGTGGGGGCGGCGGTCAGCGTGGCGGCGTGCCGGAGCAGTTTCTCGCTGCGGCTCTCGGCGGGCGGCCCGCCCAGCGCGGTGATCCGCGCGCCCAGCCCGCCGGCCAGCCGCTCAGCGGTGGCGCGCCACCGGTCCAGCTCCTCCGGCGCGCTCCACTGCAGGTCGAGCACGCCGACCGGCCGGCCGGTCGAGTCGCACAACGGCACGCAGATCTCGGCGGTCACGTCGGGGCGTACCGGGAGGTAGGCCGGGTCGGCGGCGACGTCCGCCACGGTGACGGCGTGCCCGGTGGCGTAGACCCGGCCGGCGATGCCGCTGCCCGGCGCGACGGTGGAGAAGACCTGCCAGGAGCCGGTCGCCGCGACGCAGCGGAGCCGGCCCTGGACGTGCAGCAGCACGGCGATGGCGGCCGGCGTGTAGCGGGCGAGGGCGGCCACGGTCCACTGGCACGCCTCGACGGCGGTCGACGCCATGGGCAGTCGGACCGTGACGTCTCGGATGACCCGGTTGTGATCCACGCGGCACGTCGTTCCAGGTAAGGGGGCGCGGCGGGCGGCGCCCGGGGGCGGATCAAGGGTAGTCCGCCGCCCGCCGCTCCGCCCAGCAGCAAGATCAGCGCTGGCTTCGTACACATGTTTCATCCACAGGCTGTGGACGGCGCGGGCCCCGGCCGGCGGTGCCGGCCGGTAGCGTGGGAGGCCCGAACCGCTGGGAGGTTCCGGTGCTCATCGCCCAACTCAGCGACCCGCACGTGACCACCGGCCCGCTCGCCGCCGAGCCGGCGACCGGCCTGCACCGGGCGCTCGGCCGGGTGCTGGCGCTGCGCCCCCGGCCGGACTGCGTGGTGATCACCGGTGACCTGGTCGCCAACGGGCGCACCGACGAGTACGTCGCGCTCCGCGAGATCGTCGGGCGGTTCCCGTTGCCGGTCCACCTCGCGACCGGCAACCACGACGACCGCGAGGCGCTGCTGGACACCTTCGGCGGCACGCCGTACGTCGGGGGCGGCTTCTCGGCGCACTACCACCTGGACCATCCGGACGCCACGCTCGTGGTGCTCGACTCGCTGGCACCCGGCGACACCGGCGGCCGGCTCGGCGAGGAGCAACTCGGCTGGCTCGACGGGGTGCTCGCCGGCCGACCCGAGGTGCCCGCCGTGGTGTGCCTGCACCATCCGCCGGTCGCGGTCGGCGTGCCCACCGCCGACGCCGTCCGGCTCGCCGACGCGGACGCGCTGGCCGAGGTGATCGGCCGGCACCCGCACGTCGTTCGCGTCGCCGCCGGGCACCTGCACCGGCCGGTGACCAGTGCCTTCGCCGGCACGGTGTTGACCACCGCACCGAGCACCTGGGTGCAGGCCGCCCTCGCGATGAGCGCCGAGGAGGAGGCCGGGCTGGTCGCCGAGCCGACCGCCTTCCTGCTGCACCGGGTGGTCGGCGGCGGCTGCGTCACGCACACCGTGCAGGTCAGCCACGCCGCCGGGCGGGCCGGTTGGTACTGAGCCGCCGACGGCAGGCTGAGCGCGTGGACCCGCTCTGGTACGTCGCCTACGGCTCGAACATGTCCGCCGCCCGGCTCGGGTGTTACCTGTCGGGCGGGCGTCCGCCGGGCGGGCTGCGGTCGTACCCGGGCTGCCGGGACGGCCGGCCACCGCGCCGCTCCGCGCCGGTGCTGGTGCCCGGCGGCGTGTACTTCGCCGGCGAGTCGCGGGCCTGGACCGGCGGGATGGCCTTCTACGACCCGCGACTGCCCGGGGTGGCGGCGGCCCGCGGCTGGCTGCTGACCGGCGAGCAGTTCGCGGACCTGGCCGCCCAGGAGATGTACCGGCCGCCGGGCGCCGACCTGGCCGGGATCGAGGCGGCGGTGGCCACCGGCCGGGCGACGCTCGGCCCCGGCCGGTACGAGACCCTGATCCGGGTCGGCACCCGGGACGGCCTGCCCATGCTCACCTTCACCGCGCCCTGGCGGGCGGAGGACGTGTCGTGGAACGCACCGGCGCCGGCCTACCTCGGGATGCTGGCCGGTGGGCTGCGGGAGGCGCACCGCTGGCCGGCGGCCCGGATCACCGATCACCTGGCCGGCCTGCGTGGGGTGGCCGGCCGCTGGGAGCGGGCGGCGGTCGAGGAGCTGGTGACCGGCGGACCGCCGCCGGCCGGCTGAGACGGGCGGCGGGGGCGGCCCGTGGGCCGCACCCGCCGTCAGGATGCCCTTACAGGGCGTTCAGGATCCGGTTGAGCAGGGCGACGATGCCGTTGAGCACGCCACCCAGACCACCGCTCGGCTCGCGGCGATCGGCCGTGCGGTCGGCGCCGGGATCGTCCGATCGGGCCTACCCCGGTGTACGCCGAACGCGGGGCGGAATTCACCTGCCCGTCATGTCGGAAACGTCGGGAGGACCGGAGCGGGTTCCCTGGCCCTGCTGTCCTTCCCGTGTCGACCGATCGCGGTACGGATGAGAGGCTGTCCCGGGCAGCGTCGTGACCCCCACCGCTGCCAGCCCGTGATCGACCCCTGTCACCGGCGTCCCCCACCCGGCGCGGCAACCGCCCGGGCACGTGCGCCGAAACTCACGAGGAGTTCCATGTCCATCCCCGGGATGCGTCGGGCCACCATCGGCCTGACCGCGCTCGCCGTGACCGCGCTCGGCGCCGTCACCGCCGCCCCCGACCAGGCGGAGGCCGGCCCGAAGCCGGTCGACGTCAAGCTGCTCGCCATCAACGACCTGCACGGCAACCTGGAGCCCCCGTCGGGTAGCAGCGGCACCATCGCCGGCCAGAACGCCGGTGGCGTCGAGTACCTCGCCACCCAGCTCGCCAAGCTGCGCGGCGACTCCAAGAAGAAGCAGGAGCACACCATCACGGTCGCCGCGGGCGACCTGATCGGCGCCTCGCCGCTGCTCTCCGCCGCCTTCCACGACGAGCCCACCATCGAGGCGCTCAACCTGGCCGGTCTGGACTTCGCCAGCGTCGGCAACCACGAGTTCGACGAGGGCGCGAGCGAGCTGCTCCGGATCCAGAACGGCGGCTGCCACCCGGTCGACGGCTGCGCCGACGGCACCCCGTACAAGGGCGCCGAGTTCCAGTACCTCTCCGCGAACGCCTTCAAGACCGCGACCGGCAAGCCGCTGCTGCCGCCGTACGCGGTCAAGAAGGTCGACGGCGTCAAGGTCGGCTTCATCGGGATGACCCTGGAGGGCACCCCGGAGATCGTCAGCCAGCAGGGCGTCGCCGGCCTCACCTTCGCCGACGAGGCGGACACCGCCAACCGGTACGCCCGCATCCTGCAGGCCCAGGGCGTGCAGAGCATCGTCGTGCTGCTGCACGAGGGTGGCGTGCAGACCACCGGTTCCGACATCAACGGCTGCGCCGGCTTCTCCGGCCCGATCGTGGACATCGTCAACCGGATGGACCCGGCCATCGACGCGGTGGTCAGCGGGCACACCCACCAGGCGTACAACTGCGAGGTCAACGGCAAGCTGGTGACCAGCGCCAGCTCGTTCGGCCGCCTGGTCACCGACATCGACCTGTCCATCGATCGCCAGACCGGCGACGTGCGCACCGCCAAGGCGAACAACGTCGTCGTCACCCGGGACGTGGCCAAGGACCCGGCGCAGACCACGCTGATCAACCACTACAAGACGGCGCTCGGCCCGGTCGCCACGAAGGTGGTCGGCCAGACCAGCGCGGCGATCACCAAGACCCCCGAGGTCCTGATCGGCAGCGCGCCCTGCGACTACAAGGTGATCAAGGGGTCCTGCGGTGAGTCCGCGCTGGGCAACGTGATCGCCGACGCGCAGCTCGCCGCCACCGACGACGAGCAGGGCGCGGTCGCCGCCTTCATGAACCCGGGCGGCGTCCGGGCCGACCTCGACGCCGGCCCGGTCACCTACGAGGAGGCCTTCACCGTCCAGCCGTTCGCCAACAACCTGGTGACGCTGGACCTGACCGGGGCGCAGCTCTACTGCATGCTGGAGCAGCAGTTCGTCGCCGGCCCGGTGCTGCTGCCGTCGTCGACCGTCCGCTACGTGGTGGACCTCAACGGCACCACCGGGACCACCGCCGACCCGTGCTCCGGCACCCGGATCGTCCGCGGCAGCCTCACCATCGGCGGCACCGCGGTGACCGCCGACGCCACCTACCGGATCACGGTGAACAACTTCCTCGCCGGCGGCGGCGACGGCTTCAGCGTCCTCACCGGCGGGAAGAACATGGTCACCGGGCCGATCGACCTGGACGCCTTCGTGGCGTACCTGACCGAGAAGTCCCCGGTCTCGGCGCCGGCCCTCGACCGGATCCGCACCACGGCCGAGGTCCCGGCCGCCTGATCCAGCGCAACGCCCGAACGGGCCCCGGAGCGATTCTGGCTCCGGGGCCCGTTCCGCGTCCGGTCCCTCGCCGGGCGGGGGAGGCCGCGGGCTGCGGCATGTCGGCCTGCTCGGGGCGGGGGTGGCCTCGGTCTGTCCCGGTAACAGGTCAGGCGGGCGCTGGTTCCTCGGCACGGGTGGCGGCGGAACGGCCGTCCTGCGCCGCGGAGAGCATCGGGCGCAGCGACAGGGCCAGCAGCGAGGCGACCAGGCAGCCACCGACCACCACGGCCACCCAGATCTTGCCGTCCGCCGCGCCGATCAGCGGGCCGGCGGTCACCGGGCCGATCACGCCGCTGATGCCGAAGATCATCGAGCTCATCGCGTTGTACCGGCCGCGCAGCTCGTCGGTGGCGAGCGCGTTGGTCAGCGCCGGCATCACCGGCGACAGCATCGTCTCGCCGAAGCCGAAGATCACCGCGCAGGCCACCACCCCGAGGGCCGCGAGCAGCGCATGCCCCGGGCCGACCAGGCCGGCCCCGCCGAGCACCAGCCAGGCGGCGGCGAAGAACCCGCCGACGACGGCCAGCGCCCCGGTGCGGCTGCGCCCCTCGAGGTGCCGGAGCACCAGCAACTGGGCCAGCACGATCATCACGGTGTTGCCGGCCAGCGCCCAGGCCACCACCCGGGGACTGACCTCGGCCACCCGGATCGCGAACGCGGTGAAGCCCACCTCGACCTGCGCGTACCCGCAGGTGGTCAGGACCAGGCCGAAGATCACCAGCCGCCGGAACGGGCGGTCCCGCAGCACGGTCAGGTAGCCGCCGGCGGAACCCTTCCCGTCGGTCGCCCCGCCGACCACCAGCCGGTGACCGACCCCGCGCAGGCTCAGCAGGATCAGCGCCGGCACCAGGTAGGTCACCGCGTCCAGCAGGTAGATCAGCTGGAAGGTGGCCGGCCGGGCGATGTCCACGATCGCCCCGGAGGTCAGCCCGCCGATGCCGATGCCGAGGTTGAGCAGGGCGAAGTTCAACCCGTACACCCGCTGCCGCTCGCCGACGTCGGTGAGCGAGGCGAGGATGGTGTTCTGGCCCGACCAGATCGCCGAGCCGCCCACCGCGATCACCGTCGCCACCGCGAAGGCCGACGCCGTCGAGTCGACCAGCGCCAGCGCGCCGGTGCCCGCCGCCTCGATCAGCAGGCAGGGCAGCACCACCCGGCGGGCGCCGAACCGGTCGATCAGCGTGCCGCCCAGCGGCGACAGGGCCAGGGTGACCGCGCCGTACCAGCCGATGACCAGGCCGGCCCGCGGGTCGGAGAGGCCGCGCACGTCGGTCAGGTAGATGAAGAGGAACGGCAGGGTCAGGCCCCGGCCGATCGCCGAGAGCAGGGTGCCGACCAGGATCCGGCGGGCTTCCGGACGGCGGGGCAGGGCGCGACGCAGCATGGCTGGGATTCTCTTCGTACGGTGTGACAGGCCGCGACCCCATTACCGCCGGGCGCCGCTGCCGCCGCCCCGCGGCGTGACCGAGCACACCCGCCGGGGCCGACGCGCGTCCGGAACGTCGGCGGGGTCTGGAATGCTGGGCCGGTGACCGCGACCTGGCGCCACCTGCCCGCCCCGGCCCGCGAGATCGCGGTGTCCGCCGAGGAGGCCGTGGCCGCCGCGCGAGCCCGGGACTCCGATGCGTACGCACCGGCCACCGCCCGGCTCGCCGCCGCCGACCGGTCCGGGCTGGTCCTCGGCGCGGTGGTACGCCTGCTGCTGGAGGAGACCAACCCCGACGGGCTGGACGGCGACGACGTGCGGCGGGTGCTGGAACGCTGCGTCCGGGGCGCGGCGCAGTGGCGGGCGGACGTCGACCCGCACGTGGTGCTGGTGCTGCTCGCCTCCGCCCTCGGCGTGTACGACCCGGGCGACGATGACACCCCGCCCGACCCGGCCGCGATCGCCCGGCACGCGCCGCTGCTGGTGACCGACCTGCTCGCCGCGTCGGGCCGTCCGCTGGCCGGCTGCCTGGACGCGGCCTTCGCCGAGGTCGCCCGCACCGAACTGCACGACTGAACCCGGCCCGGCCGGCGCCGTCACGGCGTGCCCGGCTCCGCTGCGCCGGCCAGCAGGTTCTCGACCAGGTCGCGCGCAGCTCGGCGGCGAGCGCCGATGGCGGCGAGGGGACCGGCGGTCACGGGCTGGCGGCGAGGAACACGAAGGCGGCCAGCAGTACCAGGTGCACCCCGCCCTGGAGCAGGGTCGCCCGGCCCGGGACCACGGTCAGCACGCCGGCCACCACGGTCAGCGCGAGCAGCGCCATCTGCGTACCGCCCAGGCCGAGCAGCAGCGGCCCCTCCAGCCATATCGACAGCAGCGCGATCGCCGGAATGGTCAGGCCGATGCTGGCCATCGCCGAGCCGAGGGCGAGGTTGAGGCTGATCTGCACCCGGTTGCGGCGGGCCGCGCGGGCGGCGGCCAGCGTCTCCGGCAGCAGCACCAGCAGGGCGATGATCACGCCGACGAAGGACTGGGGCAGGTTGGCCGCCTGGACGCCCGCCTCGATCGCCGGGGAGACCGTCTTCGCGTCACCCACCACTGCCACCAGTGCCACCAGCAGCAGGACCAGGCTGAACAGGGCGGCCCGGTTGGTCGGCGGGTCGGCGTGCCCGTCGCCGTCGGCGTCGACCGGACCGCCGTCGGCGTTGACGGGCAGGAAGTAGTCGCGGTGCCGTCCGGTCTGCACCAGCACGAACAACCCGTACAGCGCCAGCGACGCGACGGCGGCGAAGCCGAGCTGGGCGGGGGAGAACTCCGGGCCGGTCCGGCTGGTGGTGAAGCTCGGCACCACCAGGCTCAGCGTCGCCAGGGTGGCCACTGTGGCCAGCGCCCCACCGGTGCCCTCCGAGTTGAACACCGCGACCCGTTGCCGCAGCGCCCCGAGCAGCAACGACAGGCCGAGAATGCCGTTGCAGGTGATCATCACCGCGGCGAACACGGTGTCCCGCGCCAACGACTGGGTCTTCTCACCGCCGCTGAGCATCAGGGTGACGATCAGGGCCACCTCGATGACCGTCACGGCGACCGCGAGCACCAGCGACCCGAACGGCTCGCCCACCTTGTGCGCGACCACCTCCGCGTGGTGCACGGCCGCGAGCACCGCGCCGGCGAGCAGCGCGGCGACCAGCGGAACCAGATAACCGGGGAGTTCCCGACCCCAGGTGAGGGCGAGGATCAGCACCGCGAGCACGGGCACGACCGTGGTCCAGTCGGCAAGGCGGGGGCGGGTCGGGGCGGGCATGCCGCCAAGCCTGCCAGGAAAAGACGACCAACCGCCCGTGACCTTTCTCCTTCCGACCGCTACGGGGGTGCCCCAGGGCTTGGGAAAGCCCGGCGCGCGGCGGCCGTTTTCCGGGCCGGGCAGGTGCAATTCCCAGCCTCGCCCGGCCGCCCGGAGCCGCTGAAGGTCCGATCGTGCCGACCCGACCCCTACCGCAGGCCCATTGCCGGGCCCGACCGTGCGCCAGCAAACTCGACGGACAGCAATCGACTCACGTCAGCGAGTTCCGGAGGGCGAGCGTGGAAGACTTCGCCGAGCGCGTGCGTCAGAGCAGGGTCGCCGCCGAGGAGGAGGAACGACGCCGGCAGGAGGAATGGGAACGGACCCGGCAACTGGCCGTGCGGCGCCGGGCGGAACTGCTGGAGATATCCCGAAAGGTCGCGTCCGCGCTCGTGGCCGCCGATCGCCGGCACAACCTGCACATCGTGCGGTCGGTGCGGCGGGAACGCCAGCGGCTGCTCCGGACCGAACACGTCTGGGTCGACGAGCCGGTCGTCAGCGGGTGGATGGTCCTGACCCGCAAGCACGTCTTCCGGGACACCGACCGCTGGCCCATCCGGGAGGAACTGAGCCTGGACGGCACCCTGCTGGACCCCGCCGGCGGGCTGCACCGGTTCCGCCTGAGGGACTGCGCCACCCTCACCGACGAGCCACCGACGTACCAGGCCCGGTTCGACGGGGAATGGACGGAGGACGCCCTGTCCGGCCCATTGTCGACGCTCGACTACCTGCGCGACTTCGAGACGCTGGTGGGCGGGCTGGTGGACCTCGCCAACGAACACCGGCTCGACCTGGCGACCCTGCGCTGAGGCGTGCGCCGGTCGGCCGTTGGCACGCCCCTGCTACGCAGGGGGCATGGAGACCGTCGTCCTGCTGCCGTCCCTCTGCGCCACGAGCCGGGTGTGGCACCGCCAGGTCGAGGCGCTCGGCGAGCGGTACGCGGTGCTGACGCCCGACCTGCCGGGGCACGGCGGCAACCCCGGCCCGTTCAGCTTCGACCGGGCCGTCGCCGACCTCGGCGACCTGCTGGACCGTACGCCCGGGCCGGTGCACCTGGTCGGCCTGTCGCTCTCCGCGACGGTGGCGGTGCTCACCTGCCTCGCCCGACCGCAGCGGGTCCGGAGCCTGCTGCTCTCCGGCGGTGTGCCCGGGCCGGTGGCCGCGCTGGCGGTGCAACGGGCGGTCGCCGCGCTCACCCCCGAGCGGGTCATCGTGCGCTCGGCCGTACGCCTGCTCGCCCCGACCATCACCTGGATGCCGCCGCCGCA
Source organism: Micromonospora sp. NPDC050686 (assembly GCF_040654475.1). NCBI lineage: Bacteria > Bacillati > Actinomycetota > Actinomycetes > Micromonosporales > Micromonosporaceae > Micromonospora > Micromonospora sp. NPDC050686. Next base: position 21,443 of record NZ_JBFAID010000002.1, read on the forward strand.
GCGGCAACGGACCCTCGCCGAGACCGCCGAGGACTTCCGGACCACCGGCCGGCGCACCTACCTGGACGCGCTGCGCGAGCTGGCCGGTACCGACCTGCGGCCCCGACTGCCCGAGGTGGCGGTGCCGACGCTGGTGCTGTGCGGCTCGCGGGACCGGGTGAACCTGCCCGGTGCGCGGGAACTGGCCGCCGGCATCCCACGGGCGCGGCTGGAGGTGGTGCCGGACGTGGGACACCTCTGGCAGCTGGAACGACCGGACCTGTTCTCCCGTACGGTCGCCGGTTTCGTCGACGAGGTCGCCGGCGGCCGGGCCCCCTGACCCCGGGCCTTCCGGCGCCGTCAGCCGTTGTCCGGCAGCCAGAAGACGGAGACGGCGAGGAGCTCGTCGGGTCCGTCGTTCCGGATCTGGTGCGGCACCCCGCTGTCGAACGCCACGATGTCACCGGCGCGCAGCACGGTGGTCCGGTCGGCCCAGGTCAGGGCGCCGACTCCGGCGACCACGATCCACAGTTCACGGGACCGGTGGACGTCCAGGTCGTTGGCGGTTCCCGGGGCCACCGACCAGCGAGCGACCTCGAACGGGGCGGGATCCGCCGGTGGGAACGGCAGCAGCCCTCGGTGCACCGGTCCGCCCTCGGCGAAGGCGTACCAGTGGTCGAAGGTCACCGGGCCGCTGGTGGGCGCGGGGTTCGTGGTCGACATGCCGTCGAGCCTGCCGGGTGCCGGTCGACGAGTCCGGCGGTAATCGGACGCGGCGGTCCGGGACCGGCGCGGAGGCGGCAACCGGGTTGCGGCGACCCGGGGAAATGCCAGCGGGCACATCCAGTGGCTGATGTGCCCTCTACGACGACGTCGACCGTGATAAGTGATTCGGGCATCTTCGGTGTGGCCGGCTGCCACACTCGGTCGTGTGGTGAGTGAGGACGCCGGGGCCTTCGGTGGCAAGTCAGCGCGAGCGCCGCGCGGCATTCGACCGCTACGCGAGGGCGTCGGCGTAACCAGCGTGGAGCTCTTCTTCGATCTGGTGTTCGTCCTTGCGTTCATCCAGGTCGTTGCGTTGATGGACGACGACTTCACCAGTCACGGCGTGTTGAACGGGATGCTTGCGCTAGCCCTTTTGTGGTCGACGTGGTCCATCTATGCCTGGTTGGGCAACAGCCTTCAAGCCCGGGTCGGGCTGATCCGGATTGCGCTGCTCTTCGTGACGGTGGTCACCCTTGTGATGGCGGTGGCGGTCCGGCAGGCATTCACCGACCTCCCGGGCGCGACCATCTCCGGCCCGGTGGTGTTCGTCGCGTGCTTCGTGGTCGTTCGGCTGGTGCATCTGGCGCTGCGCTGGTACGCCATTCCAGACACGGGGCCGCGCATCGTCCTGCTGATCGCCGCTCCACTGTTTGTCGCCTCCGTCCTGCTGTTCTCCGCCGCCGTCGTGCCGCAGCGACTGTTCCACGACCCGTGGCTGGTCAAGGCGAGCCAGAGCGGGCTCTGGATGCTCGCCGTCCTCGTCGACTATGGCCGCGCCCTGCTGCTGCGGTCGTGGGGGTTGCACATCATCTCGGCCCGGCACTGGGCGGAGCGGCACGGCCTCATCGTGCTCGTCGCCCTTGGCGAGTCGCTGATAGCGGTTGGCCTGACCAGCAGCGGCGTGCCGATGACTGGATCGCTCATCGCGGCAATCGCCTTCGCCATCGTCACCGCCGCCGCATTGGGCTGGACCTATTTCGACGTCGTCGCGATCGCCGCCGAGCGGACGCTGAGCCAGAATCCCGTCCAGCGCCGGGTCGCCTACGCCCGCGACGCCTACAGCTATCTCCACCTGCCGATGATCGCCGGCATCATGCTGCTCGCCCTCGGACTGCACAAAGTGGTGACGATCATCAAAGACAACGAACTGCACCATTCGACTGCGCAACTGGAAAGCATGGGCCGCTACGCCCTCTACGGCGGGGCAGCCCTGTTCCTGCTCTCCCACGCCGGCTTCCAACTACGGATCACGCGCCTGCTCGGACGGGTCATCTGGCCGCGATTGATTACCATAGCGCTGCTGGTGGCGCTCATCCCGGCCGCCAGCCAACTTTCGGCGGTGGTAGCGCTCGGCCTGCTGGCGGCTGTCTGTGCCGGCCTGGTCATCACGGAGGTCCTCGTCGGCGGCGGGCGGCGTAAGGAACTGCGCGAGGCCGCGCTAGCCGGGGGTCTTCGACCAGAAGACCCCTGATCGGGCCGGCGCCGCCCTGGCCGGTACGCCTCGTCACCGGACGATCGCCAGCGGCTGCCGACAGCTCTGGAAACGAATCAAGACCCCTCCGTGGAGGGGTCTTGACCTGCTCTTACCTCTGGTCGGGGTGGCCGGATTCGAACCGACGACCTCTTCGTCCCGAACGAAGCGCGCTACCAAGCTGCGCCACACCCCGAGGCGTGCCGACAAATAGTAGCCCACCCGTCCCGACGGTCAAACTCGGTACCCCCTCGCCGGCCGGCGCGCCCGAGCCGCCCCGCCGCCCGGCGCGAGGCGGGATCGAGGGAGGCCGCCCGGGAGCTGTTCAGCGCGGGATCAGGGTGAGCACGCTCGCCTCCGGCGGGCAGGCGAACCGGATCGGCGCGGTCGGGTGGGTGCCGAGGCCGGCCGAGACGTGCAGCCAGGCGTCCGAGCCGGGCCAGCGGTGCAGCCCCTTGGCCATCGAGCGGGGCAGCCCGCAGTTGGTCACCAGCGCTCCGTAGCCCGGCACGCAGACCTGCCCGCCGTGGGTGTGCCCGGCCAGCAGCAGCCCGAAGCCGTCGGCGGCCATCCGGTCCAGCACAGCCGGCTCCGGGGAGTGGCTCAGCGCGATGGTGACGTCCGCCTCGGCCGACACCGGCCCGGCCACCGCGTCGTAGTCGTCCCGTTCGACGTGCGGGTCGTCGACGCCGGCCACCTCGACGGCCCGCCCGCCCGCTTTGACGGTGGTGCGCGCGTTGTTCAGGTCCGCCCAGCCGGCGCCGGTGAGGACCGCGCGCAGCTCTTCGTAGGGCAGCTCCACGCCCTCGGTGTACTCCCGGTCCGGCAGGAAGTAGGTGAACGGGTTCTTCCACACCGGCCCGGTGTAGTCGTTGGAGCCGAAGACGAAGGCACCGGGGAAGTCGAGCAGCGGGTGCAGCGCGCGCAGCACGCCGGGCACCGCGCCGGGGTGCGCCATGTTGTCCCCGGTGACCACCACCAGGTCCGGGTCCAGGGCGGCCAGCGAGGCCACCCAGTCCTGCTTGCGCCGCTGGTCGGGCATCATGTGCAGGTCCGACAGGTGGAGGATGCGCAGGGGCTCGGCGTCGGCGGGCAGCACCGGGACGTCGTACCGGCGCAGGGTGAACATGTTGCGCTCGATCAGGGCCGCGTACGCCAGCGTGGCGGCGCCCAGCGCCGCGGCGGAGGTCGCGAGGCGGAATAGTGTGCGCTTTCGCATGCCGATCAGGGTAGTTTGACCGTCCATGAGCACGCTGAAGGACCGCCTCACCGCCGACATGCGCGCCGCCCTGAAGGCGCGCGACGCGCTGACCACCTCCACGCTGCGGATGGCGCTCGCCGCGGTGGGCAACGCCGAGGTCGCCGGGAAGGAGAAGCGCGAGCTCAGCGACGACGAGGTGCTCGCGGTGCTGACCAAGGAGGCGAAGAAGCGGCGCGAGGCCGCGACCGCCTTCGCCGACGCCGGTCGGGCCGAGCAGGCCGGCAAGGAGACCGCGGAGGGCGAGGTGCTGGAGCGCTACCTGCCGAAGCAGCTCTCCGACGACGAGCTGACCGAACTGGTCGCGGGGGCGCTCTCCGCGGGCGGCTTCACCGGCAAGGCGCAGATGGGCCCGGCCATGAAGGCGGCCCAGGCAGCGGTGGCCGGCCGGGCCGAGGGTGGTCGCGTCGCCGCCGAGGTACGCCGGCAGCTCGGCCTCTAGACCGCCCGTACGCGCAACGGGCGGGCACCCCCGAAAGGGTGCCCGCCCGTTGTCGTCGTCGGACCGCCTCAGCCGCGCGGCCGGCCGGGCTTGGTCGGCAGCACCGGCGGTGGCCCCGTTTGGGTGGGGCCGGTGGTCGGCGTCGGCGCGACCGGTGCCCCGGCGCTGACCTCGATGCTGACCACGCCGCCCTTGATGGTCTTGCCCGACGGGGTGGTGCCCGCCGCGGTGTTCTTCGGGCAGTCGGATGAGACCGGGGTGCCGGAGACCACCGGGTCGAAGCCGGCGTCGCGGAGCTTGGACTTCGCCGCGTCGATGGACAGGCAGCTCACCCCGGGGATGGACTTCTGGTCACCGTTGATGATCTTCCCGCCGGGCGGGGTGAAGTCGATCCGTGGCTTGCCCTTCATGGCGTCCCGGAGGGTCTCCATGACCGGCGGGTTGATGCCCCAGGGCTCCTTGTGGCCCATCTTGGCGTTGGTCTGCGGGTAGTCCGGGTCGGCCATGATGCCGGCGACCGCGTACTGCTTGGTCATCGCGACCAGGGCGGCGGTCTTGTCCGAGTCGGTGGTGCCGGACTTGCCGGCCACCGGCGCGTTGACGATGCCCTTGGTCTCCCGGGCGGTGCCACCGTTGCACCTCGACGTCGAGGACTTGTCGCCCACCGGGCAGCGGGCCGCGTCGACGGCGGCCCGGGCCACCTGCGGGCTGAACCGCTGCTCGCAGTTCGGGTTGGCGATGTCGAGCTTCTTGCCGTCCGGGCCCTTGATCTCCTGCACCGGGATCGGCGCGCAGTACTTGCCGTCGGCGGCCAGGGTGGCGTACGCGTTGGCCAGCTCCAGCGGGGTGGTCTGCGAGACGCCCAGGGTGAACGCGCCCCACTGGTTGACGCCGCCCTCCTTGGTCGCCCGCTCGGCGTCGTCGCTGTCCCGGAAGGTGATGCCGAGCCGCTGCGCCACCTTGACCACGTTCTCGGCGCCGACCCGCTGCTCGAGGTCGACGAAGAAGGTGTTCACCGACTTGCCGAAGCCGCTCCACATGGTCTGGATGCCGGTCATGCTGGGGCTGGAGTTCTTGGGGCAGTAGAAGTGCGTGCCCGGGCAGGCGGCCTTGCTGCCCTTCTTGATGATGTAGTTCGACTTGAACTGGTGCTGCGCGTTGATGGTGTAGCTGAGCGGGTAGCCCTTCTCCAGCGCGGCGACCAGGGTGAAGATCTTGAAGGTCGAGCCGGCCTGGTAGCCCTTGATGTCGCCGCCGCCGCTTAGCAGGGGCACCACCGTGTTGGGGTAGTTGCCCTTGATCCCCTTCTTGCGCTTCACCGGGTCGCTGTTCGGCTTGTTCTGCGGGCGCTTCGGGTCGTCGATCTTGAAGACCCGGTTCACCGCCAGCGCGCGGACCCGGCCGGTGCCCGGCTCCACCACGGCCACCATCGCGGCCTCCTTGGCGTTGATGCCCTTGGCTCGGCGCACCGCCTTGTCGGCGCCGTCCTGCGCCTGCGGGTCGAGCGTGGTGGTGATGGTGTAGCCGCCGCTCTTCAGCCGCCGCTCACGGTCGTACGAGGTGGAGCCGAAAGTCTCCTGCTGCATCCACCAGCGGTAGAAGTAGTCGCAGAAGAAGCCCCAGCCCTTCTTGTTGGTGGAGACGCAGCCGTTGGGGGTGCGCTTGTCCTTCACCACCATCTTGGTGGCCATCGCCTTGTCCCGCTCGGCCTCCGTGATCGCCTTGATGTCGGCCATGTTCTTGATGACGTAGTTGCGCCGGTCCAGGGCGAGCGGGTAGCCGGCCTTGGTGGTCGGGTCGTTGGTGGTCGGCGCCTTCACCATGCCGGCCAGCATGGCCGCTTCCTCGATCTTGAGCTTGCTCGGCGGCTTGCCGAAGTAGACCTGGCTGGCGGCGTAGATGCCGTACGCGCCGTTGCCGAACGAGGCGATGTTGAGGTAGCGCTCCAGGATCTCGTCCTTGGAGAGCTCCTTGTCGATCTGAAGGGCGTAGCGCATCTCGCGCAGCTTCCGGCCGCCGGTGTCCTCGGTGGCCGCGACCACGTCCGCCGGGTGGGTCGCCGAGTACGCGATGGCCAGCCGGACGTACTGCATGGTCAGCGTGGAGGCGCCCTGCCGGCCGTTGGTGCCGGACTGGTTGTTGACGAACGCCCGGGCGACGCCGTTCAGGTCGACGCCGTTGTGCTTGTAGAAGTCGTGGTCCTCGGCCGCGATGATCGCGTTGCGCATGTGCGGCGAGATGTCGGCCAGCTTCACGTTGCGCCGGTTCTCGTCGTACATCGTCGCCAGCGGCGTCTTGCCGTCCTTGGCCAGCAGGTAGCTGATCTGTGGCGCCTGGGCCACGGTGAGCTCGCGCGGTAGCGCGGCGAACGTCTCGGCGCCGGCCTTGGCGGCCAGCCCGGACATCGCCACCGCGGGGAAGGCGGCCGCCGCGACCACCACGCCGGCCAGTAGGCCACAGATGATCAGCGATGCGGCGTTGGCAAAGATGTTGTGGTCACGTTTCCGCATCCAGGTCACCTCGACAGGGTACGCGAACAGGTAACGAGGGGCGCGCGGGCGTACTTTCCCCATTTCCTGCGCGCGCCGGCCTCGTTGTGTTAAACGCACGACCCCCGGTGCGTGGTTGCGTGGGACCTGGCGCCGAGTCTCCTCCCGACCGAGGAGTCCCGCAGCGTTTTCACCGACTCCGGCGGGGTATGCGGCCGGCGAAAGCCCGGGAAGCCGGGACTGTCCGGAATGATGGATTTCGCCGACAACGTTGCGTAATCGGGCGACTACAGAGCATGATGATGGCGGCGACAGAGCCACATGTCGTCCGGGTGCCCTCCTTGGGGAAGGACGGGCCGGACGGCCGGGGGATTCGACGGCTGGTCGCGCGCGAAGTCGGTAGGTACTGCAAGGGGGGACGTGTACAAATGGGCATGATCGCTGACTGGCCGTCACTGGCGGCGTGTCAGAACGGGGACCCGGACGCGTTGTTCGTACAGGGCGCCGAACAGAACGTGGCGAAGAGGATCTGCCGCAGTTGCCCAGTTCGGTACGAGTGCCTGGCCGACGCGCTGGACAACCGCATCGAGTTCGGCGTGTGGGGTGGCATGACCGAACGGGAGCGGCGGGCGCTGCTGCGCCGGCACCCGCAGGTTGCCAGCTGGCGGAAGATGTTCGAGGCCGCCATGAAGAAGAACGCCAAGGACAAGACCGGCAAGGACAAGGTCCTGGTCACCGCCGGCTGACGCCGGTCAGCGGTCGCTGACGGCCGCGCCGATCGTCCGCAGCCCGTCGACGTCGTGCACGTCGGCGGGCTGCGCCGTCACCGACACCGCCGGCACCCCGGGGAACTCCGCGGTGAACCGGGCCGCCACCCGCCGTTCCCGCTCGGCCTGCTGGGCCAGCGCGGCGTGCGCCCGCAGCACCTCGGCCGTGCCGGCGTGCCCGCCGGCCCGCTCCAGCCGGTCCGCCGCGGCCAGGCTGTCGTCCGCGCCCAGCGCCGGCACCGCCGGCCGGTGCACCCGGTTGAGCACCAGGCCGGCCAGCGGCATCCGCTCGGAGCGCAGCCGGCCGGCGAAGTACGCCGCCTCCCGGACCGCGTCTGGCTCCGGCGCCGCGACCAGCAGGAAGGCCGTCTCCCGCGCCTGCAGGATGCGGTACGTCTGCTCGGCCCGCTGCCGGAACCCGCCGAACATCGAGTCCAGCGCGGCGACGAACCCGGACAGGTCGGTGAGCAGCTGCGCGCCGATCACCTTCTGCACCACCTTCGAGAACATCCCGAACGAGGCGGTCACGAAGCTGAACATGCTCCGCCCGCCGGAGCGGGCCGGGGCGAGCAGCAGCCGCAGCATCCGGCCGTCCAGGAACCGGGAGAGCCGGGCCGGCGCGTCCAGGAAGTCCAGCGCCGAGCGGGACGGCGGGGTGTCCACCACGATCAGGTCCCACTCGCCCCGGGCGTGCAGCTGGCCGAGCTTCTCCATCGCCATGTATTCCTGGGTGCCCGCGAAGGTGGAGCTCATGGCCTGGTAGAAGGGGTTGGCGAAGATCTCCGCCGCCTTCGCCGGGTCGGTGTGCTGGAGCACCACGTCGTCGAAGGTGCGCTTCATGTCCAGCATCATGGCGTGCAGCTCGCCGCCGCTGTCCTCGACGTCGATCCCCTTGACCTGGCGTGGGGTGTTGTCCAGCTCGCTCAGGCCCAGCGACTGGGCCAGCCGGCGGGCCGGGTCGATGGTCAGCACGACCGTACGCCGGCCGTGCCGCTCGGCCGCGCGCAACGCCAGGGCCGCCGCGGTGGTGGTCTTGCCCACCCCGCCCGCGCCGCAGCAGACGACTATCCGCACGCCGGGGTCGGCGAGGATCTGGTCGACGTCCAGCCGCGGCGCCGCGTCTTCGGAAGGCACCAATCGAGCGTATCGGGCCGCCTGCCGCCGCGTGCCCGTGCCGACCGCAGGTGTGAGTCAATCCGCCCGGACGAGCCCCTCCGCCAGCCGCGTCAGCCCGGCCCGGTCCACCCCGTCGGGCAGCAGCGGCAGCTCGGTCAGCGGGCGGCCCAGCTCCACCAGCTCGGCCCGGAGCGTCTCCTCCAGCTCCCGGCGGACGGCCTGGTCCGCTGCCTCCTGGTGCAGTCCCCGCACGGTGGCCCGGTCCGCCGGCAGGCCGGCGGCGAGCAGCCCCTGGCGCAGCTCCTCGGCGGTCACCGCCCGGCCGGCGGGCAGCGCGGGCCGGGCCCCGTTGACGATCACCCGGCCGACCGGGAAGCCGAGCGAGGTCAGCTCGGCGATCGCGTCCACGGTCTCCTGGACCGGCATCTCCTCCAGCAGCGTCACCACGTGCACCGCCGTCATCGGGGACCGCAGCAGCGCGGAGACCCCCTCGCTCTGGCTCTTGATCGGGCCGACCTTCGCCAGCCGGGCCGTCTCCGCGGTGACGTTGAGGAACCGGCCGATCCGCCCGGTCGGCGGGGCGTCCAGCACCACGGCGTCGTACACCCGGCGCTGGCCGGCGGTGCGGGTGGTCGCCTCCTTGACCTTGCCGGTGAGCAGGACGTCGCGCAGGCCCGGGGCGATGGTGGTGGCGAAGTCGATGGCACCGAACCGGCGTAACGCCCGCCCGGCCGCGCCCAGCTTGTAGAACATGTCGAGGTATTCCAGGAGGGCCTCCTCGGCGTCCACCGCCAGGGCCCGCACCTCGCCGCCGCCGGCGGCGTCGGTGAGGTGGCGCTCCTCGTACGGCAGCGGATCGACGCCGAACAGCTGGGCGATGCCCTGCCGCCCCTCCACCTCGACCAGCAGGGTGCGCCGGCCACCGGCGGCCAGCGCCACGGCCAGGGCCGCGGCGACGCTGGTCTTGCCGGTCCCGCCCTTGCCGGTCACCACGTGCAGCCGCGCCGGCCATTTCGTACCGGCCGGATCGGCCGGCCGCTCCCCTGCTCGCACCCGTCGAGCCTATCCACCCGGGCGGGTCAGGAGACCTCGCAGACCCACCAACCGGTCCGGCGGACCACGGTGAACCGCAGGTCCTGCTCGGCCACCCGCTCGTCGGCGGTGCTCACGCTCACCTTGGTGGTGACCGTGGCCCGGTCGCCGGTCTCGTTCTCCACCGTCGGCATGGTCCATCGGAAGCGGGGCTCGCGGTACGTCTCGACGTACCGCTCCACCTCGGCGATCTTGGCGGCGATCTTCCGCTCGTCCCGGCTCGACGAGCAGACCAGGGCGCTCGCCTTGCTGACGCTGCGCTGCTGGTAGACGGCGGTGAGGAAGTCGTCGACGGCGACCGCCGGCTCGCTGGTGCCGGTGCCGTCCTCGGTGTCGCGCAGGGCCAGGAACGCGGCCGTGCCGCCGCCCCCGCAGAGCAGCAGGGCGCCGACCAGCGCGAGCGAGGCGATCAGCAGGTTGCGCGGTCGCCGGCGCCGCGGCGGCTGGCCCGTCGCCGCGTGCTGCGGCGACCCGCCGGCGTCCGACGGTCCGTCGGCGCCACCGATGGGTGGGTGGGTCATCGTGTTTCCCCCGGGGTCCGGCGTCACCGCCACACCCCTGAGGCGGCGACGCGTGGTCGACCGTGCCGGGCGCGCCCTCGACGCCCGTCGCTCGGAAGAGTAATCGGTCGATGGACGTCCCGGCGGGCCACGGCTGATCCGGCGGATGGGGTCGCCTTCCGGACCACCGATGTGTCGCATATATGACTCGAAGTAACCATTCGTGCGAGTCCCGTTGCCGCTGTCGGGATTCGGACCTAGGTTCTTGGCCGGCGCGGGGGTCGGCCGGACGGCGAGTCCGAGCCGAAAGCCACTCGACCAGGTACGACGGCCGGAGGCAGCGTATGCGCGACGCGGACAACATCCCTCGAGCCCAGTTCCCGGCGGGCGGCCGGACCCGCCGGGGTGTGACGGTGGAGGGGGTGGCGATTCCGGTCAACGAGCGGTCGTACCGCCGGTGGGCGGAGCCGGCCGCCGAGGTGCTGCGCTTCCCGTCCCGGCCGGCCGGGCGCAGCCGGGACGAGGAGGAGCCCGGGTACGTCATCCACCTGCCGATCCGGGTCGCCGACCTGGCGACCGCGGCCGCGCTGGCCGGCACGGTGGCGGTGTCGCTCGGCTTCCTGCCCGAGCTGGACGCCGGCGAGACCACCGTCTCGACCGCGGACGACCAGAACAACCGGCACCGGGTCTTCTGCGACCTGCTGCTGCCGGACCGCACCCGCTGCCCCCAGCGGTACGGTCACGAGGGGCCCTGCGGCGAGCTGCCGGCGGCTCCCGAGCAGCGTCCCGCGCCCCGACCGTCCGCCGGACCGTAGGCTGTTGCCCTAACAGTCCACGTCAGGCAAGGGAGCCTTCCACCGATGCAGAAGTGGGAATACGCCACCGTCCCGCTGCTGGTCCACGCGACCAAGCAGATCCTCGACAACTGGGGTGAGGACGGCTGGGAGCTGGTCTCCGTGGTGCCCGGGCCGAACCCGGAGCAGCTCGTCGCGTACCTGAAGCGCCCGAAGGGCTGACGAGCATGAGCAAGCGCAGCGAGGTGGCGGCATGAGCAACGGACCGCACGCGAAGCTCGCGGAACTCGGCCTGGCCCTGCCCGACGTGGTGCCCCCGGTGGCCAGCTACGTGCCGGCCGTGCAGTCGGGGCAGCACGTCTACGTCTCCGGCCAGCTGCCGATGGCCGAGGGCAAGCTGCTCGCCACCGGCAAGGTCGGCGCGGGTGTCTCCGCCGACCAGGCGAAGGACCTGGCGCAGCGGTGCGCCCTGAACGCCCTGGCCGCGATCGACTCGCTGGTCGGCCTCGAGAACGTGGTCAAGGTGGTGAAGCTGACCGGCTTCGTGGCGAGCGCGGCCGGGTTCACCGGCCAGCCCGGCGTGATCAACGGCGCCTCCGACCTGTTCGGGGCGGTCTTCGGTGAGGCCGGCCGGCACGCCCGCAGCGCCGTGGGCGTCGCCGAGCTGCCGCTCGACGCCCCGGTCGAGGTCGAGGTCATCGTCGAGGTCGGCTGACTCCGGTCCCGCCCCGCCCACCCCGCGATCTTGCGGTTCCCGCCCGGCCGAAAGCCGTGAACGGCCACAAAACCGGGGCCGAATCTGCAAGATCGCGGGGAGTGGCGGCGGGGGTCGTACGATCGCAGCCATGGGCGGGCATGTGACGGGCGCGGTGGGTGCGCTCGCCGACGAGTTGCCGGCATGGGTGACGCTGCTGCGCGCGCCGAATCCCGGGCCGATGACGCTCGACGGCACCAACACCTGGGTGCTGCGCGCCCCCGGCGCGGAGCGCGGGGTCGTCGTTGATCCCGGCCCAGCCGACGAGGCGCACCTGGCGGCGGTCGCGGCGCACGGGCCGGTCGGGTTCGTGCTGATCACCCACGGGCACGCCGACCACACCGAGGGCGCTCCCCGGCTGAGCGAGCTGCTCGGCGGGGCGCCCGTGCTCGCGGCCGACCCGGCGCACGCCAGTGGCGCCGAGCCGCTGACCCCGGACGCCGTGCCGGACGCCGGCCTCACCATCCGCCTGCTCAACACCCCCGGGCACACCGCCGACTCGGTCTGCTTCCTGGTCGAGCACGGCGACGAGCGGGTGGTGCTCACCGGCGACACCATCCTGGGCCGGGGCACCACCGTGGTCGCCCACCCCGACGGGCACCTCGGGGACTACCTGTCGAGCCTGGAGCTGCTCTCCACGTACACCGGGATCCCGGCGCTGCCCGGGCACGGCCCGGCGCTGGCCGACTGCGCCGCGGCGGCCGACTACTACCTGGCCCACCGGCGGGCCCGGCTGGACCAGGTCCGGGCCGCGGTCGCCGCCGGGGCGACCACCGCGCCCGAGGTGGTCGCGGCGGTCTACGCCGACGTCGACCGCTCCCTGTGGTGGGCGGCCGAGTGGTCGGTCCGGGCCCAGCTCGAATACCTCGGGGTGGAGCAGCCGTGACCTGCCCGGTGTGCGGCACCGTCGCCGTTCCCGGCGCCCGGTTCTGCCACAACTGCGGGGCCGCGCTGCCGGCCGCCGCGACGCTGCCCGCCGCCGAGCGGCGGGTGGTCACCGTGCTCTTCGGCGACCTCTCCGACTTCACCTCCTGGTCGGAGGACCTCGACCCGGAACGGGTCGGCGCGGTCACCGACCGGGTGCTCGCCGCCCTGGCCGGCGCGGTCAAGACCTTCGGCGGGCACGTCGACAAGCTCACCGGCGACGGGATCATGGCGGTCTTCGGCGCGCCGGTGGCCCACGAGGACGACGCCGAGCGCGCCGTGCGGGCCGCGCTGTCCATGCAGCGGGCGGTCCGCCGGGTGCTCGACGACGAGCGCGGCGGCGGCGCGCCACTGGGCCTGCGGGTCGGGCTGAACACCGGCGACGTGATCGCCGGCATCCAGGCCGCCATCGAATACACCGTCATCGGCGACACGGTGAACACCGCCGCCCGGCTGGCCGACGCCGCCGCCGTCGGCGCGGTCTACGCCGGCGCGCGCACCTCCGCCGCCACCCGGCACGTCGCCTCCTGGCGGGCGCTGCGCCCGCTGCGACTCAAGGGCAAACGCGAGCCGGTCGAGGCGTACGAACTGCTCGGCCTCCTGGACGCCCCGGGCACCCGGTCCGGCCTCGGCGACGAGGCGCCCTACGTCGGCCGGGAGACCGAGATCGGCCGGGTCGCCGGCCGGCTCGCCGAGGTGATCGACCGGAGCGAGCCCCGGGTGCTGCTGATGACCGCCGAGGCGGGGATCGGCAAGTCCCGGTTCGCCGCCGAGGTGGAACGCCTCGCCGCCGGGTACGACGTGGGCGCCGGCCGGTTCGCCGCGCACACCGGCGCCCGGGTGCTCTCGGTACGCTGTGCCGCCTTCGGCGAACGGCGCCGGCTCGCCCCCCTCGCCGACCTGGTCCGGGCCGCGACCGGCCTGCCCAACGACCCGGCCACCGCGCTCACCCGGCCGGCCGTGGAGGAGCGGCTGCGCCGCCTCGCCCAGCGGCTCGCCCGGCTGCGCGCCGAACCGGTCCCGCTCGCCACCGACCAGCTGCTCGCCCTGCTCGGGTACGCCGAGCTGCCCGCCGCGCACGGCACCGACAACGGCGAGTGGAGCGCCACCGCCCCGCCACCGGACGCCGAGGCCGTGCCGAACGCGGTCGCCGAACTGCTCAACGCGCTCGCCACCGAGGCCCCCCTGGTGGTCGTGGTGGACGACCTGCACGACGCCACCGCGGAGACCATCGACGCGCTCGGGGTGACCCTGTCCCGGCTCACCGGGCCGGTCCTGGTGCTGCTGCTCGGCCGGCCCGAGCTGGTGCGCACCGCCGGCGCGCTGACCCGGGTCGCCGACGCCGAGGTGCACGCGCTGCCGCCGCTGCGGGGCGCGGACGCGGCCCGGCTGCTGACCAGCTACCTGGGCGGCGGGAAGCTGCCGCAGCCCGACACGGACCGGCTGCTCGCCACCGCCCAGGGCAACCCGTTCTACCTGGCCGAGCTGGTCACCCTGCTGATGGAGCGCGGCGCGCTGACCGTCGGGCCGGGCCGGGGCACCTCCGGCGGCTGGCGGCTGGCCCCCGGCTCGCTCGGCAGCCGGCTGCTCTCCCGGGACCTGGCGGCGGTGCTCGCCGCCCGGATCGACGCGCTGCCGCCGGACGCCCGCTCGGTGCTGCGCGACGCCGCGGTGGTCGGCGACACGGTGCCGAACGGCGCGCTGGAGGCGCTGCGCGAGCAGCGGACCGGGCGGGACGGCCGGCCGGCGGCGGTGGCCGCCGTCGAGGCGGACCGGGCCCTGGAGGAGCTGCTGCAACGCCGCATGCTGCACCGCACCCGGTCCGGGTTCGCGTTCGCCACCCCGCTGATGCGGGAGGCCGCCTACGCCGGGGTGAGCAAGGCCGAGCTGGCCGAGCGGCACGCCGCGCTGGCCCGCTGGGCGGTCGGCCCGGGCGGCGCCGGCGAGGCGGCCACGCCCGGGCCGGGTGGCCTCACCGAAGCGGCCCGCGACGACTTCGTCGCCGAGCACGTGGAACGGGCGGCGGCGCTGGCCGACGCGGTGAAGCTGCGACCGGACGCGCCGGCCCGTACGGTCACCCCGCTGGGCGTGACCGCGCTCGGCCGGTCGGCCCGACGGTCGCTGCAGGCCGGGGAGCCGGCCCTCGCCGTCGAGTACGCCGAACGCGCCGCCGAGCTGGCCCGCGACGGCGTGCCGCCGGCCGACCGGGTGGTGCACGCCCGGGCCCTGCTCCAGATCGGCCGCCCCGCCGACGCGCTCGCCTTCGCCGAGAAGATCGCCGCCAACACCGGTGACCCGGGCACCCGGGCCAGCGCGTTGCTGCTCGCCGGGCAGGCCCAGCAGACCCTCGGCGACCAGGGCCGGGCGGTCTCCTGCTGGCAGGAGGCGTTGCAGGTGGCCACCGACGGCGAGCTGCCCAACCTGCGTGCCTCGGCGATGCGCCGGCTCGGGATGGCCGACTTCATCGCCGGCCGGCTCGGCCAGGCGAGCAGCCGGCTGGCGGCGTCGTACCAGGTCAGCCTGGCGCACCAGGATCCGCGCGGGCAGGCCTGGTCGTTGCAGAACCTGGCCTGGGTGACCACCACCCGGGGCGACTTCGCCGGCACCGACGCGGTGCTCGGCCGGGCGGCCCGGCTCTTCGCCGAGCTGAAGGACCCGTACGGGCGGGCGTGGCTGCGCGGCACCACGGCGTTCGCCCGGCTGCTCGCCGGCCGGCTGCAGGAGGCGTGCCGGATGGCGCAGGTGTTCCTGCCCTTCGGTGAGCGGGTCGGCGAGGCGTGGGCGGTCGGCACGCTGCGCGCGGTGAAGGCGTTCGCCACCGCCGAGCTGGGCGAGCTGGGCGACGCGGACCAGGAGGCGCGCCGGGCGTACCGGGAGTTCGCCGCGGTCTCCGACGACTGGGGGCGCGGCTTCGCGCTGGTGGTGCGCGGGGTGGTGGCGCGCGGCCTCGGGGAGCCGGAACACGCGGCGGACCTGCTCACCGACGCCATGTCGTACGCCCAGCGCACCTCCCACCCGCTGCTGACCGGGATGGCCGGCACGCTGCGCGGCTTCGTGGCGCTGGAGAGCGGCGACCACGAGGCCGCCGAGCGGGACGCCCGGGCCGTGCTGACCGCCGTCGAGCCGCACAACCCGCAGGCGCCGGCCCAGGTGGGCCCCCGGGTGCTGCTGGCCACCGCCCGGCTGGCCGCCGGCGACCCGGCGACCGCCGTCGGGCTGCTCGCCCCGGTGGCCACCGCCGCCGCACACGCGCCCTCGCTGCTCTTCTCCCGGCGCCAGACGATGGCCCGGTACGCCTCCGCGCTGCTCGCGCACGGCCAGCGGGAGCAGGCGCTGGACTGGGCCCGCCGGGCGGTCGAGGCGCCGGCCGAGGACGTCCGCAGCCAGGTGATCGCAGCCAGCGTACTGGCGGAGGCGCTCGCCGCCTGCGGTCGGCCGGCGGAGGCGCTGGCCAGCGCCGAGGAGGCGGTCCGGCTGGCGTACGCCACCGAGCAGGCCGGCGAGCGGCGCGCCGCCGACGCCCTACGCACCCGCCTGACCCCCGCCCCCGTCTGACCCCCGCCTCCCCGCCGCTGCCTCCTCGCGGCTTGCCTCCTCGCGGCGTGCCTCCTCGCCGCGCCGCGAGGGGGCAACTTCCTGGAAGGTGTCGCCTCGCCCGGGTGAGGAGGGACGACTTCCCTGAAGTTGTCGCCGCACCGCACCGCGCGGTGGGGTGGGGAGGTCTGGCGGTTGAGGGGATGTGGGCGTCGGGGGTGGCGGCTAGCGTGTCCGGGGTCGACAGCGGCCGTCCATGGTGGCGGCCAAGGGCCGGGGGAGGACGAATGAGGCTGCCGCGATCCGGCGCGGGGTGGACGATCGCGGTTTTCGGCGTGCTGGCCGTGCTGCTCGGCGCGCTCGGTCTGATCTGGCCGGAGACCCAGCTGCGGATGCTCGGCTTCGCGGTGCCGGCCGAGCGCGGGCCCGGCGACTACACGGGCACCTTCCTGGTGGCGTCCTCGATGGCCTCGTTCAACATGGGGGTCTACTACCTGTTGGCGACGGCCACCGAGTGGCGGGCCTTCTTCCGGTTCACCGTGGTCTTCCGGCTGGTCACGTTCACCGTGTTCAGCATCGCGGTGCTGGCGGACGTGGCGCCGGACCGGTTCTTCGCGGTGGCCGCCTGGGAGGGCCTTGGGGCGGTGGCGACCGGGGTCGGGCTGTGGTGGGACGCGCGGCGGCCGGCGTCCGGGGCGGTGTCCGGATCGACCAGCACCGGGGCGGGTCACGTCCCGGCGGCGGACGCGGCCCACTGAGCGGGCCGGATCATTGGGTATTTTCGAAGCTGTGACCGACACCCCGTCCAGCGGCCTCCGGGCGCCCAACGTGCCCGGTCTGACCGATCTGGAGATTTTCGCCCGGGGCGGCTACGCGACCGTCTACCGGGCCACCCAGATCTCGGTGGGGCGCGAGGTCGCGGTCAAGGTGGAAAACCGCACCCTGGACAGCGACCGTGACCAGGCCCGCTTCCTGCGCGAGGCGCGCGCGGCCGGCCGGATGTCCTCCCACCCGCACGTGGTCGACCTCTTCGACGTTGGGGTCACCGTCGACCAGCACCCCTATCTGATCATGGAGCTCTGCGACGGCTCGTACGCCGAGCGGATGCGCACCTCGCCGCTGGATGCCGTGGAGGCCCGCGACCTCGGGGTGAAGATCGCCGACGCGCTCGCCCACTCGCACGCGGCGGGGGTGCTGCACCGCGACGTCAAACCGGCCAACATCCTCTACTCGCATTTCAACTCGGCGGTGCTCGCCGACTTCGGGCTGGCGGTGCTCGCCGAGGTGCGCGACGCCTCGGTGACCCTGGAGGTGCTCACCCCCGCGTACGCCCCGCCGGAGATGTTCAGCCACAGTCCGCCGTCGCCGGCCGTCGACGTGTACGCGCTCTGCGCGACGCTCTACGCGGTGATGCACGGCCGGCCGCCGCGCTGGCAGTCCGAGCGCAACCCCAGCCTGGTCACCGTGCTGGAGATGTTCCACCAGCCGATCCCGGGGCTGCCCGGCGTGCCGGACGAACTCATCGACGTGCTCCGGGCCGGGATGGCCAACGAGCCCGGCGACCGGCCGTCCGCAGTGGAGTTGCGCGACCGGCTGGCCGCCCTGTCGCTCGGCGGCCCGGCCACCCCGGTCAGCGGCGGCCCGATCAGTGGCGGCTCGGTCAGCGGCGGCCCGGCCCGGCCCGGCCCGGTCGGTTCCGGGGGAGCCGGCTCCAGCCGCGACGGCGCTCCGGCGACACCCGACGCCGACCATCCCACCGTGTCGACCACCGGCCGCCGCTGGCGGCGGCGCTGGTTCCTCGGCTCGGTCGGGGTCCTCGCGCTGGCCGCGTCCGCCAGCGCCGGCGCCTGGGTGGCGGGCGGCGCGCCGCCGGCCCCGGCCGGCACCGGGGCGACCAGCCCGGCGGCGGCCCGGTGGGCGCTGCCCGGCTGCGGGCCGTCCGGGGCCGAACTACCCACCGGCGCCGTCTGCGCCCCGAGCCTGGAGTGCTTCGGTCCGGTGCGGGTGCGCGGCAGCCGGGCGGAGGCGACCCGGGTGCCCTGCGACGGCCGGCACACCTGGGAGACGTACGCCGAGGGTGAGCTGCCCGCCGCGCTGGTCGGCGCGGCCCACGCCACCATCAGCGCCGACCCCCGGGTACGCCGAGTGTGCGGCCCGGACACCTTCCGGCTGACCAGCGGCATCCGCTACCCGACGGGATGGCACCTGGAGGTGTTGCCGCCCGACGACACGGGTGCCGACCGGACCTTCCGCTGCCTGGCCGGGCGGGGCGTGGACGCGCTCGGCTCGCCGACGCTCACCGGTCGCTGAGGCCGTCGAGCCGGCGGTACCGCTCGCGCAGCGCGCGTACCGCCTCCGGGTCGGCGAGGGTCTCCAGGGTGTCGGCGTCCCCCCGGTACGGCCCGCTGCCCGGTTGCCGGGGCGGCTCCGGGGTGACCGGTTCGCGGTCGTCGCCCTGCCGGGCGGCCACCACCGAGACGCCCGCCACCGTGGCGCAGAGCAGCGCCAACAGTGCCAGTGCCACCGCCAGGACGCCGCGTGGACGCCCGACGACGAGGGCGACCAGCAGGGCCGCCGCCGCCAGCGTCGCGGCGACCGCTCGGGTCCGCGCGTCGTTCCTCGGGAATCGCCTCACCGGTCAAGCATCGCGGGGCGGCGCAAGGTGTCGATCCGCGCATCGGCGGGGTGCGGCGGGTGACCCGTACGGCCGACGGGCACGATCGCCATGGAAATGGACGTGAGCGGTTCCCCTCGGTGTCCCGATCGGCCGTGCCCTTGAGCGAGGTAACCCGATGAGTGACGTCACCTCCCATCACCGCCTCCGGTCGGTCGCCACCACGTTGGCGGTGGCGCTGACGCTCACCCTGGCGGCGGCGGCCGGCTGCGACAACAGCCAGGATCCGTCGCTGCCGTCGGTGTTGGACAAGCTCAGCACACCGGTGCTGCCGCTGACCGTCACCACGGTGGAGTCCTCGCCGGGCGTCACCGAGGACATCCGTGGGCACGTGGTGACCACGGACGACGTGAG
Organism: Micromonospora sp. NPDC050686; assembly: GCF_040654475.1. NCBI lineage: Bacteria > Bacillati > Actinomycetota > Actinomycetes > Micromonosporales > Micromonosporaceae > Micromonospora > Micromonospora sp. NPDC050686. Next base: position 40,356 of record NZ_JBFAID010000002.1, read on the forward strand.
CATGGTGCTGCTCCAGGAACGCGGCGGCGTCCGGTACGTCCCGACCGATCAGGTCCGCGCGCAGGTGCTCTGCCCGAGCGAGGAGGAACTGCCCCGGCACCGGCTGCGCATCCACGACTTCCACGTGGAGGACTCGCTGCTGGAGGGGCTGGGCCGGCGGGTGCGCCCGGTGCACCGGATCGACGCCGCCTGCCGAACGGTCGGCGGCTGAGGCCGGCGAGACCCCGCCGGCCCTCGGCCTCCCGATCAGTACGACTTGTCCTGGCCGAGGACGTGCTGGGCGACGAAACTGAGGATCATCTCCCGGCTGACCGGGGCGATCCGGCCGGCCCGTACCGCCCCCAGCAGCGTCGCCACCCCGTACTCGGTGGTCATGCCGGCCCCGCCGAGCGCCTGCACGGCGGTGTCCACGGCGAGCGCCGCGGCCTCGCCGGCGGCGTACTTGGCCATGTTGCCGGCGACGCCGGCCTCCAGGTCCCGTCCGGCGTCGTAGAGCGTGGCAGCCTTGTGGATCATCAGGCGGGCCAGCTCCACCTGCACGGCGGCGTGCGCCAGCGGGTGGGCGACGCCCTGGTGCGAACCGATCGAACGTCCGGCCCAGACCTTGCGGGTGGCGGTGTACTCCGACGCCCGCTCGATGGCGTACCGGCCGGTGCCGGCGCCCATCGCGGCGACCGTGATCCGCTCCGGGTTCAGCCCGGAGAAGAGCGCCGGCAGGCCGGCGTCCAGTGACTCACCGACCAGCGCGTCGGCGGGCAGCCGCACGTCGTCCAGGTAGAGCAGGAACTGGTTCTCCGGGGAGACGATCTCCATGTCCAGCTTGGACATCGCCAGCCCGGGCGCGTCGGTGGGCACGATGAACAGCGCCGGCCTGAGCTTCTGCGGAGATGAGTCCGCTGAGCCGCTCTGGCCGTCCCCGACGGCAACGCGCGCCACCACCAGCACGTGGCCGGCCTCGTCGACGCCGGAGATGTAGCACTTGCGGCCCGACAGCAGCCAGTCGTCGCCGTCCCGGCGGGCCACCGTGCCGAGCCGGTGGAAGTTCGAGCCGGCCTCCGGCTCGGTGATCGCGAAGACGATCTTCTGTGAGCCGTCGGCCAGGCCGGGCAGGTGCCGCTTGCGCTGCTCCTCGGTGCCGTGCTTGTTGATCACGGTGGCGGCGATGGCGGGGGAGACCACCAGCAGCAGCAGCGGGCAGCCGGCGGCGGCCAGCTCCTCGCAGACGATGGCCAGCTCGGTGATGCCGCCGCCCCCGCCGCCGTACTCGGTGGGGATGTTGACCCCCAGGTAGCCGAGCCGGCCGGCCTCGTGCCACAGCTCGGTGGTGTGTTCCGCCGACTTCGCCTTCTCGACGAAGTAGGAGTGGCCGTACTTGCGGCCCAGCGCGCGGACGGCGTCGCGGAGCTGGTCCTGCTCGGGGGTGAGGTCGAAGTTCACTGCGGGTCCTCCTCGGGGTCGACCACGGCCAGGACGGCGCCCGTCTCCACCTGGCCGCCGGCCGGCACGGGCAACTCGGCGACCACGCCGTCGGCGGGGGCGAGCACGGGATGTTCGAGCTTCATCGCTTCCAGCGTCAGCAGCAGGTCACCGGCGGCGACCCGCTGGCCGACCTCGACGTGCACCCGGGCGACCGCGCCGGGCAGCGGCGCGAGCAGCGACCCGGCCGCCAGCTCCGCGGTGGGCAGCGGCAGCCGCGGCGACTCGGTGAGGCTCGCCGCCCCGTCCGGGCCGTCCACGAAGACCGCCGACCCCACCCGGTGTACGCGGAACGTGGACCGCACACCGTCGACGTCGAGCACGACCCGGTCCGGGGCGGCCGTCACCAGCCGTACCGCCGGCCCGACGTCCCCGCCCGCCGCCGGATCGCTGTTAGCCGGGGGCCCCGCCTCTGCCGGAAACGTCAAGCGGGGCCCCCGCCTTTCACCGGAGCCCGGCGTGGTGGACCATTCGGCGAGCGCCCCCGCGCGGTCCAGCCGGTAGCGCACCTCGATCTCGCCGCCGTCCGCCCCGGCGAAGCGGACGACCTGCGGGAACGCGGGCACGTTGCGCCAGCCCGAGGGGAGCCCGCCGAGCACCGGGGCGGTCATCCGGCGCGCGGCGGCCGAGGCCAGCGCGGCGGCCAGCGCCGTCACCGGCAGCAGCTCGGCGGGGAGCAGCGGTGCGAAGACCTCCGGGTGCCGCTCCAGGAAACCGGTGTCGACCTCCGCCGCGCCGAATTCCCGACTGCGCAGCACCCGGACCAGCAGGTCCCGGTTGGTGGTCACGCCGTGCAGTTCCGCCCGGGCCAGCGCGCCGGCCAGGACCCGGGCCGCCTCGGCTCGGGTGGGTGCCCAGGCGACCAGCTTGGCGAGCATCGAGTCGTAGTGCACGCTCACCGTCGAGCCGTCCACCACACCGGAGTCCAGGCGCAGCCCGCGCGTCGGCCCGAACTCGGCGCCGACCCCGGGGATCGCGAACCGGTGCAGGGTGCCGGTGGCCGGGCGGAAGCCCTGGGCCGGGTCCTCCGCGCAGAGGCGTACCTCGATGGCGTGGCCGTCGGCCGGCGGGGTCGCCGGCAGCGGCAGCGGCTCGCCCTCGGCGACCAGCAGTTGCAGCCGGACCAGGTCCAGCCCGGTGGTCAGATCGGTGACCGGGTGCTCGACCTGGAGGCGGGTGTTCATCTCCAGGAAGAAGAACTGGCCGTCGGGCGCGAGCAGGAACTCGACAGTGCCCGCGCCGACGTACTCGACGGCCCGGCCGGCGGCCACCGCCGCCGCGTGCAGCCGCCTCCGCAGGCCCGGGTCGAGGACCGCCGGGGCCTCCTCGACGATCTTCTGGTGCCGGCGCTGGATCGAGCAGTCCCGCTCGCCCAGGGCCAGCACCGTGCCGTGGGTGTCGCCGAAGATCTGCACCTCGACGTGCCGGCCCCGCTCGACGTACCGCTCGATGAAGACCGTGCCGTCGCCGAACGCCGCCGCCGCCTCGCGGCGCGCGCCCGCGACGGCCGCCGCGAGCCCGGCCGCGTCGCGGACCACCCGCATGCCCCGGCCGCCACCGCCCGCAGCGGCCTTGACCAGCACCGGAAAGTCGGCGACCTGGTCCGGATCGGTCCAGGTGGGCAGCATCGGCACGCCCGCGTCGGCGAGCAGCGCCTTGGCGGCCATCTTGTCGCCCATCGCGGCGATCGCCTTGGCCGTCGGCCCGACCCAGGTCAGGCCGGCGTCGGTCACCGCCGCCGCGAACTCGGCGTTCTCGGCGAGGAAGCCGTAGCCGGGGTGCACGGCGTCCGCGCCCGCCCTGCGGGCCGCGTCCAGCAGCAGGTCGATCCGCAGGTACGTCTCAGCCGGCGTGTTCCCGGGCAGCCGGACCGACTGGTCGGCCTCGGCGACGAAGGGCGCGTCGGCGTCCGCGTCGGAGTGCACGGCCACGGTCGCCACGCCGAGCGCCCGGCAGGTGGCGAAGACCCGCCGCGCGATCTCCCCCCGATTGGCCACGAGAAGGTTGCGGATCATGGCTCGCTCCCTACATTCGGAAGACGCCGAAGCCGTCGGCGCCCTTCACCGGTCCGTTGTGGATCGCCGACAGGCAGAGCCCCAGGACGGTACGGGTGTCCCGCGGGTCGATCACCCCGTCGTCGTAGAGCCGGCCGGAGAGGAAGAGCGCCCCGGACTGCGACTCGATCTGCTGCTCGACCATCATCCGCATGGCGGCGTCGGAGTCCTCGTCGTACTCGCGTCCCCGGGCGGCGGCGGCCTGCCGGGCGACGATCGACAGCACGCCCGCGAGCTGCGCCGGCCCCATCACCGCCGACCTGGCGTTCGGCCAGGTGAACAGGAACCTCGGCTCGTACGCCCGGCCGCACATGCCGTAGTTGCCGGCCCCGTACGAGGCGCCCAGGTTGACCGTCAGGTGCGGGACCTTCGAGTTGGACACCGCGTTGATCATCAGGGCGCCGTGCTTGATGATGCCGCGCTGCTCGTACTCGGTGCCGACCATGTAGCCGGTGGTGTTCTGCAGGAAGACCAGCGGGGTGTCGGCGGCGTTGGCGAGCTGGATGAACTGGGCCGCCTTCTGTGCCTCCTCGCTGAACAGCACGCCCCGGGCGTTGGCCAGCACACCGACCGGCCACCCGTGCAGCTCGCCCCAGCCGGTGACCAGCGCGGTGCCGTACGCCGGCTTGAACTCGTCGAACTCGCTGCCGTCCAGCACCCGGGCCAGCACCTCGCGCGGGTCGAACGGCACCTTGAGGTCGGCGCTGGCGATGCCGAGCAGCTCCTCGGGGTCGTACTTCGGGGGTTGCGGGACCGGGTTGCGCGGCGGTGGGCCCTGCTTGCGCCAGTTGAGCCGGCGTACGCACTGCCGGGCCAGCCGGATGCCGTCCCGCTCGTCGGAGGCCAGGAAGTCGGCCAGGCCGGACGTGCCGGCGTGCATGGCCGCGCCGCCCAGCGACTCGTCGTCGGTGATCTCGCCGGTGGCCATCTTCACCAGCGGCGGCCCGGCCAGGTACACCTGCGACCGGTCCCGGATCATGATCGTGTAGTCGGACATCCCCGGCACGTACGCGCCCCCGGCGGTGGCGTTGCCGAAGACCACGCTGACCGTGGGGATCCGCTCGGCCGAGAGCCGGGTCAGGTCGCGGAACACCCGGCCGCCCGGGATGAAGATCTCCGCCTGGGTGGGCAGGTCCGCGCCGGCCGACTCGACCAGGTTCACCATCGGCAGCCGGTTGGCCAGCGCGATCTCGCCGGCCCGCCGGGTCTTCGCCAGCGACCACGGGTTGATCGCGCCGCCGCGTACCGTCGGGTCGTTGGCGATGACCACGCACTCCACGCCCTCGACCACGCCGATGCCGGTCACCGTGCTGGCCCCGACCGGGAAGTCCGTGCCGTACGCGGCCACCGGGGACAGCTCCAGGAACGGGCTGTCCGGGTCCAGCAGCAGTTCGATCCGTTCGCGGGGGAGCAGCTTGCCGCGCCGGTGGTGCCGGGTCACGTACTTCTCGCCGCCGCCGGCGCGGGCCTGGTCGAGCGCGGCCGCCAGCTCGGCGAGGCGCTCCAGCAGCGCCTCCCGGTTGGCGGCGAAGCCCGGCGAGGACGGGTCGATCGCGCTGTGCAGGATGGTCATAGGCCGATGCCCTTCGCGATGATCTCGTTCATGATCTCGGTGGTGCCGCCGCCGATGCCGAGGATCCGGGCGTCCCGGTAGTGCCGCTCCACCTCGGCGTCGCGCAGGTAGCCGAAGCCGCCGTGCAGTTGCAGCGCCTGGTCGACGACCCAGTCGCAGGCGGCCACGGCGACGTTCTTCGCCATCGCCACCTCGGTCACCACCGGCTGACCCGCGGCGACCCGTTCCGCCACGTCGTGCACGTACGCCCGGGCGGCCTCGGCGCGGGTGTGCATCTCGGCCAGCCGGTGCCGGATCACCTGCCGGCCGGCCAGCGGACGGCCGAACGTGGACCGGTCCCGGCACCAGCGGGTGGCCAGGTCGACGCAGCGCTGCGCGGTCGCGTACGCCTGCGTGGCCAGGGAGAGGCGTTCGGTGGCGAACTGCTGCATGATGGCGAGGAAGCCGGTGTCCTCCGGGCCGATCCGGTTCGCCACCGGCACCCGTACGTCGACGAAGGACAGCTCGGCGGTGTCCGAGCAGTGCCAGCCCAGCTTCTCCAGCCGCCGCCCCACGGTGAAGCCGGGCGTACCCTTGTCGATCACCAGCAGGCTGAGCGCGCCGCTGCCCGGCTGCACCGTGCAGACCGCCGTGGTCACGAAGTCGGCCCGGTGCCCGCTGGTGATGTACGTCTTCGACCCGTTCACCACGTAGTGGTCGCCGTCCCGCCGGGCGAAGGTGCGGATGCCGGCCACGTCGGAGCCGCCGTCCGGCTCGGTGATCGCCAGCGCGCCGATCATCGTCCCGGCCAGGGTGGGCCGGACGTACCTGTCGATCAGATGCTGCGGACCGGCGGCGTCCGATTCCGCCAGATGCTGCGGACCGGCGGCGTCTGATTCCGCCAGATGCTGCGGACCGGCGGCGTCTGAATCCGCCCTGTCGCCTGCGGCGACGATGTGCGGCAGCGCGATGCCGTGCGTGAACAGCGCGGCGACCAGCCCGGACGAGCCGCCCGAGCGGATGATCTCCTCGGTGACCACGATCGAGTCGAGCAGGTCGCCGCCGCTGCCGCCGACCCGCTCCGGGAAGCCGATGCCGAGCAGCCCGATCTTGGCGGCGGTCTGGTGCAGCGCGCGGGGCACCTCGCCGGCCCGCTCCCAGTCGTCCAGGTGCGGCAGCACCTCCCCGGTGACGAAGGCGCGGGTCAGTTCGCGCAACTGCCGGCGCTCCGGAGTGTCCACGATGGTCACGTCGACACCTCCGCCGGCAGGTCGACCACCCGCGAGCGCAGCAGCTCGCCCAGCGCCTTGGCCTGCGGGTCGAACCGGGTGGAGGCGGCCACCCCCTGACCGAGCAGCCCCCGGACGACGAAGTTGACCGCCCGCAGGTTCGGCAGCTCGTACCGCTCGACGGTCAGCGGGGCGGTCTCCGGTAGCAGCTCGGCCAGGCGCTCGACGGTCAACCAGCCGCGCAGCCAGGCCCAGGTCTCGTCGGTGCGGGCCCAGACGCCGAGGTTGGCGTCCCCGCCCTTGTCCCCCGATCGCGCCCCCACCAGCTCACCCAGCGCCCCACGCCGGGTGGGGTGTGAGGCGGGGCCCTCGCTTAACGGATTCTGTTGTACAGGGGGCCCCGCCAAACACCTCACCGGCGGCGGGGGGATCGTCATCCGCTCGCCGCTGGGCAGGACGGCCACCTGCTCCACCTCGTCCTGCGACACCGTGTCGGCGGTGAACACCCCGTACGGGGTGGCATCGCCCGGCAGCGTGGTGAGCGTGCAGCCCGGGTAGGACGCCAGCGCCAGCTCCACCGCCGCCGCCGAGAACGCCCGCCCGGCCCGCGCCTTGTCCCCGTCGCGCAGGTGTACGTGCAGCAGGGCGCTGGCCGCCTCGGTGTCGGCCGCGTCCGGGTGGTCGGTGCGGGCCAGCGTGAACTCCAGCCCTTCCGTGCCGACCGCCTCCTCGAGCTGGCCGCGGACCAGCGCCGCCTTGGCCGGGATGTCCAGTCCGCACAGCACGAAGGTCATCGAGTTGCGGAAGCCACCCAGGTTGTTCACCCCGACCTTGAGGGTGTCCGGCGGCGGGGTGCCCCGCACGCCGCTCACCCGGACCCGGTCCGGCCCGTCGGCGTTCAGCTCGACGGTGTCCAGCCGGGCGACGACGTCCGGGCCGAGGTAGTCGGGGCCGCCCACCTCGTACAGCAGCTGGGCGGTGACCGTCTCGACGGTCACCGCGCCGCCGGTGCCCGGGTGCTTGGTGAGCACCGACGAGCCGTCCGGGTGGATCTCGGCGATCGGGAAGCCGGGCCGGCGGCCGCCGTCGGGCAGCTCGGTGAAGAAGCTGAAGTTGCCGCCGGTGACCTGCGCGCCGCACTCGATCAGGTGTCCGGCCACGGTCGCGCCGGCCAGCGCGTCCAGGTCGCCCCGGCCCCAGCCGAACCGGGCGATGGCCGGCCCGACCGCCAGCGAGGCGTCGGTGACCCGGCCGGTCACCACCACGTCCGCGCCCGCTTCCAGGCAGGCCGCGATGCCGAACGCCCCGAGGTACGCGTTCGCGGTCAACGCGTCCGGCCGGTCGAGCGCGTCGCCCTCGACGTACCCGATCCGGGCGGCCAGGCCGAGCCGGCCGGCCAGAGCCTCGATCGCGGCGGCCAGGCCGGCCGGGTTGAGGCCGCCCGCGTTCGTCACCAGCTTGACCCCGCGGTCCAGCGCGGTGCCGAGGCAGTCCTCGACCTGGCGGAGGAACGTCTTCGCGTACCCGAGGGCGGGGTCGCGCAGCCGGTCCCGGCCGAGGATCAGCATGGTCAGCTCGGCCAGGTAGTCGCCGGTGAGGACGTCCAGCTCGCCGCCGTCGAGCATCTCCCGCCAGGCGGCGAACCGGTCACCGTAGAAGCCGGAGGCGTTCCCGACCCGCAGCACGCCCGGCCCGCCACCCGCCGTCACCGGCTGCGCGGCTCCGGGGGCCGCCCCGCTCATACAGTCACCCCGCCGCCCGCCGACTCCCGCTTGGCGCCGGGTGGGCCGGCGAACGCCTGGGCCACGTCCAGCCACTCGTCGGCGACCGGGCCGGTGGCGACCAGGGCCAGGTCGGCGCGGTGCCGGCGCTGGGTGACCAGCAGGCAGAAGTCCAGCGCCGGGCCGGTGACCCGGTCGGCGGCGTCGGCCGGCCCGAACGTCCAGGTCCCACCGTCGGGCGCGGCCAGTTCGACCCGCACCGGCGCCGCCGGCACGGCCCGGCCGTGGGCGGCGAAGCTGTGCCCGAGGGTACGGAAGCCGAGGTGCGCCACGTGCCGCAACCGGTCGGTCGGGGTACGCCGGACGCCGAGCGCGTCGGCGACGTCCTCGCCGTGCGCCCAGGTCTCCATGAGCCGGGCGGTGGCCAGCGAGGCGGGCGACATCCGGGTGCCGTACCAGGGCAGCTTCTCCCCGGGCGGCGCGCAGGCGAGGGCGGCGGCGAGCGCGGCCCGGCCGTCCCGCCAGCGGGCCAGCAGCTCGGCGGGCGGGGCGAGGAACGACTCGGCGCCGTGGTCGACCAGCCGGGCCGGGTCGGGTGCCGAGGTGACCGAGGCGTAGAAGGCGTCGGCGTCGGTGGCCGCCAGGTGGGCCACGTGGTCGGTCCAGGCCAGGTGGGCGATCTGGTGGGCGATGGTCCAGCCGGGGGCCGGTGTCGGGCGCTTCCACTCCGGTGGGGGCAGTGGCGAGACGAGAGCGTCGAGCTGCTCCGACTCAGCGGCCAGATCCGCGAGCAGTGTTGTCAGGTCGACCATGGTGCCTCCGCAGGATGGGCCGGTCAGGGGATCAGTGGCGCTCGCTCCCCGGGCCTGGCGGGCCGTCGTCGGGGGTGAGCAGGCTGGCGAGCTGGCGTTTCCAGGTGGCGAGCAGAGCGGTCCGGCGGGCCGAGTCGTCGCTGAGCAGGTTGGCCACGCCCAGTCCGCGCAGCAGGTCGAGGGTGGCCTGGACGGCCTCGCGTACGCCCGGCCGGCGCTCGTCCACGCCGAGCAGCTCGACGGTGAGCCGGTGCATCTCCCGGCCGACCCGCGCCTCCAGCGGCACCAGGGCGTCGCGCAGCTCGGTGTCGGTGCGGGCGGCGACCCAGAGTTCGATCGCGGCGACGAAGAGCGGCCCGGTGAAGGCCGCGGCGAGCAGGTCGACCACCCCGTCGAGTCGCCGGGGGCCGGCGGGCAGCGCGTCGGCCTCGGTGCGCAGCTCCACCGCCCGGCGCTCGGCCAGGTGGTCGACGGCGGCGGTGACCAGGGCGGCCTTGGTGGGGTAGTGGTGCAGCTGCGCGCCGCGGGACACGCCGGCCCGGGCGGCCACCACGGTAGTGGTGGTGCCGGACCAGCCGTGCTCGATCAGGCAGTCGACGGTCGCCTCCAGCAGCCGGGCCTGGGTGGCGCGGCTGCGCTGCTGCTGCGGGACGCGGGTCGATGCGGCGGGCACGGGCACAGCCTGCCGCCCCCGAAACAAACAGTCAAGACTGACTTTTTCCATCTCGGTAGCGCCCCTGGTTACCGCGCAGGTAATCGACGGGGCTGTGGTCGGTGACGGAGGCTGGGCGCGGCGAGCGAACCGGAACCGATGGGGGAACACATGAACACTTCGCGCCGGAGCGGAGGTCGTACCGGGCCCACTTCGCGCTGCACCTGACCGTGACCGAGGGCCTGGTCACCCGCCACCACGTCTACGAGGACAGCCTCTCGGTCGCCCGAGCCTGGACGGAGTGACGGCGTGGCGGGCTCGCCGGTGGTCTCAGCGGCCGTCGCGCGGGCCGAAGGCGGCCAGCGCGTCGAGGTCGCTGTGCCGGGAGCGGAGGTACTCGTCGGCCCACGCGGCGGCACCCGGGAAGCGCGACTCCGCCGCCACCCGGGCGCAGGCGGCGTCCACGTCGAACACGGTCCGGCGCAGCTGCACCCCCGGGCCGAGCAGTGCCCACCACGCCCCGGCCCCGCCGTACGGCATGCCGACGCTGCCCGGGTTGATCACCAGGCGGCGGTCGACGAGCCGGGTGTACGGCATGTGGGTGTGCCCGCAGACGACGGTGCCGACCTCGGGCGGGAGCCCGGTGAAGACCTCCGCCCAGCGGGCCGGCCGGGAGTCGACGAGGACCATCTCCTCGTCGTCGCGGGGTGTGGCGTGGCAGAAGAGCACCGCGCCGAGCCCGGCCACGGGAAGCGTGACGGTCGGCGGCAGCCCGGCCAGCCGGGCCACCTGGTCGTCCCGGAGCTGGGCCGCCGCCCAGTCGGAGACGTCATACGACGCCGGCCGGCCGGCCCGGGCCTGGACCAGCTCCCGCTCGCCGTTGCCACCCACCCAGCGGGCCCGGTCGCCGAGCGAGGCGAGCAGGTCCAGCACCTCGACCGGCTGCGGACCGTCGGCGATGTCCCCGGTGAGCACGATCAGGTCGGCGGCGGCCACGTCCGGCTCGGCCAGCACGGCCTCCAGCGCCGGCAGCGCACCGTGGATGTCGGAGAGGACGGCGACGCGTTCGAACATCGCCACAGCCTGCGCGGCCGGTGGCGGCCAGGTCCAGCGATTCTGCGCCGGGCAGAGACGGCGCCGGCCCGGACCGCGCGGGGCGGGGCGGGCCGGGTGGCTCGTACGAAAGGGGTCAGACGCGGGCGCGGCGGGCGAGGCGCTCCGGGTCGAGGATGATGATGCTCTTGCCGTCCAGGCGCAGCCAGCCGCGCGACGCGAAGTCGGCGAGGGCCTTGTTGACGGTCTCCCGGGAGGCGCCGACCAGCTGGGCGATCTCCTCCTGGGTCAGGTCGTGGGTCACCCGCAGCACGCCGCCGTCCCGGGTGCCGAACCGGCCGGCCATCTGGAGCAGGTTCTTGGCGACCCGGCCGGGCACGTCGGTGAAGATCAGGTCGGCCAGCGAGTCGTTGGTCCGGCGCAGCCGGCGGGCCAGCACCCGGAGCAGCTGCTCGGCGATCTCCGGCCGGTTGTTGAGCCAGGGGCGCAGCGCCTGCTTGCGCAGCCGGACCAGCCGGGTGTCGGTCACCGCGGTCGCGGTTGCCGTCCGCGGGCCGGGGTCGAAGAGCGACAGCTCGCCGACCATGTCCGACGGCCCCATCACGGCGATCAGGTTCTGCCGGCCGTCCGCTGCCCGGCGACCGACCTTGATCTTGCCGGACAGGAGGATGTACAGACTGTCGCCGGGCTCGCCCTCGTTGAAGACGACCTCGCCCTTGCGGACCTCGATCGTCTCCATCTCCTTGGCGAGCGCCTCGGCAGCCTCCGGGTCGACGCCCTGGAAGATCCCGCTGCGGGCCAGTACCTCGTCCATCGCGCACCTCCGCCTGCGCGTGCCGTCCGTCGGCCCGGGTCCGCCGTCCGCTGATCCCTCGCGCGCCGCCAAGTCTAGGCGCACGTGAGCTGGAATCAGAGGCGCACCCCTGGAAACTTGATCGTTGGGCGTAACCTCGTCGACTTGAACCAGCAGTACGATCGACACCCGATCGGGTGACCCGGCCCCGCCGCGGCCGGCGGCCGTAAGGTCTCCCCGTGCTCGACGACCCCGTGCTGACCACCCGTGCCGAGGACGGCCGGGACGTCCCCCTGCTCGTCTGGCGGGCCGCCCGTCCGCTGCTGACGGTCAGCAGCGCACCGCTGGGCGGTGGCCTCGGCCTGCGGCGCTGGGTGGTCAACGCGACCGTGCCCATGTCGTACGCCCGGGACGATCCGGCCGACCACCTGGCCGAGTTGGCCGGCGGGCTCGGCCTGGACGGACCCGGGGTGGGCCTGCTGACCGGGGTGGACGTCGCCGAGGTGGTGGCCCGCGCCGACGGCGGCGTCCGGATCTGGGCGACCGTGGGGCTGGGCACCCCGGTCCCGGCCGCCGCGCCCACGCCGGCGGCGCCCGGGCAGCGGGTCGGCACGGTCAACATCATCGGGTACGTCCCGGCGCGGCTCGGCGAGGCGGCGCTGGTGAACGCAGTGGCCACGGTGACCGAGGCGAAGGTCCAGGCGATCGCCGACCTCGGCCTGCCCGGCACCGGCACCCCGACCGACGCGGTCACCGTCTGCTGCCCCGCCGACGGGCCGGCCGCCCCGTACGGCGGGCCCCGCTCGGCCTGGGGCGCCCGGCTGGCCCGGGCCGTGCACGCGGCCGTGCGCGACGGCGGTGCCGGCACCGTGGTGCCCTGGTCGGACCGGGTGGCGCGGTGAACTTCCGGCCGTTCGGTCGTCGTCACCGCCCGGCCGGCCCGGTAGGGTCGCGGGCGATGTCCGCACCCGCCCGCCTCCGCTCCCGCCCGCGCCGCCGGCTGACCTCCGCGCTGGCCGTGCTCGTCGTCGCGTTGCTCGCCGCCGGCTGCGGCGACGACCCGACGCCCGAATCGGTCTGGCAGTCCGGCCCCGGGGCCACCCGGCCGGCCGGCTCCGCCGCGCCGACGAAGTCCCCCGCCGAGCCGGCCGCCCAGGAACCCGAAAAGGCGATCTCCCTCGCCGCGACCGGCGACATCATCATGGGCAACGCGCCCTCCCGGCTGCCGGCCAACGGCGGGAAGGGCTTCTTCGACGACATCGCGAAGGCCCTCAAGGCCGACCTGGTGATGGGCAACCTGGAGGAACCGCTCACCGAGGACACCGGCACCGGCAAGTGCGGGGCCAACACCACCAGCTGCTTCCAGTTCCGGGCGCCCCCCAGCTACGCCGCGCACCTGCGCGACGCCGGCTTCCAACTGCTCAACCAGGCCAACAACCACGGGTACGACTACGGGGAACGCGGCTACGCGAACACCCAGCGCGCGCTGGAGGAGCACGGGCTCGAACACACCGGCGCACCCGACCAGATCACCGTGGTGGATGTGCAGGGGGTCAAGGTCGCGGTGGCCGGCTTCTCGTCGTACGTCTGGTCGAACAGCCTGGTCGACATCGACGCCGCGCGGCAGGTGATCAAGAAGGCCGCCGGCATGGCCGACCTGGTCGTGGTGCAGGTGCACATGGGCGCGGAGGGGTCGGACAAGACCCGGGTCAAGCCGGGCACCGAGATGTTCCTCGGCGAGAACCGGGGCGACCCGGTGCGGTTCTCGCACGCCATGATCGACGCCGGCGCCGACCTGGTCGTCGGGCACGGGCCGCACGTGCTGCGCGGGATGGAGTTCTACCGGGGCCGGCTGATCGCGTACAGCCTCGGCAACTTCGCCGGCGGCGGGAAGTCGCTCAGCAGCACCGGCCGGCTGGGCTGGGGCGGGGTGCTCAAGGTGTCGCTGCGGCCGGACGGCAGCTTCGCCGGCGGCTCCTTCGCCTCCACCCGGATGAACTCCACCGGCAGACCGGTGATGGACGACGCCGAGCAGGGGCTCGGGCTGGTCAAGGAGCTCAGCGGGAAGGACTTCCCGGGCACCGGCGCCCGGTTCACCTCGGCCGGGAAGATCAGCCCGCCGGCGGCCGGCTGACCGCGCCGCACGGGCGTGGGGCCCGGGCTGGTGGTCGTACCGGCGACGTAGGCTGGCCGGCGTGACCATCAGCTCCGAGACGGCCCTCGGCCGTACCCGCCGCGCCCGGCGGATCGGCCGGGCACTGACCGAGGCGCACCCCGACGCGCACTGCGAGCTCGACCACTCCAGCCCGCTGGAGCTGGCCGTCGCGACCATCCTCTCCGCCCAGTGCACCGACAAGAAGGTCAACGAGGTCACCCCCAAGCTTTTCGTCCGCTACCCGAGCGCCGCCGACTACGCCGGGGCGGACCGGACCGAGCTGGAGGAGCTGATCCGGCCGACCGGCTTCTACCGGAACAAGACCGACTCACTGATCAAGCTCGGTCAGGCCCTCGTCGAGCGGTACGACGGGCAGGTGCCCGGCAAGCTCGCCGACCTGGTCACGCTGCCCGGCATCGGCCGCAAGACCGCCAACGTCATCCTCGGCAACGCGTTCGGGGTCCCCGGCATCACCGTCGACACCCACTTCCAGCGGCTCGTCGGGCGCTGGGGACTGACCACGCAGACCGACCCCGTCAAGATCGAGCACGAGATCGGCGCGCTCTTTCCCAAGCGGGAGTGGACCATGCTCTCGCACCGGATCATCTTCCACGGCCGCCGGGTCTGCCACGCCCGCAAGCCCGCCTGCGGTGCCTGCACGCTGGCCAGGCTCTGCCCGTCGTACGGCACCGGCCCGACCGAGCCGGCGCTGGCCGCGAAGCTGCTTAAGGGCCCCCGGGCCCGGGACCTGGCGGCCGCCGCCGGCGTCGACCCGGCCCTGGTGCCGCAGCAGGCGGTCGTGGCGGAGGTGCCGTGAACCGCCGGCTCGTCGCCCTGCTCGTCCCGGTGCTGCTGGCCGGCTGCACCGCAACCGAGCCGGATCAGCCGGCCGGGCCGTCCGCCCGGGCCGAGCGGCCCTCACCGTTCGCCGACTGCGCCGCGCTGACCGCCCCGCTGGGCGGGGCGTCGTCCGCCTCGGTCGGCCCCGCCGAACCGACCGGCCCCGCCGAACCGACCGGGACCGCGCGCCCGGCGGCCGGGGCCGGGGTGGGTGAGCCGCTGCCCGACCTGAGCTTCCCCTGTTTCACCGGCGGCGCGCCGACCGCGCTGCGGGAGGTGACCGGGCCCGCCGTGATCAACGTCTGGGCCTCCTGGTGCCCGCCCTGCCGGGCCGAGCTGCCCGCCTTCCAGCGGCTCAGCGAACGCACCGCCGGCCGGCTGCACGTGCTCGGCGTGAACAGCCGGGACCGTCGGGCGGGCGCCCAGTCCATCGGCGAGGACTTCGGCGTGCGGTTCCCGATGCTGGTCGACCAGGGCGACGCGGTGCAGCGGGAGCTGCGGCGCAACGCCATACCGCTGACCGTGTTCGTCGGCGCCGACGGCCGGGTCCGGCACGTCGACGCCTCCGGCGCGCTCGACGACACCCGCCTCGCCGAGTTGGTGGCGCGCCACCTCGGGGTACGGGTGGCCGCGTGACCCGTACCCCACCAGCCTGGACCGAGCCGCTGCTGCACCGGCTCGGCACCGCCCGCGCCGAGGACTTCACCCAGCTGACCACGCCCGAGCAGGGCGGCCGGGAGAGCGCGGTGCTGGTGCTGCTCGGCGAGCAGCCGGCGGCCGGCCCGGACCTGCTGGTCCTCCAGCGCGCCGCCACCCTGCGCAACCACGCCGGCCAGCCGGCCTTCCCCGGTGGTGCGGCCGATCCGGCGGACACCGACGCCCCGGCCACCGCGCTGCGCGAGGCGAACGAGGAGGTCGACCTCGACCCGTCCAGTGTCACCGTCCTGGCCGAGCTGCCCAGGCTCTGGATCCCGGTCAGCGACTTCGTGGTCACCCCGGTGCTCGCCTGGTGGCACGCGCCGCACCCGGTGCACCCCCGGGAGCCGGCCGAGGTGGCGCACGTCGCCCGGCTGCCGATCGCCGAACTGGTCGACCCGGAGAACCGGCTGCGGGTCCGGCATCCCAGCGGCTGGATCGGTCCCGCCTTCTCGGCGCGCGGGATGCTGGTCTGGGGCTTCACGGCCGGGGTGATCGCCACCCTGCTCGAGATGGGCGGCTGGGCCCGCCCGTGGCCCCGGGACCGGGTGATCGACCTGCCGCCGGTCGGGGCCGCCCCGGCGCCGTCGGCCGGCACCGACGAGGTCGACGAGATGGCCGGCCCGTTGACCTGACGGTCACGTTCGGCAAGCGGTGGGCGCGGCCCGGGCGGGCTGCCCGTACCCTTGATCCGTGTCCGCCGTGGATCTCGTCCTGCTGCTGCTCATGCTCGTGTTCGCGATCAGCGGATACCGGCAGGGCTTCGTCATCGGAGCGCTGTCGTTCTCGGGTTTCTTCCTCGGGGCCCTGCTCGGCCTCCAGATCGGCCCGCTGATCGCCCGGCAGTTCGCGGACACCGGCACCCGGGTGCTGGTCTCCCTGGTGGCCGTCTTCGGCCTGGCCGTGATCGGCCAGGCGTTGGCCGGCTGGCTCGGTTCCAACCTGCGCGCCGCGATCACCGGCTCCACCGGCAAGACCATCGACGACATCGGTGGGGCGTTCGTCTCGCTCTTCGCGGTCATGATCGTGGCGTGGCTGGTGGCGGTGCCGCTCGGCTCGTCGTCGGTGCCCTGGCTGGCCGCCTCGGTCAAGAACAGCGCACTGCTCAACGTGGTCGACCGGGTGCTGCCCGACCAGGTGCAGCAGCTCTCCACCGCGCTGCGCGACACCGTCGACACCAACGGCTTCCCGGAGGTCTTCAAGGGCCTCGGCCGCACCCAGGCCCGGCAGGTCTCCCCGCCGGACCCGACGCTGGCCGGTTCGGAGGTGGTGGCGAACAGCCAGCGCGCGGTGGTCAAGGTGCTCGGCTCCGCGCCCAGTTGCTCACGCCGGATCGAGGGGTCCGGTTTCGTGTACGCCGACGACCGGGTGATGACCAACGCGCACGTGGTGGCGGGCACCCGATCGGTCGCGGTGGAGCTGCGCGGCGAGCGGTACGACGGCGAGGTGGTCGTCTACGACCCGAACCGTGACCTGGCCGTACTGCGCGTGCCGGGGCTGCCCGGGCCGTCGCTGCGGTTCGCCGCCGGCCAGGCCGGCGTCGGGGCGGACGCCATCGTGCTCGGGTTTCCGCTCGACGGCCCGTACGACGCCCGGCCGGCCCGGATCCGGGACGTGGACCGGATCACCGGCCCGGACATCTACGCCTCGGGGGACGTCACGAGGGAGATCTACACCATCCGGGCGCTGGTGCGCAGCGGCAACTCCGGCGGCCCGCTGGTCGCCTCCAACGGGCTGGTGCTCGGGGTGATCTTCGCGGCGGCCGCGGACGACCCGAACACCGGCTTCGCGGTGACCGCCGCCGAGGCCCGCCCGGTGGCGCTGGCCGGCGCGGAGCGTACCCGGGCGGTGGCGACCGGCGACTGCACCTGACCGGCGGGATCCGGGCGAGGGCGCCTGACCGGCGGGATCAGCCGGTGGTGGCGGGGGCCTCGGCCACGTCGCCGTCCGGCCGCCGGATCGTGGGCAGCCGCTCCCGGCCCCACCGCACGCTCCGGTCGAGCACCGCGCGGGCCATGATCGCCACGCAGGTGCCCCCGTTGAGGAACGAGGCGACCACATCGCTGGGGTGATGCATGCCGCGGTACATCCGGGTCAGCGCCACCCCGATCGGCACCAGCAGCAGCGACCAGCAGGCCACCTTTAGCGCGGTGCTTTTCGCCCGCAGCGCCAGCAGCAGCGCGATGCCGACGTAGAGGGCGACCGCGGCCGAGGTGTGCCCGGACGGGAAGCTGGAGGTCGGCGGGGACACGTCCATGTGCGCGACGGCCGGCCGCTTCCGGTCGATGGCGATGGTGGTCAGCAGGAACACCAGCGCCTGGGCGCTGACCGCGGCACACAGGAAGAGCGGCTCCCGCCAGCGGTGCAACACCAGCCGCAGCACCAGCGCCACCAGCACGGTGACCACCACGATCAGCTGGGTGCTGGCCAGCGTGCTGAACACCAGCGACACGTCGTTCCAGCCGCCGGTCCGGTCGCCGGCCAGCTCCCGGTTCACCGCGTCCTCGACGGTGAACGGCCAGCTCCGGGCGAGGACCTTGGCGACCAGCAGCCCCAGCCCCACCATCGTGGACAGCAGCAGGGCCATCGGCAGCAGCACGCGCCGGGCGACGTGGACCGCGACATCGGACATGAGCCGCCCTTTACCCCGTGGGGTGGGCAACTACGCCACGTCCCGGTTGCCGGTGGCGTCCGGAGCGTCGGCAAGTTCCGGTTCGACGCCCTCCCGGGTGGTCCGTACCGGCCGCCGGCCGACCCGCTGCCGCCAGGTGGTGAAGGCCGACGCCGTCGCCACGATCACCGCCACCCCGAGCAGCCAGCCGCCGAGCACGTCGCTGGCCCAGTGCACCCCGAGGGCGATCCGGCTGAAGCCGGTGACCACGGCGATCAGCAGGGCCGCCGTCCAGAGCGCCAGCCTCGCCCCCCACCGGTCGCGGGTGTACGGCAGGAGGACCAGCAGCAGCACCCCGGCGAACAGGGTGGCGTTGAGCGCGTGCCCGGAGGGGAACGACCATCCGGCGGCCCGGGCCACCGGGTCGAGCAGTTCCGGGCGATGCCGGCCGACCAGGAGCTTCAGCACGGCCCCGAGCAGCGCGCCGACGGTCATCGTGGTGACCACCCAGAGGGCGAGCCGGTGGGCGCGCCGCCACAGCAGCCAGAGCACCCCGGCCAGCGCGACGAGCCGCAGCGGCGTCGGCCCGAACACCTCCGTCCACCAGCTCATCGCCCGCACCCAACCGGGGTGGGTCAGGGCGTAGCCGTGCAGGGTGTTGGTGACCGAGCGGTCCAGATCGTGCAGGGGCGGCCAGGCGGTCAGCACCAGCAGCATCAACAGGGCGAACGGCACCAGGACCAGGAACGCGGCGGTCGCGGCCAGAGTGAGGCGCAGGCCGAGCGAGTGCTGCCGGTCGAGCCGGCGGCGCCGCCACGACGGGGCCGGTGCGGTGGTGTGGGTACGGGGCGCGGACATGCCGGAGGTGCTACCCAGCCGAGCGCCGGCTAAGGCCTGCCGCGGCCCGGTGCCGGTCGGCCGGTAACGGCCGGCGGCCGGGTCGGGTCGGTCACCGGCCCCACTGGCGGAACCGACGCACGATCAGCGCGGACCCGGTGACCAGGGCGACGAAGAGGGCCAGGCCGGTCCAGAGCCGCTCCGGATCGGCGCCGTTTCCTCCGCCGCCCGCGTGGACCGTCCATTCGGCCCGCTGTCGCGGCGCGGCGAAGCCGAGCGGGTCGGACCCGGAGCCGGCGGCCCGCACGTCCTGCGCGGAGCCGGGTGCCGCGCCGAAGCCGACCACCGCTGGGGTCTCGTTGTTGTCGAGCGGGTTGCGGCCGATCCTCGGGACCTCGGTGGTCAGCGCCGCGACCGGGTCCACCAGGCCATAGCCGAACCGGTCGTCGCGACCGACCGGCCCGAGGTCCCGGGCGGTGTGCAGCAGCTGGTTGACCACGTCACCGGCGGACATCTCCGGGTAGCGCGCGCGGACCAGGGCGGCGGTGGCGGCCACCAGCGGCGCGGCGAAGCTGGTGCCCTGCACCCGCCAGTAACCGTCTGGGGGCCGCGCGCCGACCAGTTGGGTCGCGGGCGCGGCCAGCACCGTCTCCTGGCCGGTGATCGACCCGGACCAGAGGTTCTCGCTGTCCCGTTCCAGACCGGCCACGGCCAGCACGCCCGGCTCGCGAGCCGGGTACCAGACGTCGGGGGAGGTGGAGGTGGCGACGTTGCCGGTGCAGGCGACCACCACGACGTCCCGGGCGAAGGCGTAGTCGATCGCCGCGGCGAGGGCCGGACTGTTCCCGCTGCCGCCCAGGGACAGGTTGATCACCCGAGCGCCGTTGTCGACCGCCCAGCGGACCCCCTTCGCCACGATCATCGCGTCGTCGTAGCGGTTCTCCTCGTCCAGCACCCGTACCGGGAGGATCTTGGCGTCCGGGGCGAGGCCGACCACACCGCGTTCGTCGTCGCGGCGGCCGGCGATCAGCCCGGCCACGGTGGTGCCGTGGCCGACCGGGTCCGGCTCGGCGCCGCCCGGGGCGACCAGATCGATGCCGGGCAGCACCTGGCCGGCGAGGTCCGGGTGCGATCCGTCCACCCCGGAGTCGACGACGGCGACCGTGACGCCCCTGCCGGTCGAGGTGCGCCAGGCCGTCTGCGCCCGGAGCTCGTCGAGCTGCCACTGCTCGTCGCGGATCTGGTCGAGCCGGCGCGGGTTGTCCACCGGGGCGACTGCGAACGGCGCCGTGACGTCCTGCCGGGGCGCCGTCGCCGCGACCGGCGCGGCCACCCGCCACCCCTCGGGAGCGGACCGGTGCGGCGCCGCCTGCGCCGCGGTGGGCGTGCCGGCCAGCGAGACCACGGCCAGCGCGCCGAGCAGCGTCCGCGCGACGGCACGCCGGGGCGCCGTCTGGCGGCGGTGCCGAAGACTGGTCACATTCTCAGCCATTCATCGCGACGGACACATGCTGCTGGGAGAGATTACCGGGTTTCCCGCCCGGCACGGGGTAATCCCGGGACACCGGTCATCCGGGCGGCAGGTGTGCCAGTTGCACCAGCCGTACGCCGTCGCGGCGGGTGACCAGCCGACCCCGACCGGGCGGCAGCGGCCCGGGGCGGACCGAACCGACCAGCTGGCCCTCCTCGGGGCTGCCGTCCATCACCAGCCCGGCGGTGGCCAGTTCCCGCAGCCGCTGCACGATCGGCTCGTACTGGGCGCGGCCCGCGCCGCCGGCCCGGCGGGCGAGCACCAGGTGCAGGCCGACGTCCCGGGCCTGGGGGAGGTATTCCTCCAGCGCCCGCAGCGGGTTGGCCGGGCCACTGGCGACCAGGTCGTAGTCGTCGACCAGCACGAACAGCTCCGGCCCCGACCACCAGGACCGGTCCCGTAGCTGCGCCGGGGTCACCTCCGGCCCGGCGATCCGGCGCTGGAGGTAACCGGCCGCCGACTCGATCAGGTCGGTGGTGTACGCCGCCGCGCTCCCGTAGCCGATCACGTGCGGCAGCTCCTGCAACTCCATCAGGGCGCGCCGGTAGTCGACCAGGATCACCCGAGCCTGTTCCGGGGTGAACCGGGTGACGATCGAGGTGGCCAGGGCGCGCAGGAAGGAGGACTTGCCGCACTCCGCGTCGCCGAAGACGAGGAAGTGCGGCTCGGCGGCGAAGTCCAGCTCCACCGGGAGTAGGTCCGCCTCCGCGATGCCGACCGGCAGCCGGAGCCCGGCCGACGCCGACAGGTCCAACTCGGCGTAGGGCAGCACCGGCGGCAGCAGCCGCACCGGCGGTGCCACCGGCCCGGACCAGGCGGCGGCCACCGCGTCGACCAGGGCCGCCGTCTGCCTACCGAGCCCGGTCACGCGGGGCAGCGCGGTCAGGAAGTGCAGCTTCTCCGCGGTGACCCCGCGCCCCGACTCGTCCGGGACGTTCGCCGCCGCCTGCCGGTTGGCGACCTGCGAGTCCGACGGGTCGCCGAGGCGCAGCTCGACCCGGGAGCCGAACAGGTCCCGGATGGCCGGCCGGAAATCCGTCCAGCGCACCGCGCTCGCCACCACGTGCACCCCGTACGACAGGCCACGGGTGGCCAGGTCGGTGATCAGCGGCTCCAGGTCGTCGTACTCGCCGCGCAGCGTGCTCCAGCCGTCGACCACGAGGAAGACGTCGCCGTACGGGTCGGCCGCGCCCGGCGCCGCCCGCCGCCGTCGCCAGGCCGCCATCGACTCCACGCCCAGCTCGGCGAAGCGGCGTTCCCGCTCGGTGAGCACGGCCACGACCTCGCCGACCGTCCGGCGCACCGTGGTCGGGTCGCGCCGGCCAGCCACCCCGCCCACATGCGGCAGGCCGCGCAGGGTGCCCAGCCCGCCGCCGCCGAAGTCGAGGCAGTAGACCTGCGCCTCGGCCGGGGTGTGGGTGAGCGCCAGCGCGCAGACCAGCGTGCGCAGCAGGGTGGACTTTCCGCGCTGCGGCGCGCCGACCACGGCCACGTGCCCGGCGGCACCCTCCAGCGCCAGCCAGAACAGGTCCCGTCGCTGTTCGAGCGGCCGGTCCACCAGGGCCACCGGCACCTGGAGGGCGCCGTGCAGCTCAGGGTTGCCCACGGTGAGCCCGCGGACCGGGTCGGCCGCCACCGGGCCGAGCAGGTCGTCCAGGGCAGGTGCCAGGCCCAGCGGGGGCAGCCAGACCTGGTGCGCGGGTGGGCCCTGCCCGGCCAGCCGGTCGACCAGCGTGTCGAGCAGGGTCGCCCCGTCCGCCGGACCGGTGGTGAGCTCGGCCGGGCCGACCGGCTCGGGTGGCGGGACGAAATGGGTGGTGAAGGCGAGCAGTCGGGGCGTACCGGCCGGCCCGGCGCCGCCCCCGACCGGGCGGCGGACCGGCCCGGAGACGTACGCGGCCTTGAACCGGACCAGCGGGTCGGTGCCGAAACGCAGGTAGCCGTGCCCGGGTGAGCGGGGAAGCTCGTGCGCGTCCGGCACGCCGAGCACCGTGCGGGACTCCAGGGCGGAGAACGTCCGCAGGCCGATCCGGTATGACAGATGGGTGTCCAGCCCGCGCAGCCGGCCCTCCTCCAGCCGCTGCGAGGCCAGCAGCAGGTGCATGCCGAGCGACCGGCCAACCCGTCCGATCTGGACGAACAGCTCGATGAAGTCCGGCTTGGCGGCGAGCAGCTCGGAAAACTCGTCACAGATCAGCAGCAGGGACGGCAGCGGGGCGAGCGGGATCCCGGCGGCCCGGGCCCGCTCGTAGTCCCGCAGGCTGGCGTAGTTTCCGGCCCGGCGCAGCAGCTCCTGCCGGCGCAGCACCTCACCGTTGATCGCGTCGACCATCCGGTCCACCAGCGGCAGCGCGTCGGCCAGGTTGGTGATCACCGCGGCGGTGTGCGGCAGCCGGTCGAAGCTGGCGAAGGTGGCGCCGCCCTTGAAGTCGACCAGGACGAAGTTGAGCTGCTCGGAGCTGTGCGTGGCGGCCAGCCCGAGCACCAGCGCGCGCAGCAGCTCCGACTTGCCGGAGCCGGTCGCGCCGATCAGCAGCCCGTGCGGGCCCATCCCGTCCTGGGCGGACTCCTTCAGGTCCAGCTCGACGGCGCCGCCGTCGGCGCCCACCCCGATCGGCACCCGCAGCCGGTCCCGCCCGGACCGGGGGCGCCAGCCCTGCTCGGCGGTGAACCCCTCCGGGTCGCCGAGACCGAGCAGCTCCGGCAGGCCCGGCTCGGCGCCGGGCGGGCCGTCCGCGCCGCGGGCCGCGGCGGCCAGCCGCAGCGGCGCCAGCCGGCGGGCCAACGCCTCCGCCTCGACCAGGTCCAGCCGGTCGGCGACGCCCACCTCGGCGTGGCCGTCCGCGGAGTACGAGTGCAGCCGCCCGCCGCGCAACTCGAGCAGGAGCGCGTACCGGTCGAGCAGCCGGGGCGGCGGGGTGTCCAGGTCGACGACCGTGACGGCGTCGATGCCCCCGTCCCCGCTCAGCTCGGTCGCCCCGGTCAGGTCGCCGCCGTCGAGCACCACCACCACGTGCGGGCCGTCGGTGGCCGGGCCGGCCGGACTGAACCGGGACCGGCTGGCCAGCACGTCGTCGAGCAGCCGCTCCAGCTCGGCGGCGGAGCTGGTGACCAGGCGTACCGGGCCGAGGGCGTCGGTGCGGGTGGGATGGTGGGCGTGCGGCAGCCACTTCACCCACTCCCACCGGGCGCGCCGCTCCGGACCGGCGCAGACCGCGACGAGCAACTCGTCCGGGGCGTGGAAGACGGCGAGCTGGGTGAGCATCGCCCGGGCCAACCCGGGGGCGGACGCGGCGCCGTCGGGCCCGGGCCGGACGGCGCCGTCGCGGACGAAGACCCGGGCGAAGCTGCGCAGCGACAGCGCGACCGGCAGCTCCGGCACCACCGAGTATGCGTCGAGGAACCGGCGCAGCGCGCCCGCGGTCATCGGTTCCAGCTCCTCCAGCGGCCGGGTGACCGGCGGGACCAGCGGGGTGGCCAGGGTCTGCGGACCGACCCCCACCCGGACCACCGCGAAGTCGGGGTCGTCCGGGCGGCGTTCCCACACCCGGTGGCTGTGCACGGTGGACCACAGCCGACCCGGGTCGGGGTGCCGGTAGTAGAGCCCGGCGCGCTGCCGACCGGCGGTCTGCCGGACCCGGCGACGCAGCGCGGTGAGGTGTCGCAGGTATTCCCGGCGGGCGGCCATCATCTCCGACCGGCGCGGCGTGCCGGAGGCGCTGCCCCACGAGGTAACCAGCATCGCCAGCGAGGAGAGGCCGAACATCCCGCCCACCACGTACGAGTAGGCGCCGCCGCCCCGGCCGAACATCATCGCCATGGCCACCGTCCCGCCCAGCATGGGCAGCACCATCAGCGCCTGCTGCCACCGCCCGCCGGCCACCGAGGGGATCTCCGGCGGCGCCTCGACGGGCAGCTCGCCGGCCGGGATCTCCGGCGCCGGCCGACGGGGCGGCCGCTTGATGACGACGGTGGACACCCGACCTCCTGGGTAGCTCTCGGTAACCCGAGCCTGGCTCATGGTAGGTAAAGTTCTGTCGTCCGCGCAGCCACCGTTACCGCGATATGGAGAGAACTGGATGACAACCGGGTTGGCCCGGGTCACCATCAGCGCGCCCCAGCGGCGGGTGGACGTGGCCCTGCCGGAGCAGACACCCCTGGTCGAACTGCTGCCGGAGGTGCTGCGGCACGCCGGTGAGGGGCTCGCCGACGACGGTGAACGGCACGGCGGCTGGGTGCTGCGCCGGGCCGACGGCGCGGTGCTGGCCGGCGCGCAGGCGCTGCTGCCGCAGGGGGTACGCGACGGCGAGGTGCTGCACCTGGTGCCGGCCCGCGCGCAGTGGCCCGAACTGGAGTACGACGACGTGGCCGAGGCGATCGCCGACGGCGCCCGCCGCCGGGGCAGCGCATGGTCGGCCCCGGCCACCCGGGCCGCCACCCTGGTCGGGGCGGCCGTACCGCTCGCCGTCGGGCTGCTCGCCGTGCTCGCCGCCGGGCCGCGGCAGCCCGCCGGGGCGCCCGTCGCGGCGGCGGTGGCGGTGCTGCTCACCCTCGCCGGCACGGCCGCCTCCCGGGCGTACGCGGACGGGCCGGCCGGCGCCACCCTCGGCGGCTACGCGCTGCCGTGGGCGGCGGCGGCCGGCGCCCTCGCGGTCGGCTCCGGCGACCGGGTCGGCCCGTTCGGGCCGCTGCCCTGGCTCGGCGCTCCCGAGCTGCTCGCCGGCTCGGTGACGCTGCTGCTGGTCGCGGTGCTCGGGCTGGTCGGGGTGGCCAGCCGGCTGCGGGTCTTCGTGGCCGGCGCGGCGGTCGGCCTGGTGGGCGCGTTCGCCGGGGCCGGTGGGCTGGCCCTCGACGCGGCCGGCACGGCGGCCGTGCTGCTCTGCCTGCTGGTCTTCGCGCTCGGGGCGATGCCGCTGCTGGCCATCCGGCTGGGCAAGGTGCCGCTGCCGCCGGTCACCCTGCCGTCCGGCGAGCCGGACGACTCGGCCGGGGCGCGGGACCTGCCGGACCGGGGGCGGGTGCACGCGGCGGTGGCCCGGACCGAGGAGATGCTGACCGGGATGCTGCTCGGGCACGCCGTGCTCGCGGTCGCCGCCGTGGCGGTGCTGGCCAGCGCGGGCGGCCCGGCCGGCCGGCTGCTGGCCGGGGTGGTGGCGGCGGTGCTGCTGCTGCGCTCGCGGCTCTTCGTCGCGGTACGGCACCGGGTGCCGCCGGTGACCGCCGGCCTGGCCGGGTTCGCCGTCCTCGGCGGGGCGCTCACGGTCGGGGCCGACCCCACCGGGCGGCTCGTCCTGGCTGTCGGCGGGCTGGCGCTGGCGCTGGCCACGGTGGCGGCCGGCACCACGTACGCCCGACGGCCGGTGTCGCCGTACGTCGGTCGGGTGGCCGACCTGGCCGACACCGCGCTGGTGGTCTCCGTGGTGCCGGTGGCCTGCGCGGTGCTGGACCTCTACGACCGGGCCCGCGGCCTGCTCGGGTGACCACACGGACGACCGGGCCCGGGTCGGCGTGCGACCCGGGCCCGGTGACGTGCGTGACTCAGTGCGTGGTCTCGCCGCGCTCCTCGGCCTCCCGGGCCCGCCGGTACGACGCGACGATCTCGGCCTCGGCCTCGACCCGACCGACCCAGGTGGCGCCCTCGACCGACTTGCCCGGCTCCAGGTCCTTGTACACCTCGAAGAAGTGCTGGATCTCCAGCCGGTCGAACTCGCCGAGGTGGTGGATGTCGCGCAGGTGCTCCTGGCGGGGGTCCTCGTAGGGAACGCAGAGGACCTTGTCGTCGCCGCCCTTCTCGTCCGTCATCCGGAACATGCCGATGGTGCGGCAGCGGATCAGGCAGCCGGGGAAGGTCGGCTCGGGAACCAGCACCAGGGCGTCCAGCGGGTCGCCGTCCTCGCCCAGGGTGCCCTCGATGAAGCCGTAGTCGGCCGGGTACTGCGTGGACGTGAAGAGGGTGCGGTCCAGCCGGATCCGGCCGGTCGCGTGGTCCACCTCGTACTTGTTGCGGTGACCCTTCGGGATCTCAACCGTGACGTCGAAATCCATCTTCCACGCTCCCTCGTTGCCCACGCTGGCTAACGGAAACCAGTGGCGCCGCTCCCGGACGGGTGAATGTGGTCCCGCCGGCTCCGGCCGCCGCATAGTGTTCGGACCGAAGTAGTGTCACCCAAGGCGCTTTCGAGCGGGGAGGAGGGGGTCGTGGGGAGGGAAGATTCACACTACCGCCCGGAGGGGGTTGACGGTCGGCGGTTCGACGGATCCGCGTCCGGCGACCGCGATGTCCGTTTCCCGGACCCGGACGCGCCGCCCCCGGCCGGCCCCCGGCCGGCTCCCGGCGGTCCCGCCCGTGGCGCCGGCACCGTGTACGGCGGTGCTCCGGCCGCCGGTGCGGGCAGCTACGGCCCACCGCCCGGCGGCAGCTACGGCTCGCCTGCCGGTGGCGCCTACGGCGCGCCTACGGCCGGCACCCACGGTTCTTCCCCGGGCGGCACCCACGGCTCCCCGGCCGGCGGCACCCACGGCTCCCCGGCCGGCGGCGCCTACGGCTCCCCGCCTCGCGGCACCTATGGTTCCCCGCCTCGCGGCACCTATGGTTCCCCGCCTCGCGGCACCTATGGTTCCCCGCCCGGCGGCACCTACGGCTCTCCCTCCGGTGGCACCTACGGGCGGTCGGGGGGCGGCTCCGGTGCCACCCCGGTCAGCCCCGCCCCGACCGGCGCGGCGCCGGTCAGCCCCGCTCCGGCCGGCCCGGTCAACGCCGGTCGTCGATCCGACGACCGCTTCCCGCGCCTGGACCCGCCGCTGCCGACGGCGGGCGGTACCCCGGCGGCCGGGACCGCGGTGGTCGCGCCGCCCGGCGCCGCGCCGCCGCCGGCCCGCCGGCGGCGGGCGCTGCCGCTTGTCGTGCTCGCCACCGTGCTGCTGCTCGTCCTCGCCGGGGCGGGTCTCTTCGTGGCCCGTCCCGGCCCGGTCGCCGGCTGGCTGGGCGAGGGCACCCCGGAGCCGACGGCGAGCCCGGCGCCGCCCGAACCGGACCCGCAGGCGGTGCTCGCCGCGTTCGACCCGAACGCCCCGGCGCCGACCCCGGACGGGGTACGCGCCGCGCTCGCCCCGCTGGTCGGCCAGCCCGCGCTCGGCAGCCGGGTGAACGTGTCGGTGGCCGACGTGGCGACCGGCAAGTCGCTCTTCGCCAAGGGGGAGGACGCCCCCACCGTGCCCGCGTCGGTGACCAAGCTGGTGACCGCGGTGACCGTGCTGGAGGCGCGCGGGCCGGCGTACCGGATCCCGACCCGGGCGGTGGCCGGGGCGGCACCGGGCGAGGTGGTGCTCGTCGGCGGCGGCGACCCGACGCTGGCCGTGGACGGCGACGGCTTCTATCCGGGCGCGGCCCGCCTGGACAACCTCGCCAAGCAGGTACGGGAGGCGCTGGGTGGCGCCGCCCCGACGAAGGTCACCGTCGACTCGACGCTCTACCCCGGGCCGGTGCTCGCGGCGGGCTGGGACGACGACATCCCCGTCGAGGGGTTCGGCGCGCGGATCACCGCGCTGATGACCGACGGCGCCCGGGTCGACCCGGTCTACGCCCGCAAGCACCACGAGGAGACCAACCACGCCGCGGAGCGCTCGTCCGAGCCGGACCTGCTCGCCGGCCGGGCCTTCGCCAAGCTGCTCGGGGTGCCCGCGGGAAAGGTCGCCAAGGGCAAGGCGCCGGCCGCCCCGGCCAGCCCCGCCGCCACCGGCACCCCGGCACCCGGCTCGGAGCTGGGCAAGGTCGAGTCACTGCCGGTCATCCGGCTGGTCGACATCATGATCAGCGACAGTGACAACGTGATCGCCGAGGCGCTGGCCCGCCAGGTCGCGCTGGCCCAGGGCAAGCCGGCCTCCTTCGCCGGCGCCGGGGCGGCGATGGACGCGGTGGCCGGCGAGCTGGGCCTGCCCGCCGACGAGCTGGACCTCTCGGACGGCAGCGGCCTGTCCCGGAAGAACCGGATCAGCCCGTCGCTCCTGACCGACCTGCTCGCCCTGGCCGGCAACGGCCGGAACCCGGAGCTGGGCGCGATCTTCGGCGGCCTGCCGGTCGCCGCGTGGTCGGGCACCCTGGACGAGCGGTACCAGGCGGCGGCCACCAGCGCCGGCGCCGGCGTGGTCCGGGCGAAGACCGGCACGCTGACCGGGGTGCACGCGATCGCCGGCCTGGTCACCACGGCCGACGGCCGGCTGCTCACCTTCGCCGTGCTCACCGACCAGACGGTCGGTTCCCTCGACGACTCCCGCCAGGCCCTGGACCGCATCACCTCCACCCTGGCCACCTGCGGCTGCCGCTGACCCGCCCCCGGCCGCCCGGTTTCCCCTGACCGGGCGGAGCTGGGGCGACGGAGGGCGGGTGGGGTGTCGGCGCGCGGGTACCGTGGGGTCATGGCGCAGTTCGTGGACTGGGATCTGGCGGCCGCGACGGCGGGGGCCCTGAGCAAGTCGGGCCCCCGGGTCTCGTACGCCGAGGCCACCGAGGTGGTCGCCGACCTGCGGCGGCTGACCGATGAGGCGGCGGGGCACGTGGCCGACTACACGGGGCTGCGCTCGCAGGTGGCGCATCCACCGGTCCGGGTGGTCGACCGGCGGGACTGGGCGGCGGCCAACATCGCCGGGCTGCGTGAGGTGATCACCCCGCTGGTCAGCCGGCTGTCGAAGGACAAGCTGCCGGGCCCGGTGACCGAGGCGATCGGCTCCCGGCTGACCGGGGTGCAGGCCGGCACCGTGCTGGCGTACCTCTCCGGCCGGGTACTCGGCCAGTACGAGGTCTTCTCCGGCGACCCCGGCCAGTTGCTGCTCGTCGCGCCGAACATCGTCGAGGTGGAGCGGAAGCTCGGCGCCGACCCCCGGGACTTCCGGCTCTGGGTCTGCCTGCACGAGGTCACCCACCGGACCCAGTTCACCTCGGTGCCCTGGATGCGGGCGTACTTCCTGGGCGAGGTGCAGGCCTTCGTCGACGCCTCGCAGAGCAGTGAGCACCTGCTGGAGCGGCTGCGCCGCGGCGTGGCCACCCTCTCCGACGCGGTGAAGGATCCGGAGAGCCGCACCAGCGTGCTGGACATCGTGCAGACCCCGGCGCAGCGGGCCGTGCTGGACCGGCTCACCGCGTTGATGACGCTGCTGGAGGGGCACGCCGAGTTCGTGATGGACGGCGTCGGCCCGCAGGTGATCCCGAGCGTCGAGTCGATCCGGGCGGCGTTCAACCGCCGCCGGGAGTCGGGCAACCCGCTGGAGAAGGCGATCCGCCGGCTGCTCGGCATCGAGGTCAAGATGCGCCAGTACGCCGAGGGCCGCAAGTTCGTGCACGGGGTGGTGGACCGGGTCGGCATGGCCGGCTTCAACAAGGTCTTCGGCTCGCCGCTGACCCTGCCCCGGCTGGAGGAGTTGGGCGACCCGGACGGCTGGGTGGCCCGCGTGCACGGTCCGGCCGGCGGCATCCCGGCCGCCGACTGAGCCGTACGCCGTGGCCGCCCTCGCCCCGCCGGTCGCCGCGGTCCGGGTCGCCGTCCGCCGGTCGCTGGCCGGCCTGCCGGCCGGCGGGACCGTCCTGGTGGCCTGCTCGGGTGGGGCGGATTCGCTGGCGCTCGCCGCCGCCACCGCCTTCGTCGCGCCCCGGCTCGGGCTGCGGCCCGGCCTGGTCACCGTCGACCACGGCCTGCAACCCGGCTCCGCCGAGCGGGCCGCCGAGGTCGCCAAGTGGGCCGCCGACACCGGGCTGGACCCGGTGGCGGCGGTGCCGGTGACCGTCGCCGGCCGGCCGGGCGGCCCCGAGGCGGCCGCCCGCGAGGCCCGGTACCAGGCGCTGGTCGCCACCGCCCGGGAGCACCGGGCGGTCGCCCTGCTCACCGGCCACACCCGGGACGACCAGGCGGAGACGGTGCTGCTGGCGCTGGCCCGGGGCGCCGGCCCGCGCGGCCTGGCCGGGATGCCGGAGCGCCGGGAACTGGCCGGGGTGCCGCTGCTGCGCCCGCTGCTGGCGGTGAGCCGGGAACAGACCCGGGCGGCCTGCGTCGCGCTCGGGCTGGCGCCCTGGGACGACCCGCACAACGCCGACCCGGCGTACGCCCGGGCCCGGGTCCGCCACGACCTGCTGCCGCAGCTGGTCCGGGTGCTCGGGCCGGGAGTGGTGGAGAACCTGGCCCGCACGGCCCGGCTGGTCGCGGCGGACACCGTGGCGCTCGACGAGTTGGCGGCCACCGCGCTGGCGGCCGCCCGGGTCGCGGAGGGCGGGCTGTCGGTGGCGGCGCTCGCCGAGTTGCCGCCGGCGGTACGCACCCGGGTGCTGCACGCCTGGGCCCGCGAGCTGGGCGCGCCCCCGGCCGCGCTGTCGCACCGGCACGTCGGCGCGCTGGACGCCCTGGTGATCGACTGGCACGGCCAGGGCGCGGTGCACCTGCCCGGCGGCCTGGAGGTGGTCCGCCGCGCCGGTCGCCTGGTCGGCGCCGGATGACGTCGTGACCGGCGGTCGACCGGGAGCCGCGGTACGCGGTAGACATGGCGGATGGCGTACCCCCGGATGCCGCTGCACGCCCCGCGCGGTGCGGTGGCGACCAGCCACCCGCTCGCCGCGGCCAGCGGCCTGGCGGTGCTGCGGCGCGGCGGCAACGCCGTCGACGCGGCGCTGGCCACCGCGATCGCGCTGACCGTGCTCCAGCCACCCGCGAACGACCTCGGCGGTGACCTGTTCGCCATGGTCTGGGACGGCGAGCGGCTGCACGGGTTGAACGCCTCCGGCCGGTCGCCGGCCGGGCTGACCCGGGAGGTGGTGGGTGTCGCCACCGAGCGGCGGGAGATCGCCCCGGTGGACGCGCTCGGCGGTGCCCAGGCCGGCGGTCCGGCGTTGCCCGCGCGGGGCTGGCTGCCGGTGACCGTGCCCGGTGCGCCGGCCGGCTGGCGGGACCTGCACCAGCGGTTCGGCTCGCTGCCCTTCGCCGACCTGTTCACCGACGCGATCGGGTACGCCGAGCACGGCCACCCGGTGTCGCCCGGCGTCGCCGCCGCCTGGGCCCGGGCGCTCGCCACGCCCGTTGACCCGGTGGGCGAGGAGTTCGCCGAGTTCGGCCGGGTGTTCACCGTCGACGGCCGGGCGCCCCGGGCGGGTCAGCGCTGGCGCAACCCGGACGCGGCACGCACCCTGCGCCGGATCGCGGCGACCGGTGCGGCGGACTTCTACCACGGCCGGATCGCCGCCGAGCTGGACGCGTTCGCCGCCCGGACGGGCGGGCTGCTCACCGGCGACGACCTGGCCGCGCACACCTCGACCTGGGTGGACCCGGTGGCCGTCGACTACCGCGGCCATCAGGTGTGGGAGCTGCCGCCGAACGGGCAGGGGCTGGCCGCGCTGCTCGCGCTGCGCGTGCTGGACGGGGTGGACCCGGCGGCGCTGTCGCCGGTGGAGTGGCTGCACTGGCAGATCGAGGCGATCAAGCTCGGCTTCGCCGACGCGCACGCGTACGTCGCCGACCCGCAGCGGGTGGCGGTGCCCACCGCGGCGCTGCTCGACCCCGGTTACGTGGCGGCGCGGCGGGCACTGGTGACCGGGCGGGCCGGCACCCCGTCGGCCGGTGACCCGGAGCGGGGCGGGACGGTCTATCTCTGCGCGGCCGACCCGGGCGGAATGATGGTCAGCCTGATCCAGTCGACGTACCTGGCGTTCGGTTCCCGGGTGGTGCTTCCCGGGCACGGCTTCGCCCTGCAGAACCGGGGCCTCGGCTTCCGGCTCGACCCCGGCCACCCGAACGCGGTGGGCCCGGCGAAACGGCCGTTCCACACGATCATCCCGGGCTTCCTGACCCGCGACGGCGTACCGGTCGGGCCGTTCGGGGTGATGGGCGGCCACCTCCAGCCGCAGGGGCACGTGCAGCTCGTCTCGGCGCTGCTCGACGGCGGGCTGGACCCGCAGGCGGCGCTGGACGCGCCGCGCTGGTACTGGCACGCCGGCCGCGCGCTGCTGGTCGAGCCGGAGCTGGGCGGGGAGCTGGTCGCCGGGCTGCGGGCCCGCGGCCACGAGGTCACGGTGGCGGCGGAGCCGGCCGTCTTCGGGTACGGCCAGGCGATCCTGCGGCGGCCCGACGGCGGGTACGTGGCGGGTTCGGAGTCCCGGGTCGACGGCGCGGCGCACGGCTTCTGAGCATCCCGACCCGGGGTCGCCGGGGTCAGTGCGAACCGACCCGGGCCCGGAAGGTGCTGCGGTAGGCCAGCGGGGTGGTGCCGACCCGCCGGGTGAAGTGGTGCCGCAGGCCGGCGGCGTCGCCGAAGCCGGCCAGGCCGGCGACCTCCTCCACGCTCAGCACGGTCTCCTCCAGCAGTCGCCGGGCGAGCAGCAGGCGCTGGTTGGTCAGCCAGTCGTGCGGCGTGGTGCCGGTCTCCGCCCGGAACCGGCGGGCGAAGGTACGCGGGGCCATCCCGGCCCGGCCGGCGAGCTCCTCCACCGTGACGGGCCGGTCCAGGTGCCCCATCAGCCAGGCCAGCACCGGTTCGAGGGTGGCTGCCTCGGGCGCCTTGGGGATCGGGGCCTCGACGTACTGGGCCTGGCCGCCGTCGCGGTGCGGCGGGACGACCATCCGGCGGGCCAGCCGGGTCGCCACCTCGGAGCCGTGTGCCTGCCGGACCAGGTGCAGGCACGCGTCGATGCCGGCGGCGGTGCCGGCGCTGGTGAGCAGCCGGCCGTCCTGGACGTAGAGCGAGTTGCAGCTGACCCGCGCCCGGGGGTGGAGCCGTTGCAGCTCGTCGACGTGCCGCCAGTGGGTGGTGCAGTCCCGGTCGTCGAGCAGCCCGGCCGCGCCGAGAACGAACGCCCCGGAGCAGACACTGAGCAGCCGGGCGCCCCGGTCGGCGGCCCGGCGCAGCGCGGCCAGCACCGGCTCGGGGACCGCGCCGCCCCGGGTGTGCGCGGGTACGGCGACCAGGTCGGCGTCCTCGACGGGGGTCAGGTCGTGGGTGGGCACCAACTGGAAGCCGGACGAGGTGCGGACCGGGCCGCCGTCCGGGCTGCACACCGCGAAACGGTAGCCGGGGAAGCCGTCGGCCGTCCGGTCGGTGCCGAAGACCTCGGCGAGCACCCCCAGCTCGAACGCGGCGACGTTGTCGAGCGCGAGGACGACCACCGAGCTGAGCATGTGACGAGGGTAACCCGGCAGGTGGCAGGAAATCGATGCCCAGTGTCATTCCTGCCGCTGTCGGCTCCGGCGGCGGCGGCGGAAACTGGGTTCAGCCCGGTGCGCACCGGCGGCGAAACCATCCGATAACCCATGAAAGCGAGCGCCGCCATGGCCTTCCTGCTGTTCCTGCTGTTCCTGGTCTTCCTGGCCGCCGCGTCGACCGCCGGACTCACCGTCGACAGCCACGACTCGGCCGACTGGAAGCCCACTCATGACGGCCGCCGCTGGCGGTCGGGCACCTGCTGACGTGATTCGCCCCGTTTGCGGTGAACATCCCCGGCGGGGCCGCGCCGAAGGACCGGCCCCGCCGACGGGATCCCGCGGGCGTACGGCAGGCTAGGAGCATGGCTGACGGCTCCTGGTACGACGCCGACATCGACCACGTGATCATTTCCGAGGCGCAGATCCGCGAGAAGACCGCGGAGCTGGCCAAGCAGATCTCCGCGGACTACGCCGACGTCGACGGGCTGCTGCTCGTCTGCGTGCTCAAGGGCGCGGTCATGTTCATGGCCGACTTCGCCCGCGCGCTCGGCCGGCAGGGTCCCCCCGCCGAGCTGGAGTTCATGGCCGTCTCCTCGTACGGCCAGGGCACCACCTCCTCCGGCGTGGTCCGGATCCTCAAGGACCTCGACCGCGACATCGCCGGCCGGCACGTGGTGGTCGTCGAGGACATCGTCGACTCCGGCCTGACCCTCTCCTGGCTGCTGCGCTACCTGGAGTCACGCTCCGCCGCCAGCGTCGAGGTGGTCGCCCTGTTCCGCAAGCCCGACGCGGTCAAGGTCCAGGTCCCGGTGAAGTACGTCGGCTTCGACATTCCGACCGAGTTCGTCGTCGGCTACGGCCTCGACTTCGGTGAGCGCTACCGCGAGCTGCCCTACGTCGGCGTGCTGAAGCCCGAGGTCTACGCCCGCGCCTGACCGGCCCCCTGAGCGTCACGTCAAGCGGACGTTCAGCGGGCTCTCAGCTGATCGGACTACGGTGTAAGCCGGTGGCGTGGAGGCACCCTCCACGCCCGGCCCCTCGCACCGCCTGACCGTGCGGACGGGTGGCCGGGCGCGGTGTCCGCGCCTCGTCGACCCAAACCCCGGTTCGCCGTACGCGTAAGTGCTGGGCTCGCAGGCTCACTCCTCGCGCGCACTGAGATGTTGAATGTGCGCGACTGCGGGGCTCGCAAGCTCACTCCTCGCGTGCACTGAGATGTTGAATGTGCGCGACTGCGGGGCTCGCAAGCTCACTCCTCGCGTGCACGGTGTACCGTCGAATGACCGCGGCGCGGCAGTTTTGCGCCTCGGGGTCGAGGCCGGCCCGCACGGCGGCCACGACGCCGCCGACGGCGGCGACATCATTGGAGACGGTCAGGACGTCGATCAGGAGGATGCGGGCGTCTCGGCGCCCGACGACAGCATGGAACGTACGCGTTTCTTCCGCCGACCGGTGGTCTGGATCATCCTGGTCATCCTCGGCGCCGTTGTGCTCAGTCAGCTGTTCACCGCTGGACCCAGCTACCACCGGGTGGACACGTCCGTGGCGCTGGACCAGCTCAACAAGGGTGGCATCGAAAAGGTCGTCTTCCAGGACAAGGAGCAGACGCTCCAGATCGACCTGAAGGACAAGGCCAAGTTCGACGACACCAACACCGACCGGATCGAGGCCCAGTTCCCGTACGAGGTGGGCGGCCAGGTCTGGAACGAGGTGCGTGAGGCCAAGGCGGCCAACCGGATCACCGGTCCGATCGACACCAAGGTGTCGTCGGACAGCATCTGGGTGAGCCTGCTGGTCAACCTCCTCCCGATCGCGCTGCTGGTGCTTCTGCTGCTGTTCTTCATGTCGCAGATGCAGGGCGGCGGTTCGCGGGTGCTCAACTTCGGCAAGTCCAAGGCGAAGATGATCACCAAGGACACCCCGAAGACCACCTTCGCGGACGTGGCCGGGGCCGAGGAGGCCGTCGAGGAACTCCACGAGATCAAGGACTTCCTCCAGAACCCGGCTAAGTACCAGGCGCTCGGTGCCAAGATCCCCAAGGGTGTGCTGCTCTTCGGCCCCCCCGGTACCGGTAAAACCCTGCTCGCCCGGGCCGTGGCCGGCGAGGCCGGCGTGCCGTTCTACTCCATCTCCGGCTCCGACTTCGTGGAGATGTTCGTCGGTGTCGGCGCCAGCCGGGTCCGCGACCTCTTCGAGCAGGCCAAGGCGAACGCACCGGCGATCGTCTTCGTCGACGAGATCGACGCCGTCGGCCGGCACCGTGGCGCCGGCATGGGCGGCGGCCACGACGAGCGCGAGCAGACCCTCAACCAGTTGCTGGTCGAGATGGACGGCTTCGACACCAAGGGCGGGGTCATCCTGATCGCCGCCACCAACCGGCCGGACATCCTCGACCCGGCGCTGCTGCGCCCGGGCCGGTTCGACCGGCAGATCCCGGTGGACGCCCCCGACATGGAGGGCCGCAAAGCCATCCTGCGGGTGCACGCCAAGGGCAAGCCGTTCACGCCCGATGTCGACCTCGACGCCGTCGCCCGGCGTACCCCGGGCTTCAGCGGCGCCGACCTGGCGAACGTGATCAACGAGTCCGCCCTGCTCACCGCCCGCAAGGACCAGCGGGCGATCACCAACGACTCGCTGGAGGAGTCGATCGACCGGGTGATCGCCGGTCCGCAGCGCCGGACCCGGGTGATGAGTGACCAGGAAAAGAAGATCACCGCGTACCACGAGGGTGGCCACGCGCTGGTCGCCTGGGCGCTGCCGCACGCCGCGCCGGTGCACAAGGTGACCATCCTGTCCCGGGGTCGTTCGCTGGGTCACACGCTGGTGCTGCCCACCGAGGACAAGTACACCCAGACCCGGGCCGAGATGATCGACACCCTGGCGTACGCGCTGGGCGGCCGGGCCGCCGAGGAGTTGGTCTTCCACGAGCCGACCACCGGCGCGGGCAACGACATCGAGAAGGCCACCCAGCTGGCCCGCGCGATGATCACCCAGTACGGCATGAGCTCCAAGCTCGGTGCGATCAA
Organism: Micromonospora sp. NPDC050686; assembly: GCF_040654475.1. Taxonomy (NCBI): domain Bacteria; kingdom Bacillati; phylum Actinomycetota; class Actinomycetes; order Micromonosporales; family Micromonosporaceae; genus Micromonospora; species Micromonospora sp. NPDC050686. Next base: position 76,566 of record NZ_JBFAID010000002.1, read on the forward strand.
GTACGGCACCAGCGGCGACGAGCCGTTCCTCGGCCGCAACATGGGCCACGAGCGGGACTACTCCGACGTGGTGGCCGCCGAGATCGACGGCGAGATGCGGGCGCTGATCGAGCTGGCCCACGACGAGGCCTGGGAGATCCTGGTGGAATACCGGGACGTGCTGGACAACATGGTCCTGGAGCTGATGGAGAAGGAGACTCTCTCCACCGCCGACATGGCCCGCATCTGCGCCCGGGTGGTGAAGCGCCCGCCGCTGGCCCCGTACAACGGCTTCGGCAAGCGCCAGCCCTCCACCGAGCCGCCGGTGCTCACCCCGGCCGAGAAGGAGAAGCTCAAGGCGCAGGCCCAGGCCGACGGAGCCACCGTCGGTCCCTCGCACAACTCGGACGGTTCCCACTGAGTACGCAGAACGCGGCCAGCCCCGAGCACTCGGGGCTGGCCGCTTCGTCCACCGAGCCCGACGGCGACGAGCTCGACTTCGTCGCCGCCCGGCTGATCAGCGGCCGGCTCAGCGGCCGACCGGTCGAGGACACCGTCGACCTGGGCCGGATCGAGAAGGCCGTCCGCGAGATCCTCGTCGCGGTCGGGGAGGACCCCGACCGGGACGGACTCGTGCAGACCCCGACCCGGGTGGCCCGCGCGTACGCCGAACTCTTCGCCGGCCTGCGGGTCGACCCGGCGCAGGTGCTCAGCACCACCTTCGAGGCCAACCACGAGGAACTCGTCCTGGTCCGGGACATCGACGTGATGAGCCTCTGCGAGCACCACCTGCTGCCGTTCCGGGGCAGCGCGCACATCGGGTACATCCCCGGTCCCGACGGCCGGATCACCGGCCTGTCCAAGCTGGCCCGGCTGGTCGAGGTCTTCGCCCGCCGGCCGCAGGTCCAGGAGCGGCTCACCGCGCAGATCGCCGACCTGCTGATGAGCAAGCTGGCGCCGCGCGGCGTCATCGTGGTGCTCGAGTGCGAGCACATGTGCATGGCGATGCGCGGCATCCAGAAGTCCGGCGCGCAGACCATCACCTCGGCGGTGCGCGGCATCCTCCAGCAGGACGCCAAGTCCCGCGCCGAGGCGATGTCGCTGATCCTGCACCGCTGAGCGGGTGCGCCCGGCTCAGCCGGCCAGCATCGCCAGCACGATCCCGGCGGTGGTCGTGACCGCCGGCACCAGGCAGACCAGCGCCCCGAACCTGGGGGTACGGTCCATCCGCCCGTCCACGCCCGCCGGGAAGAGCCGGCCGGTGCCGAGCCAGCCCACCATGAAGGCGACCGCCGGCATCGGCAGCCCGCAGACCAGCGCCGCGATGCTCGCCGCGCCGGTGCCGGTGGTCACGAAGAGGATCAGCTGGAGCAGGGGTACGAGCAGCGCCAGCGGCCCGTACACCAGCAGGTTGCGCGGTCGCGCCGGCCACGACGCGGGCCGCAGCGGCCCCCGGGCGGCCAGCGTCTGATCGGCTGCGTCCGCCCAGCCCTCGGCGGTCCGCAGCGCCGCCAGCACCGCCGCCGGGCCGCCGACCATCGACCGGGCCGCCTCGGTCAGCTCCGGCGGCGACGGGGCCAGCGAGATCGCGGGAACGCCCAGCTCACGCAGCCGTGACTGCTGCGCCGCCAACCGGGCGTCCACCTCGGACAGCTCCTCCCGGGCGGCCCGCACCGCCCGGGCCTGCTCGGCGGCGGCGGTCGCCGCGGCACGGCGTACCCCGTCGAGTTGGCGGGCCGCGGCCACGTACTCCGACCAGGCCGCCACCACCGGATCCGCCGCCGGCTCCTCGGCGGCGGCCTGCCCCGGGGCGACCCCGGTCGGCTCCTCGCCGGTACGCTGCCGCCCCGGCCCGGCCTGCCCCCGCAGCACCCTCATGCCGCCCCCTCCTCGGCCGCGAACGGCACCAGGACGACGCCGTGCTCGCCCGGACCGTCCCAGAGCACCGCCCGGTCCGGCCGCGGACGCCAGTCCACCGGACGGCCGAACACGGACGCCAGCTGCGCGCCGGGCGTGCCCACCACCGCGACCGCGGCCAGCTTCTCCACCTCGCCGTCGGCCTCCGACAGGGCCGCGAACGTCGGCACCGTCCGCCACCAGCCCAACAGGTGCGTGCCGGCCGGTGGTCCGTCGCGCAGCACCGCGCGCAGCCGCTCGGCGGGCAACGCCTCGGCGGGCGCCGAGTCCACCCCGAAGACCACCAGGTAGGTCACCCCGGCGGCCGGTTCGCCGTCGACGCCGCTCGGACCGGCCGTCGCCGGTGCACCGGCCGCGTCGGCGGTGGGCGCAGCCCGCCCGTGGTCGTCGGCGGAGTGGCCCGGCTGGTGGTCGGCGGCGGTGAGGAGGTCGGCGACGTCCACCCGGGTCACCGGGTGCCGGTCGGCCAGCTCGGCGACCAGCGCCTCGGCCGGTCCGGCCGCGCCCTCGGCGGCCGCGGCGACCAGGAATCGGGCGGTCCCGGGACGGTGCTGGGCGGCGACGCTACGGACGGCCGTCACGAGCAGCGCCGCCGCGTCCGCGCCCGGTCCGAGCACCGCCAGGTTCCGGCCGGCCACCGGGCCCAGCGGCACCGCCACCGTGCTGCGGCGTACGTCGACCGCCCGGCCCAGCAGCGCCGCCGGGGTGCACGACCGCCCGGCCAGGGCCGCCCGGTGCAGCGGGTCGTTGCGCAGCAGCGGGCGAGCGTACCCGGCGAAGACCACCGGCGGGGACGCGCCCTCGGGCCGGGCCGACCACAGCCGGTGCCGCAGCGTTGCCACCGTCTCCGGATCGTCGTGCGGATCCGGGAACCGGACCATCCGCTCATGCCCGCGGGTCGCGCCCCGCGGGCCGCCCAGGCCGCCGGCGGTGTTGACCACCGCGCTGCCCAGGGGCAGGCCGGCCGCCGCGTCGTTGGCCGGCTCCAACACCGCGCCCCCGCCGGGCAGCGCCACCCGCACCGGGAACTGCCCGAGAACCGAGTCGCGGGTGGTCGGGCCGGCCATCCCCAGGTCACCCTCGCCGGCCAGGACCAGGTGCACCCCGTACGCCCGGGCGGCGCGGGCCAGCGCGTCCAGTTTCGCCGCCGCCTCCGTGGCGATCCGGTCCCGCACCGCGAACAGCCGCGACACGCTGTCGATCATGCAGACCAGCCGGGGCAGGCTCTGGTGCTGGCGCAGCTCGGTGAAGCGCTGGCCGCCGGCCCGCTGGCCCGCCTCCTCCCGGCTGCGCACCTCCGCGCCGAGCAGGTCGAGCAGGTCGAGCACGTACTCCCGGTCCGCGCCCATGGCGGCGGCCCGGACCTGCGGCACCCAGGACCGGTCCCGCTCGGTCTGCAGGAACTCCACGAACGACTCGTCCTCGTCGAGGTCGACCAGGTACAGCTCCAGCTCGGCGGGGGAGTAACGCGCGGCCAGACCGAGCAGCGCGTTGGTCAGGAAGGCGGCGCGGACGGCGGTCGAGCGGCCGCTGACCAGCCAGTGCGGGGTCAGCTCGGTGAAGCCGAGGCGCACCGGCCGCCCCCCGGCGTCGCCCACCGTGGTCGACGCGCCCTCCGCCGAACTCGACTCCCACAGCTCGCCGTCGGGATCGGGCAGCAGGTCGGCCAGACCGAGCCGGGAGCCCGCCTCGACCTGGTCGGCGAGTCGCCGACAGACCGCCGCGACGAGTTCGGGCGGCGGCTCGTTGTCGAGGAAGACCGGCGAGTTCAACCCGCCCGGCGCCGCCCCGCCGGGCCCGGCGAGGGAGCCACCCGGCGGATCACCGAGCAGCGCGTACGCGTTGCGCAGATACAGCGCGGTGGACTGCGGCAGCGGCTCCCGGGTGGCGTACGGGCCGGGCGGTGGCCAGCCGGCCACGATCAGGTGCAGGCCCGCCTGGCGGCCCTGCGCGGCGAGCGTCTCGATCCGCGCCAGGTCGTCCGGGCCGGCCGAGTCCGGCAGCCGGGCGACCACCAGCAGCAGGATCCGGTCGTGCCGGCGTTCCCGGCCGCCGCCCGGCGCCACCCACTGCTCGGCCTCCGTCAACACGGCACGCAGCCCGGCCACGTCGACCGCCGGGGGTGGCATCAGGCCGGCGTCCACCAGATCGGCGAAACCGGCGAAGGTGGCCACGGTGATCGGCTCAGCTCCACCCGCCGCGCCGCCGGCTCCCGCGTCCACCACGCGGACCAGCAGGCAGCCGGCCGGCGTGGCGGCCAGCAGGCGCAGCAGCACACTGCGGAGCAGCCCGGCGACCCGATGATCCCCGGCGTCGGCGTCGACGGTCAGATGACCGGTGCCGAGCAGCGGAACCAGGGCCGGAAAGCGGGCGTCGTCCAGCGGGGCCGCCGTACCGACCCGGACGACGGCCGGTGGGCCGTCGCCGGCCGCGACCCCCGGGTCGAGGGTGTCGAGCGGTGCGCCCGACCAGCCGGGGGCCACCAGCGCCGCCACCGTACGCAGCCGGTCGGCGATCTCGTACTGCCGGCGCTGGTCGGCCGGGGCGGGGCGGGTCTCGTCCAGGGCGGTGGCCGCGGCCGCCGCGGTGGCGGCTGCCCGCCGGTGCAGTGCGGCGGCGCGGTTGACGCGAACCTTCGGACCGGCCACCGCTCCACCCCCTCATCCCGAGGCTGGCAACCCTCCCCGAGCAGAGACCGTAACCCAGGGCGGCCCCCTCCTCCGGGATGCGCGTCGGCGCTGCGCCGATCCTGTCGCAAATCGGGGTGAACTCTCACCTGCCGGGGTTGTCCAGTCACGATCCGCAGCATCTGGGGCATTGGGTACGAGGCGCCCAGCCGATAGCCTCAGAGGGTGGAATCAGTGCAGCCCCCCGCCGGTTCCCAGGTCTCCCGCGTACCGGCACAGCGGACCCCGCCGGAGCAGTTGGCTCCGCCTCCGGCGGCACCGACGCCGGCCCGGCCGCCGCGCCGGACGCGTACCGTCCTGACGGTGGTCGCCGGGGTGCTCGCGCTGCTCTGCGCCGGTGGCGCGGTGGCGGGGTTCGTGCTGTACCACCGCGCGACAACACCGGACCGCAGCGCCCCAGATGTGGTGGTGGACAACTATCTGCGGGCGTTCCTCGTCGACCGCAACGACACGAGGGCGCAGCAATTTGTCTGTGACGGACGGGCTGAGCTGGATGGTCTACGTGAGCTTCGGGATGACCTCGTCACGCGGGAGAAGAGGTTCAGCACGACGATCTCGGTGAGCTGGGGGCCGCTGAACGCCCAGCAGTCGGGGGACGCCGCCGTGGTCGAGGTCGACCTCATCATTTCCGCCATCGTCGACGGCGTCTCGCAGAGCGATCGGCAGAGCTGGCAGTTTGAGACGAGGCACCAGGACGGCTGGGCCGTCTGTGGCGCACAGCGAGCCGGGTGACGGCGGCTACTCCAGCCAGAGCAGGTGTACCGGCACCTCCAGGGTGCTCGGTGGCTGGCCGCGCCAGGCCCAGCGGTACCACTCCAGCTCCGGCGTGACCCGGACGCAGATGTCGCCCTCCGCGCCGGAGTAGGTCTCGGTGACCGCCCGCAGGTCGCGGTGCTCGACCGAGTCGACCACGTGTACCACACGGCGCCCGGTGACCGCGTCGGCCTCGAACACCGGTGTCGGCACGCGGTGGGACGGGCCGTCGAGCGAAACGAGCCGAGGCCCGGCGGCGGACGGACCTCCGGCGCTCGGTGGCCGCTGGCCGATCGTCTCCACCCAGACCCGTTCGACGGGCACCAGGGGTGCGAACACCTCCACCTGCTCGGCCTCGGCGCGGTACCACTCGTGCTCCGGGATGATCGGCACGTAGGTGCGGCTGCCCTGGACCACCCGGTCGTCGGCCCGCAGGTCACCCCGCCAGCCCAGCCCGGGCAGACCGACCAGCACCCGCTGCCCGCGCAGCTCGACGCGGGCGGTGGCCGGCACGATCTCGACGGGGCGGGGCGGCAGCGGCGCCCAGTCCGGCTGGCCGGCGAAGGGATCGGGGAGAGGGCCGGTCATCCTGCGGAAACCCTCACGCCTTGCCGGACAGCGGGGCGCCCCGTTCCCGCATGAACGGCACCGGATTGACGGCCCCGCGCTTGGAGCGATCGGCACCCACGTGCACCTCGAAGTGCAGGTGTGGGCCGGACGAGTTGCCGCTGCTCCCGCTGCGACCGATCTCCTCGCCGGCCGCCACCATCTGTCCCGGCTTCACCAGCGGGCGCCGGATCATGTGGCAGTAGCGGGTGATGTAGCCACCCGCGTGCAGGATGTCGACGAACCACCCGCAGCCGCCCTTGCCCGGGTAACCGTCCACGTTGCAGTCCCACCGTCCCCGGCGGTCCGGGTCGCACCGGGCCACCAGCACCCGGCCGCTCGTCGCGGCGTGGATCGGAGTCTCCTTGTCGGCCGCGAGGTCGACCCCGTTGTGCGCCGGCCGGGCCGCGGTACGGAAGCCCGACACCACCCCGCCGGGCAGCGGGGCCGTCCAGCCGGAGGCGGCGATCCTGGCCCCGGCCGCGGCGTCGCAGAAGGTCTGCTCCGCGACCCGCACCGTACGGGCCGCCCCGCCGGCCAGCGCGTTGACGATCCGGCCGGCGAGGTCCTCGTGCTTGGCGTACGCGTCGGGGAACGCGCTGACCTGCACCGTCTGGGCGACGTCCGTCAACGGCCGGTGCTCCCAGCGCGGCACCCGCAGCATCTTGGCGTAGAACTTGCGGGACGCGTAGACCGGGTCCCGCAGTTGGGTGGCGGTGCCCCAGCCCTGGCTGGGGCGCTGCTGGAACAGTCCGACCGAGTCGTGGTCGTTGCGTCGGCCCAGGTGGCCCAGGTTGCGCAGCGCGGACTCCTGCATCGCGGTCGCGATCGCGATCACCCAACCCCGGGCCGGCACGTCCATCTCCTGGCCGACCTTGATGATCACGGCGGCGTTGCGGAGCTGCTCCTCGCCGTACTCCGCGAACCGGGGCATCCGGCCGGTGACGTTCACGCCGTGCGCCTGGGTGCAGCCGAAGGTGGCCGCCACCGGCTCGTCCTGCTTCTCGTCGCCGAGCTCGGTGAGCAGGAACGCCCCGGCGCCGCCGACGCAGCAGAGCAGCGCGAGCAGAGCGGTCAGCGCTCCGGCGACGACGCCGCGTCGCAGGGTGCGTCGGGTCGGGCCACCGGTCCCGGTCAGGTCGCTCATTCCCGCTCCCAGTCCACCTCGTCCACCAGCCAACGCCCGTCCGGACCCACCAGGGTGAGCCGGAGCCGTCCGAGATCGAGGGGAACTGTCACCTCGACGGTGGTCTCGGTCCGGGGCAGCAGCGTGGGCGCGCCGGTGACCCGTTCCGCCGGGACGCCGGCGGGATCGGCCCCGCGCAGCTTCTCGGTGAGCGCGGGCGTCGAGAGCGGGCGCATCGCCGCCTGCCACTCGTCCGCGTCCCGTCCGCCACCCAGCCAGGCGGTGGCGAACCGCTCCGCCGTGCGCTCCGGGGTCAACGCGCCGGGACTGGTGCGTGGCGGCGGTGGCTCGGCTACGGCCGTCGCGCCGTCGTCACCGGCCTCCGGATCGACCGTGCTGATCGGGTGCCGGGGTCCGCCGGTCACCCCGGCAGGCGAGTCGGTGGGTCCGGAGACGAGGCGGGCTGCGCCGATGATGCCGAAGACCACCACCGCGAGGGCGAGCGCGACGCCGATCCTCGACCGCAACGCCCGCGTGAACAGAAACTCCAGCGCCCGCCGCATCGCCGTCACCGCGCCTCGGAACGGATCCGGGGGGTGGGCGGCGCGGGCGTGCGGTCCGTCGAGCCGGGTCGGTAGATGGCGAACGAGGGTGCCTTCTCCGGCACATCCGGCTCGGTCCAGGTGGCCGGCTGCCGGCGGCGCGGCTGCGGGGGAGCCGGTCGATCCGCACCCCGTCGCCGCTCGGCCTCGGGCATCTCGTCGACGCGCTCCCGACCGTCCGGCCGCCGCTGCTCCGGCGGGCTGGTCGCGCTGTGCACCGGATCCTCCCGGCGGGCCTCCGGGCGCAGGGAGGTCGGCTCCGATGCCGCCCTGCGCTGCCGGCCGACCGCCGGCTCCGATGTGCCGCCCGGCTCCACCACGTCGAGGCGGGCGGCGACCCGTACGTCCCGGAAGAACCTCCGGTGCCAGGAACCGGCCGAACTCACCGCCTCGCTGCTGTCCTTGCCGCCGAGCTGCGTGATGCGCCGGTACGGGCGCAGCAGCAGCCACCCCACCACGCCGCAGAGCCAGACCAGCACCACCTGGAGCCAGCCGGCCAGGGTCGGCGTGCTCATGATGAGGTCGACCGAGAACAGGTAGATGGCGGCGCCGGTGCCGAAGATGGCGATGTTGAACACGGCGGCGACCACCGCGTTGCCCAGCCGGCGGAGCCCGGCGCTCGCCGGTCGCAGCAGACCGATCGTGCCGAGGATCGGCGCGGCGATCACCGCCCACCGGAAGATCAGGAAGCCCAGCAGCACCAGCAGCGACGCGGTCAGGTCGAACATCGCGAAGAGCAGCGAGGCGAGCACCGCGATGAAGCCGGCCCCCACCCGGTCCATGTCCCGGACGCCCTGGAGATACTCGTACGCCTCCGGATCCTCGGACTTGATCTGCTCGGCGACCCTGGCCCACTGTTGCTGCTTGGCCTTGATCGTGGCGGTGCGGGTGGCCGGGTTCTGGCGAAGCTTCTGCGCCTCCTCCCAGGTGAGCGACTTGGCGTCGTAGAGTGCCGGCCCGTACTTCTTGGCGGTCTCGCTGTCCGCGGAGCCGAGCACCCCGCGCAGCCAGTTCCGGTAGAGCATCGTCTCGGTGGCGGTGTCGCTGGCCCGAACCGCCGGCGGGCGCTTGTCGATGCAAGCGTTCGGGTTCGGTAGCGCGCACTTGTCCGGCGGGACGTCCTTCGACGTCGGCCCCACCGCATCGTGCACCACGCCGAGGGTGGTGATCAGGGTCCCGTCGGCGATGTTCGCCGACTTGACCGGCCAGGCGGCCAGGGCGGTCACCGCCACCATCACCAGGATCGCCCAACCGGCGGTGGTCATCGCGTTGCTCATGTCCGACTGGCGGGAGCGCCAGAGCAGGTAGAGCCCGACCACGCAGATGGTGATGATGCCGAAGACGCTGAACACCTTCTTGTAGACGGCCTTGGTGGCCTTTTCCACCAGTGGGTCGGCCCAACCCCACATCGTCCGCGGGTCCCAGGCGCGCTCGCGCAGCGCGTTGGACGCTCCGATGATCGCGTTGGCGAACATGAACTCGCCGTTGGCCATCATGGTGGTGAAGCGGTAGTCGGGGTGCAGGACGGAGGAGGCGCAGCCGCCCTCGATGTCGTACGTGATGTAGCTGTACCCGGCGTACCCGTAGTCGCTGTACAGCCCCTTCGGGCCGGGCAGCTTGGACGAGTCCGGCCGGGAGGCGAACCAGCCGGCGAGCCCGGAGTCCGGCGCACCCGGCACGGGCGCGTTGCGACACTTCACCTCGTCGTCGCCGACCGCCTTGAGCTTCGCCACACAGGCGCGGAAGTCGGTCTGCCACTCCTTGGTGGTGCACAGCTCCGCCGCTGCGGCGGCCCGGGCGGTGGTCGGCGCGGCGGACGCGGGTGTCTCGCCGAACACCGGCCACCCGACGGTGGCCACGGCGAGTACGCCGAGCGCGAGGAGGAGCGCCGCGATCCGTGCCCGGGCCCTCGCCATGTCACGCCTCCAGGTCAGGCAGGAGAGTCGGCAGTGCGCCGGCGGCCTGGGCCACCGCCGCGGGGGTGGTGTCGAGGTGTTCGAGCAGGCCCTCGACGTACGAGACGTCGACCCGGACCTTCTGCACCCGGGCGTCGACGTCGCGCATCACGAACTCGCGGAAGCCGAGCCGGGCGGAGGAGCCGGCGTCGGCCGCGGAGAGCGAGGCGAGGGTGGCCTCGTAGCCGTCGTTGACCGGCACCCGCAGCAGCCGCAGCGCCTCGGAGGCGATCTCGCTGTCCTCCGCGATCCGGCCGACGAAGACGGTGGAGACGAGGTTCTGCACGTCGAGGCCGAGGATGTCGCGGGGGTTCTGCGAGGCGACCAGGGCGGCCAGGTTCCACTTGCGGGAGTCACGGGCGAGGCGGACCAGGAAGGACCGGCCGGACCGCCAGCCCTCCATGAAGTGCGCCTCGTCCAGGCCGACCAGCTTTCGGGAGGACATGGAGCCGCCGTAGCAGCGACGCACGGCCAGCCGGTGGGCGGTGTGCAGCATCGGCAGGGCGAGTGCCTCCTCGGCCGACCAGTACTCGCGTTCGATCTTGAGGTCGGGCAGCCGCAGGCCGGCCATGGTGATCACGGTCAGCGCCGCGTCCGCGCCCAGCAGGCCCTCCGGCGGCCGGCCGAAGAAGAGCATGGCCAGCGGCATCTCGGCGGTGTCGAGCAGCAGGTTCGCCAGCTCCTTGCCGGCGTCGTCGTCCAGCCCCTGCAGGCAGCTGACCACGTCGTCCAGGGTGGACGCCTCCTCGGCGGGCACCTGGCGTACGGCGTGCCGGAACAGGGTGGCGGTGGACGCCTCCCGGGCCACCTGCGGCGGCACCAGCATCATGCAGATGTCCTGTACCAGCATCCGCCGCTCGGCGCGGGCGTTGGAGACCGCGATCTCGAACTCCCGGTCGCCGGTGGCGCCGCTGCCGAACTCGCTGCGCAGCGGCGTCGGGATGAGCGAGTACGGCGCCAGGGTGCCGTGCTCGGAACCGGTCAGGTTGAGCACGCGGGAGTACGGACGCAGCTCGGGCATCGCGCACAGCCGGGCCAGCGGGCCGGACGGGTCCAGCAGGGTCACCTGGACGCCGCGCCGGGCGGCCAGGTAGCCGAGCGCGCCGAGCAGGGTGGACTTGCCGCCGCCCGGCTCGGCGACGAAGACCGCGAGCCCGGAGCGCTCGCGTACCTCCATCGGGAAGTGCAGGTCGAGGAAGACCGGTCGCCGGCAGGTGCCCGCCGTCCGGCCGATCAGGTCGCCGCGCCGGTCGCCCACGGTCGAGGCAGCCTGTGGCAGCGCCGCCGCGAGCAGCGGCACCGGCATGCGGCGGACGTACCCGGTGTTGGCGATCGGCTCGCCGGGGATGAACTCGCGGGCCAGCCAGTCCTGGTTCTTCGGGTGCTGCAACGAGATGCGCAGCTCCCGCGAGTAGAGCTGGACCAGCCGGCGGGCCCGCTCCAGGCACTCCTCCCTGGTCCGGCCGCCGACCGCGATCCGGTGCCAGCCGTGCGCCCGGGCCGAGTCCACCGGCAGGCCGGTGGTCATCTCGTCCCCGATGACCAGGGCCCGCTTGGCGAGGCGCTCCAGCTCCGGTGGCGCGTCGATGCCGTGCTCGGCGTAGTCGAGCTGCTGGGAGCGGATCATCCGGAGCCGGTGTTCGAGGTTGCGGAAGGAGTCGCCGGAGCCGAGGATGTCGACCCGCGTGGAGATCTCCATCGGCCACGGCAGCCGCTCGTGGAAGTGCAGCCACGGCTCGTGCCGCTCGGGAATCTCCAGCGGCTCCATCCGGCCCACGGCCAGCACGGCGAGGTGCCGTTCCTCGCCGGTCATCCGGTTGACCAGCTTGACCGTGGAGCCGTACGGGGTGCGGTAGCGCTCGATCTGCTCGGTGAGGGCGAGCAGGTCACCGCGTTCCCACCGGCCGTCGGTCACCGGGGAGAGGGTGCCGGGCGGCGCCATGCAGAGCGCCACCGAGCGGTAGAGCAGCCACTCCAGCTCCTGTGCGGTGACCCGCCGGCCGCGCATGCCGAACGCGCCCAGCACCTCGTCGAACTGCTCGACGGTGCGTCCCAGCCGCCGCCGTTCGCCCTCGGCGGTGCCCCGGCCGAAGGTGCGCAGCAGCCGCTCGGTGAGCGAGTCGCCGAGCGACCGGCGGGCGAAGGTCACCCCCAGGTACGTCTGGCCTTCGGCGTGGTTGACCGCCATCAGGTGCCGCTGCGCGGCAACCAGGTGGTCGGCCCAGCCGGCGGTGCCCGGCACGTCGGGCAGCGGCGAGGCGGTGTGCGCGTCGACGGTGCGGGCCCACTCGTCGGCCGGGAACGGCCGGGTGGTGCGGCGCAGGTGCAGCCGGAAGCCGGCGAGCCCGGCGTACTGCTCGGAGATGGCGGAGAGCAGCGCCTCCCGCTCGGCGTCCGGGCGGAACGCCCAGCGCACCTCCGGCAGCCAGTACCAGGCGGTGACGGTGTTGGGGGTGAAGGTGAGGTGGCCGGCGATCTCGGTGATGGCCAGCTCGACGGAGGGGTCGCGGTCCCCGAACTTGATCTTCGGGGCCTTGACCCGGACCGGGCGTATCGGCTTGTCGTCCCGGGTGGCGGGGGTCCGTTGGCGCGGGGGCGTCACCGCGCGGCCGGCCGGCGCCGCGACCTCCCGGCCGGCCGGCGCGGTCACCTCGCGGGTCGGGGGTCCCGCCGGCCGGCGCGGGACGGCCCGCTCCGGCTCCGGGGCCGGTCGGTCGGCGGCGAACTCCGGCTCGGCCGCCGGGCGCACCACCGGCAGCCGCTCGCCGGGCTGGTGGGGCACCCGGTTGGGGGCCGGCGGAAGCTCGGGTGCCGGCGGGCGCGCGGCGAGCGGTGGCGGCTCGGCGGGCGGCGGCGGGAGCTGGTGCGGGATGGGCGGTGCCTCGCGCTCGACGCCGGGCTGGGGTGCCGCCGGCGCGGGGCGGCGCGCGGCGGGTGGCGGGGGCAACGCCGGACGGCTCGGCCGGGTGCCGCCGAACAGGTCGAGGAAGGGGGAGTCGATGTCCGTGCCGTCGCCGGCCAGGGGCGGCGGCGCGGCGGGCTCGACCGGCCGCTGCGGGCTGGGCCGGGGGGCCTGGAAGACGCCGACCCGCCCGTGGCCGGGCCCCGGCACCAGGGCGGTCTCGTCGACCTGCTCTTCCTCTGTGTAGTCGATCGACCGCGCACGGTTAACGCGCGGGCCGGCGTGCCGCCCGGCCGGGGAGCCCGGCGTGGAGGAGCGGTTCATGCCACCGCCTCACCCGTGTCGTGGGGTCGTGCCGTCGGCGCGTACCCGGTCATGCCAGCTCCTCCCGGATCCTGATCCGGCTCGCCACCAGGCGCGGGTCGCGCTGCTCGGCGGCCGGTTCCCGGGTACGGCGCCAGTCCGTCAGCGCGGTGCGGATCACCATCCGCGCCGGCCGGTCCGGGTCGACGTACCGGAAGATGAACGAGGTGGTCACGATGGCGAGCGCGATCTCCCACGCCGGGAAGAGGTCGACGTTCATCGTGAACAGCCAGTGGATGAACACGTAGAGGGGTACGAGCAGCATGAACAGGCCGTACTGGGCGTACGGCAGGTGGACGGGCAGGGTGTAGCCGGGCGGGCCCAGGTAGACCAGGCGAGCCCGGTAGATGTCGTCGTCGGTGCGCAGCCGCATCTGTCGCCCTGCGCCTACTCGAAGATCAGGTCGATCAGGTAGTCGCCGACGAAGAAGAGCGTGGCCGCGCCGGCGATGAAGGCGAGCCCGACGATGGCGATGGCGGAGCTGGTCAGCACCTTGGAGATCTCACCGCGGCTGGCCCGCCCGATGAAGATGACCCCGAGCACGGCCAGCAGGATCGGCGCGATCTTGCTGGCGAAGAAGGAGACCACGCCGTTGGTGTCGATGCCCTTGGGGGCCGGCGCGGCGAGTGGGGTCGACGTCAGGGTGTGGAACAGCTGGGTGACACCGGACGTCGCCGTCTCCACGAGCTCGATGGCGATCACTGGAAACCTCCCCATGTCGCGACCCGGGGGGAGCCGCGGTGGTGCAGTCGGGCGAACCTGGCGGGACGCGCTCTGGGTGACATGGCGTCCCTGACACTGTGTCTGTCACCTCGCCACGGACGGTGGCGAGATCTGGGGGATTTGCCCCGCTTGGACCCTCCCTCCGGTCTTCGCCCGCCCGTTGCTGGGCCATTCCAAAGCGTACGGGCCGCCCCCCTTTGCGACAAGCCGCGAAGACTCGGCCCGATACGCCCCGGACGACCGATCGTACACCTGTTCTAACGCGCATGTCAGGACCGCTCTCCTGGGCGCCCACCCGGGCCGCCGGGCGCCCAGCTCACGACCGGTACCGTGCAGTCGTGACCGATCTGGTACGGGCGACGGACCCGGTGGTGATGGGCGTCCTCAACGTCACGCCCGACTCCTTCTCCGACGGCGGCCGGTACGGCGACCTCGACGCCGCCGTCGCACACGGCGTGCGGCTCCGGGCGGAGGGTGCCGGGCTGGTCGACGTGGGCGGCGAGTCCACCCGGCCGGGGGCCGACCGGGTGGACGCCGAGACCGAGATCGCCCGGATCCTCCCGGTGGTCCGGGAGCTCTCCGCCGCCGGCATCCCGGTCAGCATCGACACCAGCCGAGCCCGGGTGGCCGAGGCGGCCCTGACCGCCGGCGCGGACGTGGTCAACGACGTCTCCGGCGGCCTCGCCGACCCGGACATGGCCCGGGTGGTCCGCGACGCCGGCTGCCCCTGGGTGCTGATGCACTGGCGCGGGCACTCCCGCGAGATGCGCGCCCTGGCCAGCTACACCGACGTGGTCGCCGACGTCCGGGCCGAGCTGGCGCAGCGGGTCGACGAGGCCCTCGCCGCCGGCGTCGCCGCGGACCGGATCGTCATCGATCCCGGGCTCGGCTTCGCGAAGACCGCCGCGCACAACTGGGAGCTCAGTGCCCGCCTCCCCGAGCTGATCGACCTCGGGTTCCCGCTGCTCTTCGGGGCCAGCCGCAAGTCGTACCTGGGCCGCCTGCTGGCCGACGCCGACGGGCAGCCCCGGCCCACCGCGGGCCGGGAGGCGGCCACCGCCGCCACCAGCGTGCTCGCGGTGGCGGCGGGGGCGTGGGGGGTCCGGGTGCACGACGTGCGGGGCACCGCCGACGCGCTCGCCGTCTGGCGGGCCACCGGCCGCCCCCGCCTGGTCGCGCCGGCCCGGGCCGGCACCGGACACGAAGGGGACCGATGACCGACCGGATCGAGCTGACCGGCCTGCGCGCGCACGGCCGGCACGGGGTGTACGACTTCGAGCGCGCCGCCGGGCAGGAGTTCGTGGTCGACGCGGTGCTCGAAGTCGACCTCGGCCCGGCCGCCCGCTCCGACCGGGTGGCCGACACGGTGCACTACGGCGAACTGGCCGAGAAGCTGGTGGCCGTGGTCACCGGGGAGCCGGTCGACCTGATCGAGACCCTCGCCGACCGGTTGCTCGCGGTCTGCCTCGCCGAGCCGCTGGTGGCCGCCGCCACGATCACCGTGCACAAGCCGGAGGCCCCGATCCCGCACACCTTCGCCGACGTGGCCGTGACGATGCGGCGTACCCGGTGAGCCGGGCCGTGCTGTCGATCGGCAGCAACCTCGGCGACCGCCTGGCCCACCTGCGCTCGGCGGTGGCCTCGCTCGGCGACGCCGTCCGGGTCGTCTCCGGCGTGTACGAGACTCCACCGTGGGGGGACGCCGAGCAGCCCGCGTACCTCAACGCGGCGGTGCTGGTCGCGGACCCGGCGGCCGGCCCGGGCGACTGGCTGGACCGGGCCCGGGCCGCCGAGGCGGCGGCCGGCCGCACCCGCGACCCGGAGCGTCGGTACGGGCCGCGCACCCTCGACGTGGACGTCGTCGCGGTCTGGGACGACGCGGGCGAGCCGGTGCTCAGCGACGACCCCGCGCTGACCCTGCCGCATCCCCGCGCCCACCTGCGGGCGTTCGTGCTGCGACCGTGGATCGACATCGAGCCGCACGGCCGGCTGCCCGGGCACGGCTGGCTCACCGACCTGCTCAACGTCGAGCCGCTCGCCTCCGACGCCCTGGAACTCGGTCCGCGGCCCGATCTGGCGATAGAGTCGGACACATGACCCAGTGGAGCCGGCTGGCATGACCCAGGCGCAGTCCCCACGCGGGGGCGATCCCGACCGTTTCCGGTTGGGCCCCACCCGCGTCTCGACGCTCGTGGTCGCGGCCCTGGCCGCCGCCGCGCTGGCCTGGCTGCTGGTCAGCGCCTTCTACTACGACGTGGTGCCGGGCCTGCCCTGGCTGCCGGTGATCACGCTGGCCGGGCTGACGGTGCTGGAGGCGTACGCCGCGATCAACACCCGCAGCCGGATCGAGCGCCGGCCCGGCCGGGACCCGGTCAACCCGCTGCTGGTCGCCCGGTTCGTGGTGCTGGCGAAGGCGTCCGCGCTCGCCGGCGCCATCTTCCTCGGCTTCTACGCCGGCATCACCGGCTGGCTGTTCATCGAGGACACCAACGCGGCCATCGAGGACCGGCCGGCTGCCATCACCGGGCTGGTCGCCTCGCTCGCCCTGGTCGCCGCCGCCCTGTGGCTGGAGCGCTCCTGCCGGGTGCCGGAGCAGGAGGACGACGAGGACCGGGAGGGCACCGACCGGAAGAACCGCCCCGGTCACCGCTGATCAAGGGGGGTTACGCGTCGCCCCGGGCGCAGGTACCGTGCCTGGCGACCGAGAGCAACGGCCGCCCCGGTCCCTGCGGGCGACAGCGGGACGGCCGCCCACCGCGGGAGGCGCGCGTCATGGGGTACGACGAACCTGGCCGGAGCACGACGGCGGAGCCGTCCTCCGGGGTTCCCGCGACCGGGCCGGAGCACCCCCTCGACGACCGGGCGGCCGAGGAGCACGGCCGGGACCGGATCGCCGTGCACGTGTGCTGGGAGCTGGTCCTCCTCGTCGCGCTGGTGGTGGTGACGCTCCTGCTCTGGCAGCGGGACGCCGACGCCCTGCGCGGCGCTGCGCTGCGCGCCCTGGCCGTGGCCGTGGTGGCGTACGGCCTGCTCACCCTCGCCGCCGGGGTCAGCCTGCGCACCGCCGCGGTGAACCTCGCGGTCGGGCCGGTCGCCGTCGCCGCGGCGCTGCACTTCGCCGAGCAGGGCGACCGGGGGGTGGTCGGGGCGGCTGTCCCGGCGCTGGCCGTCGCCGCGCTGGGCGGGCTGGCGGTGGGGCTCGTGGTGGTGGTGTTCCACGTGCCCGGCTGGGCGGCCACCCTCGCCGGCGCGGCCGGCGTGATCGTGTACATCGAGCGCCGCACCGCGCCGGTGCTGGTCCAGGGGGAGTACGACCCGCGCCACAGCGCCTGGTACCTGCTCGCCGGCTTCGCCGCGGCGGCCGTCCTCGGCGGGCTGTTCGGCGCGATCCGGTCGATCCGCCGACTGGTCGGCCGGTTCCGGCCGGTCGCCGACCCGGCCCGGCGGCGCGGGGTGGGGGCCGCGGTGATTGCCGTCGGCGGGCTGGTCGGCTCGACCGTGCTGGCCACCCTCGCCGGGATCCTGCTCGCCGCGAACGGCGCCGGCCCGGTGGCGCCCGGCTCCGGCCTGGACTGGACGGTGCTGGCCGTCGGGATCGCGACGCTTGCCGGCACCAGCGTGTACGGCCGCCGCGGCGGCGTCTTCGGCACCCTGCTCGCGGTCGGGCTGACCGTGGTCTTCCTGGCCTGGGCTGACGCCCGGGGCTGGACGTTCAGCCGCTGGGCGGTCGGCGGGGTCGTCCTCGGGCTGGGCCTGGTGGTCACCCGGCTGATCGAGTCGGCCGGCCGGCCGGCGACCGGCGATGTGACCGAGCTGGCCCCACCGCATGACGGCTCCCTCAGCGGCGGTTGGTCGCTGCCCCAGCCCGCCCCGGTGGAGAACTGGCCGCCGGCGATGCCCACTCAGGCGGTGGAGCCGCCGGCGCAGTGGGAGGGGCCACGCTGGGAGTCCGGTCCGGGCCGCTGGGACACCACCGACCGGTAGGCCGGCCGTCCGCCGCGTCCGGCGGGCCGAAGGTGATCTCGCCGGTTAGGCTCGGCGGCATGACCGACACACCTGCCACCGGCACCGAGGGGCGCTCCTTCGCGGAGCTCGACACGCTCTCCACGGAGGAACTGCGGGAGCGGGCGTTCGCGCTGGCCCGGGAGCGGCGCGACGTCGGGTTCTTCTGGTCGGTGCTGCGGCATCTGCCGAACGCGGACGAGGCCGCTGCGCTGGACGGCGCACCCAACTCGGTCGGCCCGACCATCGACGAGGCGGCGGCGCTGTGGCGCGAGCTGACCGGGCACGGCTACGAGGAGTCGGCGCCGCTGCTGCGGGCCGCCTTCATCGACTACCTGCTGAAGCACTGACCCGGCGGGTCCGCCTGGTGCGCAGGTTTGCCCGAGCCGAGCGGGCGGGAACTGAGCGCGGCATGGCCCTGACCAACCGCCCCCGGACCGTCAGCGGGTACGGCACCGCCGCGGGCACCGGCACCCTGGCCGTGCTCATCCTGGTCGCCGTCTGCGGCAGCCCGTGGTACGTCGGCTGGGCCGCGACGCACACCGACCCCGACGGGGCCGGCGGCTGGTTCCTGCGCCTGCTCGCCTGGCCCGCCTGGCGGTTCGGGATGGGCGACTCGGGCGAGCGGATCTCCGGCGGCGACCTGCGGGCCGTCCTGCTGGTGCTGCTCGCCGCCGGGCTGCTCTATCTGATGCCCGCCGCCCAGGCCGCCCGGGTGCCCGGATCGCTGAGCCAGTTCTGCACCGGCTGGGCGGCGTACGTGCTGGCCGCCGGCCTGGCCGCGCTGCTCGCCGCGTTCCTCGGCACCGACGCGTCCCTGCTGGTCAGCTTCCAAACGGCGGGCACCGGCGCCACGTACGGGTTCTTCGCCGGCTGGATCGTCGGCACGGCCAGCCTGGGCGGTCGCGCCTGACCCGGCGCTCCGGGGGCGGCTCACGCCTCCGGGTGGCCGAGGGCGAGCACCCGTTCCCGGCTGAGCACGCCGACCGGGCGGCCGTCCTCGGTGACCAGGGCGCGGTCCACCGTCGCGGTGAGCATCACCGCCAGCGCGTCGTACGCGGAGCCGCCCAGCGCCACCGTCGGCAGGCCGCTCGTGCCGGCCGGCACCGGCTCCAACCGGTCCCGGCTGACCGGGGTGACCGCGAGCCGCCGGATGCCCCGGTCGGCGCCGACGAACTCGCGGACGAACTCCGAGGCGGGTGACCCGAGCAGCGCGGCCGGCCGGTCGTACTGTTCGAGCCGGCCGCCCTCGGAGAGCACCGCGATCCGGTCGCCCAGCCGGACCGCCTCGTCCAGGTCGTGGGTGACCAGCACGATGGTCTTGCGGACCTCGGCCTGTAGCCGCAGGAACTCCTCCTGGAGGCGGGTCCGCACGATCGGGTCGACGGCCGAGAACGGCTCGTCCATCAACAGCACCACCGGATCGGCGGCGAGCGCGCGGGCCACCCCGACCCGCTGCCGCTGGCCGCCGGAGAGTTCGTGCGGGTAGCGGCGACCGAACTGCGCCGGGTCCAGGCCGACCAGCTCCAGCAGCTCGGCGACCCGCTTGCGGACGCGCTCCTTCGGCCAGCCGAGCAGCCCGGGCACGGTGGCCACGTTGGCGCTGACCGTCTGGTGTGGAAAGAGGCCGACGTTCTGGATGACGTACCCGATCCGGCGGCGTAGCCGCACCGGGTCGGCCCGGGTGACGTCGTCGTCGCCGAGCAGGATCCGCCCGCCGGTCGGCTCGATCAACCGGTTGACCATCCGCAGCACGGTGGACTTGCCGCAGCCCGAGGGCCCGATCAGCACCACCAGCTCGCCGGCCTTGACCTCCAGGCTCAGCTCGCGTACGGCCTCGGTGCCGTCCGGGTAGCGCTTGCTGATGCCCTCGAGGGTGATCGAGGCCGCGCTGTGCCCCGCGTGGTCCGTGGTGCCCGGGGTAACGTCCACGTGTGTCCTTCCAGCTGAGCTACCGGGCGGCCCCCGGTAACCCGTGGTTCTCCTGGCAGTACGTGCGGGACAACTCTGACACGATCCTCGCCGCGCTGCGCGAGCACGCCTCGCTGACCGCCCGCGCGGTGCTGATCGCCGCGCTCGTCGCGCTGCCGCTGGCGGTGGCAGCGTACTGGTTCCGCTCGCTCGCCGGGCCGATCGTGGCGCTGACCGGGGTGCTGTACACCGTCCCGTCGCTCGCGTTGTTCGCCTTCCTCGCGCCGTACCTGGGCATCGGCGCGATCACCGTGCTCAGCGTGGTGGTGCTGTACGCGCTGCTGGTGATCGTGCGGAACGCGCTGGCCGGGCTCGCCCAGGTGCCGCCGGAGATCCGCGAGGCGGCCGAGGGCATGGGGTACGGCCGCTGGGGCCGGCTGCTCCGGGTCGAGCTGCCGCTGGCGCTGCCGGGCATCCTGACCGGCGTACGGCTCGCCACCGTCTCGACCGTCGCCCTGGTCACCGTCGGGGTGGTGGTCGGCCGGGGCGGGCTGGGGCAGCTCATCTTCGCCGGCTTCCAGAACAACTTCTACAAGGCACAGATCATGACCGGCACGGTGCTCTGCGTGCTGCTGGCGCTCGTGCTGGACCTGATCCTGCTGGCCGCCGGCCGGCTGCTCACGCCGTGGCTGCGGGGGAGGAGTTCAGGGTGAGCGCGAGGAGTGCAGCGCAGCGGAGCCCCGCAGTCGCGAACGGAAGGCCAGCCCGGTGAGCGCGAGGAGTGCAGCGCAGCGGAGCCCCGCAGTCGCGAACGAAAGGCAGGTCCCGTGAGCGCGAGGAGTGCAGCGCAGCGGAGCCCCGCAGTCGCGAACGAAGGGCAGGAACGGTGAACCCGGTGGGGCAGGCGGTGGTCTGGCTCAACGACCCGTTGAACTGGACCAACCCGGGTGGCGTCCTGGACCGGCTCGGCGAGCACCTGACCATGTCGGCCGCCGCCGTCCTGCTCGGCTGCCTGGTGGCCTGGCCGCTCGGCCTCTGGCTCGGGCACAGCGGCCGGGGCGGCGGGCTCGTCGTGCTGGTCTCCAACGTCACGCTGGCCGTGCCCACGCTCGCCCTGCTGACCATCCTGCCGTTGACCTTCCTCGGTTTCGGCCGGCCGGCGGTGGTGGTCGCGCTGGCGGTGTTCGCGGTGCCGCCGCTGCTGGCCAACGCGTACACCGGGGTGCGCCAGGTGGACCCGGAGGCCCGGGACGCGGCACGTGGCATGGGGCTCTCGGGCGGCCAGGTGCTGCGCCGGGTGGAGCTGCCGCTCGCGGTGCCCTACCTGGCCGCCGGGTTCCGGACCGCGGCCGTGCAGGTGATCGCCACGGCCGCGCTGGCGTCGTTCGTCGACGGCGGTGGGCTGGGGCAGATCATCCGGGCCGGTTTCGGGCTGGACATCGCGGCCGGTGGGGGCCAGATCATCGCGGGCGGCGTGCTGGTGGCGGGGCTGGCTCTGCTGGCGGAGGGGGTGCTGGCCCTCGTCGAGCGGGCGGTCACCCCGCGGTCGCTGCGCCCGGCGGTACGCCCGGCGCAGCGGCGGGCGGCCGACGCAACGGCGGGAAACTGAGCTAAATCGGTCATCGGCGCCGACTCGGGTGACGATCCGATGACAAAGGACGGCTCAAGTTGTCGGTCCCCTGCGGAGGATGTTGGGTGTTAGTCGCGGGCGCCGCAACGGGCGGGCCCGTCGGACACGCGGCCGGCCCGGCAGGGGTCGCGCCGGGACACGGAAGGCGGGCATGATGCGCGCACGTACTCGACTGGCCATCGGCGCCGTCGGGGTCCTCACCGCCGGTCTGCTCAGCGGTTGCGGCGGTGCCGGCTCGTCCGGCACCAAGGCCCCCGAGCAGGGCGCCTCCGGTGCGGGCTGCGAACCGGTGGCGGGCGAGCAACTCGTCGCCCTCGACGACGACAAGAAGCTCCAGAACGCCGACAACGTCATCCCGGCGGTCAACGCCGACGTGGCGAACCCGCAGCTGATCGCCGCCTTGGACAAGGTCTCCGCGGCGCTGGACACGCCGAAGCTGATCGAGCTGAACAAGGCCACCGACCAGGACCGTAAGAGCCCGCAGGTCGCGGCGGAGGAGTTCGCCAAGGCCAACGACCTCGCCGCGGGCATCGGCAAGGGCCCGGGCGGCCAGATCGTGGTCGGCGCCGCCAACTTCAGCGAGAGCCAGACCCTCGCCGAGCTTTACAAGATCGCTCTCAGCGCCGCCGGTTACCAGGTCAAGGTGCAGACGGTCGGCAACCGCGAGCTCTACGAGCCCGCCCTGGAGAAGGGCGAGATCCAGGTCGTCCCGGAGTACGCGGCGACGATGGCCGAGTTCCTCAACACCAAGGCCAACGGTCAGAACCCGCCGCCGGTCTCCTCGCCCGACCTGGACAAGACGGTCACCGCGCTGAAGGCGGAGGGCGACAAGGTCGGCATCGTCTTCGGCACCGCGTCCGCCGCGCAGGACCAGAACGCCTTCGCGGTCACCAAGGCGTTCGCCGACAAGTACGGCGTGCAGACCCTCTCCGACCTGGCTGGCAAGTGCTCCGGGCAGGCGACGGTACTCGCCGGCCCGCCGGAGTGCCCGCAGCGGCCGAAGTGCCAGGCGGGCCTGGTCGAGGTCTACGACTTCAAGGCCGGCTCGTTCAGCTCGCTGGACGCCGGCGGTCCGCAGACCAAGACCGCGCTGCGGCAGGGCAGGGCGAGCGTGGGCCTGGTCCTCTCGTCCGACGCGGCGCTCGCCGGCAGCTGATCCCGTCCGGCCGGCCGTCGGTGGTTCCGGCGGCCGGCCGTCGCGACCGGGCTGGGTCCGGTCCGATCTCCGCCCGCCCTGCCTGACCGGCCGCCGGGGACGATCAGCCCCGGTCGCCGGCCGGCCCGTCAGGCGCAGTTGACCCGGTTCCGGGCAACTGGCCCGTTCCGTGCCGGGATGACTCTCGGTAGGCTGCATTGCCGTGTCCACCCCGGTTGCCCCCGCAGACAGGCGCGCCTCCTCGCTGCTGACCGTTCTCTTCTGGATCGGTGTGGCGTTCGCGCCCGTCGCGGCCCTCATCCTGCTCTTCGCCGACGGCAACGGCCTGCTGCGCTTCGGCGCGGTTCTCGCCGTACTGGCCGTGGTGCTGATTGGCCTGTCCATCGCGCTCCGCGGCGACGGGGGTGCCGGCCAGGCCGGGAACGAGGAGGTGTGGGAGGAGATCGAGCAGGTGCGCCGCGAGCTGCGGGCGGAGATCGTGGCCGCCGCCCAGCGTGGCAACCAGGCGCTCGACCAGGCCCAGCGGGCCCAGGACACGGTGGACGCGCTGCGCGCGCGGATGGACGCCGTCGCGGCGGCGGTGGCCGGCGGGACCCCCGCACCGGCGGGCGAGCCGGCCGGCGCGGGCCGGGCCCGGGTGTCCGGGTACGACGAAGGGGCGTCCGCCCGGGCCCGCCAGCCGGTCCGGGACGACGCGCGGGGCGGCTGGGGCCGGGCCGCGGTGACCTCGGACGACGACGCCGAGCCGGCCCACCGGGCGGCCGGTGACGACATCGAGCGACCCGCCCGACCCATCGGCTCGGGGCAGTACGGCGCCGGGGAGTCGACTGGCCGGTCCGCCCCGCACGCGGCGAGCGCAAGGGTGCCGGAGCCCGAGCCCCGGGCGGCCGCGCCCGAGCAGCCGGCCCGGCCGGCCGGCGTCTACCGGCACACCGAGACCGTGCACGTCACCCGGCACACCGTCGTCGACGGCGGCGACGTCCCCGGTGGCCGGCACGGCGGTTACGCCGGCACCTGGTCCGCGCCGAGCGAGGAGGACCGCCCGTGGTCCCGCTCCGCGGCCGGACACCCCGAGCCGGACGCCCGCCCCCGCGCCGACCGGCCCAGGACCGGACCGGTGAGCCCGCCCGCCGACCGCGGCTGGTCCAGCCCGGCCGACGGTCCCGCCGACCGGGGCTGGGCTGGACCGGCCGATCCGCCCGGCGACCGGGGTTGGGCCGGCCCGGCGGCCGGACGCGACGACCAGGGCTGGTCCGCCCGGCGTGACGACTCCGGGTGGCCGGGAGCGTCCGCGGACCGGCGGGGCCCGGACCGCGGCTGGCCGGGAACCCACGCCGACGGCGGGTGGTCACCGGGCGAGGGTCGGACACCCGGCCGGTACGAGGAGCGCGGTCACCGCGCCGCCGAGGCGACGTGGGGCACGCCGGCCGACGGGCCGGAGGCGGCGTGGCGTCCCACCGCCGAGCCTCCTGAGCGGGACCGGCCCGCCCCGCCGGCCGGCGCCCCCGAGGGCGAGTACTGGTCGGCGCTGCGGACCGGGGACCGGTGGGCCGAGGTGCGCGACGACGAGCACGGGCGCGAGGTACGGGTCGGCGAGCGCCGGGCCGAGGTGCACGCCGACGGCAGCGGCTACCGGATGCGGGACCGGTGGGCGGCCGTCCGCCGCGAGCACGACCGGGACGAGCCACCCCACGGGCACGGCTGGCCGGGGCCGCCCGCCCCGCCCGCCCTGCCGGCCGGCGGGGTGCCGGTGCCGGGTGAGTGGCGCGCACCGGCGCAGCGCGGCGGCCCCGAGCAGCCCGGCCAGTGGGTGGCCGGCGAGCCGGAACCGGAGCGGTCCGGCCGGCGCCGCGCCGACGGCGAGCCCTACGGTCACCCACCCCGGGACGACGTGCCCCGTGCCGGCGACCGCTGGCGCTGACCGTTCCGCCCGCGCGAGAACGCGCCGCGCGAGAACGGGCCGGCCCGCCCGCGCGAGGCGCGACGGCTGGCCGGCGAAGCGCGACCGCCGGGCCGGGTCACTTGTCGATGTCGCCGACCACGAAGAACATCGAGCCGAGGATGGCGATCAGGTCCGGCACCAGGCAGCCGGGGAGCAGCGTCGCCAGCGCCTGCACGTTGGCGTACGACGCGGTGCGCAGCTTGAGCCGCCAGGGCGTCTTCTCCCCTCGGGAGACCAGGTAGTAGCCGTTGATGCCGAGCGGGTTCTCGGTCCAGGCGTAGGTGTGTCCCTCGGGGGCCTTGAGCACCTTGGGCAGCCGGGTGTTCACCGGCCCGGTGAGCCGGTCGACCCGCTCCAGGCACTGCTCGGCGAGGTCGAGCGAGGCGTACACCTGGTCGAGCAGCACCTCGAAGCGGGCGTGGCAGTCCCCGGCGGTCTTGGTCACCACCGGGACGTCCAGCTCTCCGTACGCCAGGTAGGGCTCGTCCCGGCGCAGGTCCAGGTCCAGCCCGGAGGCCCGGGCGACCGGCCCGGAGGCGCCGAACGCGGCGGCGTCGGCCGCCGGGAGGACGCCCACCCCGACGGTGCGGGCCAGGAAGATGTCGTTGCGGCGGATCAGGTTGTCCAGGTCCGGCATCCGCCGGCGCACCTCGCCGATGGCGGCCCGGGCCCGCCCGGTCCAGCCCGCCGGCACCTCCTCCTTCAGGCCGCCGACCCGGTTGAACATGTAGTGGATCCGGCCGCCGGAGACCTCCTCCATCACCGCCTGGATGGTCTCCCGCTCCCGGAAGGCGTAGAACATCGGCGTGATCGCGCCGATCTCCAGCGGGTACGAGCCGAGGAACATCAGGTGGTTGAGCACCCGGTTCAGCTCGGCCAGCGCGGTGCGCAGCCAGACCGCCCGCTCGGGCACCTCCATGCCCATCAGCCGCTCGACCGCGAGCACCACGCCCAGCTCATTGGAGAACGCGGACAGCCAGTCGTGCCGGTTGGCCAGCACGATGATCTGCCGGTAGTCGCGGACCTCGAAGAGCTTCTCCGCCCCTCGGTGCATGTAGCCGATGATCGGTTCGGCGGAGACCACCCGCTCGCCGTCGAGCACCAGCTTCAGCCGGAGCACGCCGTGCGTGGACGGGTGCTGCGGGCCGATGTTGAGCACCATGTCGGCGCCGAGCTGCTCGCCGCCGGCGCCGGTGCCGACGGTCAGCTCGCGGAGGTCGGCGGCGTCCGTGGTCATGCCCGTCATCGTGCCATGGGCGTCGGCAGCGCGACGCCGACCGGTTGCAGCAGCCATCGGTGCCCGCCGAGGCCGGCCGGGTCGGTCAGCTCGGCCACCGCCGACGCGGCGGCCAGCGCCCGCAGGTAGCCGGCGGGGTCGCGGGAGGCCAGCGCCAGCGGCGGTCGGCCGCCGTCGGCTCCGAGCGCCCGCAGCGCCTCCCGCTGGAAGACCAGGTTGTACGCACACCGGGCGACCCGCTCACCGGCGGAGGCGACCGAGTCCAGGGCGACGTGCGCGGTGACGTCGCAGGACCCGTCCGGCACCGGCGGCACCTGCCGCCCGTCCCGGTACCCGGTCAACGTCCCACCCACCGGCCGATCCCCCCGCAGATGCCCGTAGTCAACGGCCAGAGCCACCCCCCGCGCCACCTTCCCCACCGCCCCCGCCCAGGCCTCGTCCCGCGCCCGCCCGATCTCCGCCCGCCCCACCGTGGCGTTGACCGTCGCGTCGATCAAGGAGTTTGCGTCGGAATGGGGCCCGGAACCGGACCCAAACTCCTTGATCAACGGGGCTGGTGGGGGTGGGGTTGGGGTGGGCCACCAGTGGTGGAGCCAGGCCGCGTCCTGGGGGGCCAGTTGGGGGCCTTGGCGTTCTTTGCCGGTGCTGGGGTCTACGAGGAGGTAGTGCCAGCCGGTGTGGGTGTGAACGGCGAGGTCGAGGGGGACGTTGTCGAGCCATTCGGTGGCGAGGAGGAGACCGGTGATGTTGGCGGGAATGTCGGTGCGCCAGTCGATCTCGGGGGGCAGGTCGGCGGGGCGGGGGGCCTGCTCGACGGCGGTGAGACGTACCCGCTGGGCGAGCGGGACCGGCGCGGTGGGTGACTGCCCGGCGGCGGCCGACAGCGCCCGCAACAGTTCGCCCTGACCGGCGCCCACATCGACCACCTCGAAGCGGGCGGGGTGGCCGAGCGCGCGGTCCACCGACTCGACCAGCCGCAGCAGGCAGGAGACGAAGACCGGCGACGCGTGGACGCTGGTGCGGAAGTGGGCGGCCGGCCCTCGGCCGGCGACGAAGAAGCCCCCGGGCCCGTAGAGCGCCCGGTCCATCGCCACCCGCCAGGGCAGCCACTCGGTGGAGGTCACCCGCCGACGGTACGGCCCCCGGCCAGCCCCGGGACGGACACCCGAAGCGACGGCTGAAACCCCTTTGGTACGGCCGGTGAAGGTTTTCACACATCCTTGTCTTCGTTCCGTAACCCCGGCGCATACTTGCCATCGACCGGTACCCCCTTCGAGGACTGGATCGATTGCCATGAGCGCACCGTCGCGCCCGCGCCCGGCCGCCCCGCGCGGGGCCGCCGCGGCACCGGGCGGCGCCCCCTCCGGCGCCCCGTTCGTCCCTCCCCGCACCCTCACCGTCGGCGTGCTCGGCGCCGGCCGGGTCGGTGCCGTGCTGGGCGCGGCCCTCGCCGCCGCCGGGCACCGGGTGGTGGCCGCCTCCGGCGTCTCTGGCGCCGCGAAGGCCAGGATCGCGCTGCTGCTCCCCGAGGCCCGCAACCGCTCCGCCACCTCGGTCGCCCGTGCCGCCACCGACCTGCTGGTCGTCGCCGTCCCGGACGACGCGCTGGCCGCCGTGGTCGCCGGCCTGGCCCGGACCGGCGCGCTCCGGCCCGGCCAGGTGATCGCGCACACCTCGGGCGCGCACGGGCTGGCCGTGCTCGACCCGGCCGTCGCCGTCGGCGCCCGGCCGCTGGCCCTGCACCCCGCGATGACCTTCACCGGTACGCCGGAGGACCTGGGCCGGCTGGCCGGCATCTCGTACGGGGTGACCGCCCCGGCCGAACTGCGCCCGTTCGCCGCCCGGCTCGTCGCCGACCTCGGCGGGGTGCCCGAGTGGGTGGGCGAGGCGGACCGCCCGCTCTACCACGCGGCGCTGGCGCACGGCGCGAACCACCTGGTCACCCTGGTCAACGAGGCGGCCGACCGGCTGCGCGACGCCGGGGTGGACCGGCCGGAGAAGGTGCTCGCCCCACTGCTGCGGGCGGCGCTGGAAAACGCTCTGCGGCTGGGGGACGACGCGCTGACCGGGCCGGTGTCGCGGGGCGACGCGGGCACCGTACGCCGGCACCTGGAGCGGCTGGCCGCGACCGCGCCGGAATCCCTGGCCCCCTACCTGGCGTTGGCCCGACGGACGGCGGACCGGGCGATCGCCGCCGGCCGGCTGCGCCCGGCGGACGCGGAACCGCTGCTGGACGTGCTGAGCGGAAAGGGGGCACCACATGATGGAGCTCGTGCACACGCGTGACGAACTGGCCAAGGCGCGGGCGGGGCTGACCGGCACCGTCGGCGTGGTGATGACCATGGGCGCGCTGCACGCCGGGCACGAGACGCTGCTGCGGGCCGCCCGCGAGCAGGCCGACCACGTCCTCGTCACGATCTTCGTCAACCCGCTGCAGTTCGGCCCGAACGAGGACTTCGACCGCTACCCGCGCACCCTGGACGCGGACCTGGAGATCTGCCGGCGGGCCGGCGCGGACCTGGTCTTCGCCCCGTCGGTGGCCGACATGTACCCAGACGGCCAGCCGCGGGTCCGGGTGAATCCGGGCCAGCTCGGCGAGGACCTGGAGGGGCAGAGCCGGCTCGGTTTCTTCCACGGCGTGCTCACCGTGGTCCTGAAGCTGCTCCAGCTCACCCGTCCCGACCTGGCCTTCTTCGGCGAGAAGGACTACCAGCAGCTCACCCTGGTCCGGCGGATGGTGCGCGACCTCGACGTGCCGGTGGAGATCGTCGGCGTGCCGACCGTACGGGAGCCGGACGGGTTGGCCCGGTCCAGCCGCAACCGCTACCTCTCCGCCCCGGAGCGGCAGGCGGCGCTGAGCCTCTCCGCCGCGCTGCGGGCCGGCGTCGAGGCGGCCGAGCGGGGCGGGGACGCGGCCGCGGTGCTGACCGCCGCCCACCGTGCCTTCGATGCCGGTCCGCCCGGCGCCCGGCTGGACTACCTGGTGCTCACCGACGCCGACCTGGAGCCGGGTCCGGTCGCCGGACCGGCCCGGCTGCTGGTCGCGGCCTGGGCCGGCGCGACCCGGCTGATCGACAACGCGGGCCTCGAACTCGCCCCGCGCCCCTGACCGCCCACCACCGCCGCTGAGAGGCAGCCGATGTTCCGCACCATGCTCAAGTCGAAGATCCACCGGGCCACGGTGACCCAGGCCGACCTGCACTACGTCGGTTCGGTGACGGTGGACCAGGACCTGCTCGACGCCGCCGACCTGCTGCCGGGGGAGCAGGTGGCGATCGTGGACATCACCAACGGGGCGCGGCTGGAGACGTACGTGATCCCGGGCGAGCGGGGCAGCGGCGTGATCGGCATCAACGGCGCCGCCGCCCACCTGGTGCACCCCGGTGACCTGGTCATCCTCATCTCGTACGGGCAGTTTGACGACGCCGAGGCGCGCACGTACCAGCCCCGGGTGGTGCACGTGGACGCCGCCAACAAGGTGGTCGAGCTGAACGCCGACCCGGCCACCGCCGCCCCCGGCACCGCCGGCGCCCCCATCCCCAACCCACTTGCGGTGTAAGGAGGGGGTCCCGGTCAACGCATTCTGTAATGGCGGGGGTCCCGCCTAACACCTCGGGCCATCTCGCGCGCCGAATCCGGTCTGTCACGGGAAGGTCATTTCCGGTTACCCTGAGGGCGCCGTCGGGTGACGGTCGCCGGCTGGGGGAGGCCGCGGTGCGCAGGGTGCTGACGTCACTGGCCGCGGCGATCACCGTGGCCGTGCTGGTCGCCTGCGCCACCCCGACCGGCCTCGACGGCGACCTGACCGACGACTGGGCCGCGCTGCCGGCGGCCGCCCCGTTCACCCCGGCCGCCGGGGAGTGCCAGCTGGCCGACTTCGCCGACCCGGTCACCCTGGCCGACTACCAACCGGTCGGCTGCGCGGTGCCGCACCGGGTGGAGACCGTCCACGTCGGCACCTTCCCGGCCGGGCGGGCCGTCCCGCCCGCCGGCGGCTCGACGGAGCTGCGGGGCGCGTTCGCCGAGTGCGACACCCGGGCCACCGGGTACGTCGGCGACGACTGGCGGGCCGGGCGGCTCCGGCTGGCGGTGGCGCTGCCCTCCCGGCCCGGCTGGACGGCGGGCTCCCGCTGGTACCGCTGTGACCTCAGCGAGGTGAACACGGTGGAGGCGGCGGGGACGGTGGTGATCCGTACCGGCAGCCTGCGCGACGCGCTGAAGGGCGCCTCCGTGCTGCGGCTGGGCTGCCAGCAGACCCGGGCCGGCGGCGGCCGGCAGGTGCACCGGCTGCTCCCGGTGCCCTGCGGCACCCGGCACGACGCCGAGTTCGTCGGCGTGTGGCGGGCGCCGGACCGCCCGTACCCGGTGGCGCAGGCCGACTGGGCGCCGCTCTACGCCGGCTGCAACACGGTGCTCAGCCGGTACGTCGGGGTGCCGAACGACCGGGTCCTGCCGATCCGCAGCGCGGTCGTGGTCCGGCCGCCGGGGGCGGGTCGCTGGGGCGTCGGCGACCGCGGGGTCCGCTGCTACCTCTGGCTCAGCCACCGTACGGTGACCGGCTCGCTGAAGGGTGCCGGGCCGGCCGCGCTGCCGCCCAGGACGAGGTAGCCGAAACCACTCGTCCCGCCCCCGCCGCCCGTGGTGAGGGGCCTTCGGGTTGACTGTCAGGCATGGACCTGTCGAGCGTCGAGCTGCCCGAACTGCCGAGGCTGCTGGCCGCGCCCGCACCCGGCTGGGTGGAGACCACCGACGTGATCGTGGTGGGCTCCGGCGTCGCCGGGCTCACCGCCGCGCTGCACCTGCGCGAGGCGGGTCTGCACGTCACCGTGGTCACCAAGGTCGACATGGACGAGGGCTCGACCCGCTGGGCGCAGGGCGGTATCGCCGCGGTGCTCGACCCGGCGGACACCCCCGCCGCGCACGCGTACGACACCGAGCTGGCCGGCGTCGGGCTCTGCGACCCGTCGGCGGTGCGGGTGCTGGTGGAGGAGGGGCCGACCCGGCTGCGCGAGCTGATGCGGATCGGCGCGGCGTTCGACCGCAACTCGGACGGCTCGCTGATGCTCACCCGCGAGGGCGGCCACCGGGCCGACCGGATCGTGCACGCCGGCGGCGACGCCACCGGCGCGGAGGTGCAGCGGGCGCTGCACGCCGCGGTCGGCCGCGACCCGTGGATCCGGCTGGTCGAGCACGCGCTGGTGCTGGACCTGCTCCGCGCGCCCGGTGACGGGCCGGACGGGCTCGGCCCCGCCTGCGGGATCACCCTGCACGTGCTCGGCGAGGGCAGCGAGGACGGCGTCGGCGCGATTCTGGCCCGGGCGGTGGTGCTGGCGACCGGCGGCATGGGCCAGGTCTTCGCGGCCACCACCAATCCGGCGGTTTCCACCGGCGACGGGGTGGCGCTGGCGATGCGGGCCGGCGCGGCGGTGACCGACGTGGAGTTCGTCCAGTTCCACCCGACCGCGCTGATCGTTCCCGAGCCCGCCCGGGTGCCCGGTGCCGGCCTGGCCCAGCAGCCGCTGGTCTCCGAGGCGCTGCGCGGCGAGGGCGCGTACCTGGTGGACGCCGACGGCAAGCGGTTCATGGTGGGGCGGCACGAGCTGGCCGAGCTGGCTCCCCGGGACGTGGTGGCCAAGGGCATCCACCGGGTGCTGCTGGCCACCGGGGCGGATCACGTGTTCCTGGACGCCCGCCACCTCGGCGCGGATTTCCTGGCCGGGCGGTTCCCGACCATCGTCGCCTCCTGCCTGGCGATCGGCGTGGATCCGGCCGTCGACCTGATTCCGGTCGCCCCGGCCGCCCACTACGCCTCCGGTGGGGTCCGCACCGACCTGCGGGGCCGCACCTCCATCCCCGGCCTGTACGCCTGCGGCGAGGTCGCCTGCACCGGCGTGCACGGCGCCAACCGGTTGGCCAGCAACTCGTTGCTGGAGGGGCTGGTGTTCTCCCGCCGGATCGCCGACGACATCGCGGCCGGGCTGCCCGAGCAGGCGAAGCCGGCGGAGACGGGCGCCTGGGTGGGCGGCGGCGGCTGGGCGGTGCCGGCGGCCGGTACGGCGCCCCTGCAACGGGCGATGACCCGGGGCGCGGGGGTGCTCCGCTCGGCGGATTCCCTCGCCGCGACCGCCGCCACGCTGACCGGGCTGGGCGAGGAACGGGGTGTCCCGCGGACCGCCGACTGGGAGGCGACGAACCTGATCACCGTGGCCTCGACGCTGGTCGCCGCGGCGTACGCCCGGCGGGAGACGCGGGGTTGCCACTGGCGGGAGGACTTCCCGGCGGCCGACGACCGGTGGCGGGGCCACCTGGTCGGCGGGATCGGGCCGGCGGGCCGGTTGACCGAGCGCTGGCAGGAGAAGTGAGCCGGGGCAGGCGCGGAGGAGAGGGGAAGCGGTCGTGAGGGTGTCCACGCAGCGGGAGCTGACGGCCGCCGGGCTGGACCCGGCGCAGGTACGGCGGGTGATCGAGGGCGCGCTGGTCGAGGACCTGGGGCCGGGTTTCCTCGATGTCACCAGCGTCGCCACCATCCCGGCCGGGCAGGCCGACACCGCGGATCTGGTGGCCCGCGCGGACGGGGTGGTGGCCGGGCTGGCCGTGGCGGCGGCCGTGTTCGAGCTGGTCGGCGAGGTGACCGGGGCGGAGCGTACGGTCGAGGTGTCGTTGGTGGCCCACGACGGGCAGCGGGTGGCGCGCGGCGACGTGCTGGCCACGGTGGCCGGCCCGACCCGGCTGCTGCTGACCGCCGAGCGCACCGCGCTGAACCTGCTCTGCCGGATGTCCGGGGTGGCGACGCACACCCGGGCCTGGGCGGACGCCCTGGCCGGCACGAAGGCGATGGTGTTGGACACCCGCAAGACCACGCCCGGGCTGCGGGCCCTGGAGAAGTACGCGGTCCGGACCGGCGGCGGCACCAACAAACGGATGGGCCTGCACGACGTCGCCATGATCAAGGACAACCACAAGCTGGCCGCCGGGGGCGTGGGCCCGGCCTACCGGCGGGTGTTGGAGGCGTTCCCCGACGTGCCGGTGCAGGTCGAGGTGGACACCCTGGCCGAGGCGGTGGAGGCGGTCGAGGCGGGCGCGGACTTCCTGCTGCTGGACAACATGACCCCGGCGCAGCTGCGCGAGGTGGTCGCGGCGGTGGGCGACCGGGCCGAGCTGGAGGCGACCGGCGGGTTGACCCTGCCGGTGGCCGCCGAGTACGGGGCGACCGGGGTGGACTTCCTGTCGGTGGGCGCGCTGACCCACTCCTCGCCGATCCTGGACATCGCCCTGGATCTGCGGGCCGCGAGCGGGGTCTAGGCTGCCAGCGTGCTGCTCTGCATCGACATCGGGAACACCAACACCGTGCTGGCGACCTTCGACGGCGACAAGCTGGTGCACTCGTGGCGGATCAAGACCGACGCCCGTTCGACGGCGGACGAGCTGGGTCTGATGTTCCGCGGGCTGCTGGCCGGTGACGCCGTGGAGATCACCGGGGTGGCCGCCTGCTCGACGGTGCCCGCCGCGCTCCGCTCGCTGCGCGCGATGCTGTCCCGCTACTACACCGACCTGCCCAGCGTGATCGTCGAGCCGGGCGTCCGCACCGGAGTGCAGCTCGCCATCGACAACCCGAAGGAGGTCGGCTCCGACCGGGTGGTGAACACGCTGGCCGCGTACACCCTCTACGGCGGGCCGTCGATCGTGGTGGACTTCGGCACCACCACCAACTTCGACGTGATCAGTGCCCGGGGCGAGTTCCTCGGCGGGGCGTTCGCGCCCGGCATCGAGATCTCCTTCGACGCGCTGGCCGCCCGCGCCGCGCAGCTGCGCAAGGTGGAGGCGACGAAACCCCGCTCGGTGATCGGCAAGAACACCGTGGAGTGCCTCCAGTCGGGTCTCTACTTCGGCTTCGCCGGGCAGGTCGACCGGATCGTCGAGCGGATGTCCGAGGAGTTGGGCGGGGTGACGGCGGTGATCGCCACCGGCGGGCTGGCCGCCCTCGTGCTGAGCGAGTGCACGACGATCACCCATCACGAGCCGATGATCACCCTGATCGGCCTGCGGATGGTGTACGACCGCAACACCTGAGGCGGTCAGCGGCGGCGGGCGCCAGGACCACGGTCCGGTACGGCAGCTCGATGCTCTCCCGCCCAGCGCAGCGCGGCCTGCGGGTAGCGGGGCCGGTGTCGGTCGTACTCCGCGGCGGCGGCACCGAACGACAGCGCCTGAGTGGGGTCCGTCATGGCCGGGAGGTTATCCGGTAACACCCGGCAGAGCGCTTGAGTACGCTCATGGGCTGACCCGCCGATGTTCCCCAGGCCTGAGGAAGCGTGCCGTGACCGAGCAGAACGCTGTGCCAGTCGACCCCGCCGACGACCTTCCCGAGCAGATGAAGGTCCGCCGGGAGAAGCGGGACCGGATGCTCGCCGACGGCGTGCAGCCGTACCCGGTCGGCTTCCCCCGCACCGCCACCCTGGCCGAGGTCCGCGCCAGGTACGCCGAGCTGCCCACCGACACCGCCACCGGGGACAAGGTCTCGGTCACCGGCCGGGTGATCTTCGTCCGGAACACCGGCAAGCTCTGCTTCGCCACCCTGCGGGACGGCGACGGCACCGAACTCCAGGCGATGCTCTCCCTGGACCGGGTCGGCGCCGAGCGGCTCGACGACTGGAAGCGCCTGGTCGACCTGGGCGACCACGTCGGCGTCACCGGCGAGGTGATCACCAGCCGCCGGGGCGAGCTCTCGGTGCTGGCCGACGAGTGGGCGGTCACCGCGAAGGCGCTGCGCCCGCTGCCGGTGGCGCACAAGCCGTTGAGCGAGGAGGCCCGGGTCCGCCAGCGGTACGTGGACCTGATCGTCCGGCCGCAGGCCCGGCAGATGGTCCGTACCCGGGCGGCGACGGTGCGCAGTCTGCGCGACTCGCTGCACGGCGAGGGATTCATCGAGGTCGAGACGCCGATGCTCCAGTTGCTGCACGGTGGTGCGGCGGCCCGCCCATTCGTGACCCACAGCAATGCGCTGGACACCGATCTGTATCTGCGAATCGCACCGGAGCTTTATCTCAAGCGGGCGGTGGTCGGCGGCGTCGACCGGGTCTTCGAGATCAACCGCAACTTCCGTAATGAGGGTGTCGACTCTTCGCACTCGCCGGAGTTCGCGATGCTCGAGACCTACCAGGCGTACGGCGACTACGACACGATGGCCGAGTTGACCCGCAATCTGGTGCAGCGTGCGGCGATCGCGGTCAGCGGCTCGACGGTGGTCACCCACGCCGACGGCCGCGAGTTCGACCTGGGCGGCGAGTGGCGTTCGGTGACCCTGTTCGGTGTTCTTTCCGAGGCGCTCGGCGAAGAGGTCAACGTGCACACCGAGCACGCCAAGCTGGTGGAGTACGCGGACAAGGTGGGCCTGGCCGTCGATCCCAAGTGGGGGTCGGGCAAGCTCGCCGAGGAACTCTTCGAGGAATTGGTCGTGCCGGGGTTGCAGGCGCCGACCTTCGTCCGGGACTACCCGGAGGAGACCAGCCCGCTCACCCGCGCGCACCGCAGCGAGCCGGGGCTGGCCGAGAAGTGGGACCTGTACGTCCTCGGGTTCGAGCTGGGTACCGCGTACTCGGAGCTGGTCGACCCGGTGGTGCAGCGGGAGCGGCTGGTGGCGCAGGCGCAGCTCGCCGCCCGCGGTGACGACGAGGCGATGCGGCTCGACGAGGACTTTCTCCGGGCGATGGAGTACGGAATGCCGCCGGCCGGTGGCATGGGAATGGGAATCGACCGACTCCTGATGGCGCTGACCGGCCTCGGTATTCGGGAAACGATCCTCTTCCCGTTGGTCCGCCCCGAGTAGCGCCGGACGCTTCTTCTCCGGCTCGTTACCGCATCCTATTGACGCGGCAACCATCGGGCGGGTTATTGTGCTCCCATTGCAGGACACCCTGCTCGAAAGGAATGTGGGACGTGGCCAAGCAGATCATTCACAAGCTGGTCGATGACCTGGACGGCGGGGACGCTGACGAGACCGTCAAGTTCGCGCTCGACGGAGTTCAGTACGAGATCGACCTCTCGGCCGCCAACGCCGAGAAATTGCGTGACGTATTCGCGCCGTACGTCGGGGCCGGCACGAAGGTGGGACGCGGCGGTGTCGTGGTCGGCGGCCGGGCCGCGCGCGGCCGGGGTGGCGCCACCGCCGACCGCGAGCAGAACAAGGCGATCCGCACGTGGGCCAAGAAGGCCGGCAAGGATATTTCCGACCGGGGCCGCATCCCCCAGGAGATCGTCGACGAGTACCACTCGAAGGCGGGCCACTGACCGGGGAGCATTTCACGGGCGACACCGACGCCGGGCCGGACCTTGTCTCCGGGCCGGCGTCGCCTGTTCTCAGCGCGCCGAAGTATCCGCCGCCGGCATCCTCATCACTTATGTCATGCCAAGTCCGTTTCGACCGTCGAGTCCCCGCGGGTCGCCACCCGGGCCGACCTCTCGGGAACAGGGCGGGGGTGGCGGGCGTTGTCCACAGCCGGTGGGGATTCCGTCCACAGCCTGTGGACGACCGCAGGCCGGCAGTGTCGCCGGTCGGACCGGTGCCCGGTCGCCGCCGTGGGGCGTCCACCGGTCCCGGCGGCCGGGGCAGCGAATTTCGCTCTGCGCGTACAGGTAGGGGCCCCGGAACACCTCCTGAGCGCGGATGGTTGACAGAAACGACGCGTACGCGGCTTTTGGCGGGGACACACGACCTCAGCGGAGTCGGTCCGCGGCGATAGAGTAATGAGGCACGGACGCCCGTCCCGGACGTCCGCGCACCGGCCCCGCCGAGATCCGACATCAAGGCGCACGGCACGTGAGGAGCACGAGGGCATGTTCGAGCGGTTCACCGACCGAGCGCGACGGGTTGTCGTCCTGGCCCAAGAAGAGGCCCGGATGCTCAACCACAACTACATCGGTACGGAGCACATCCTGCTGGGCCTGATCCACGAGGGTGAGGGCGTCGCGGCAAAGGCCCTGGAGAGCCTCGGCATCTCCCTTGAGGGCGTCCGCCAGCAGGTCGAGGAGATCATCGGCCAGGGCCAGCAGGCGCCGAGCGGGCACATCCCGTTCACGCCGCGGGCCAAGAAGGTGCTGGAGCTGTCGCTGCGCGAGGCGCTGCAGCTCGGCCACAACTACATCGGCACCGAGCACATCCTGCTCGGCCTGATCCGTGAGGGCGAGGGCGTGGCCGCCCAGGTGCTGGTCAAGCTCGGCGCCGACCTCAACCGGGTGCGCCAGCAGGTGATCCAGCTGCTCTCCGGCTATCAGGGCAAGGAGCCGGCCGCCGCGGGCGCCGCGCCGGGCGAGGCCGCGCCGTCGACCAGCCTGGTGCTGGACCAGTTCGGCCGGAACCTGACCCAGGCCGCCCGCGAGGGCAAGCTCGACCCGGTGATCGGGCGCGAGAAGGAGATCGAGCGGGTCATGCAGGTGCTGTCCCGCCGCACCAAGAACAACCCGGTCCTGATCGGTGAGCCCGGCGTGGGCAAGACCGCCGTGGTGGAGGGGTTGTCCCAAAAGATCATCAAGGGCGAGGTGCCCGAGACGCTGAAGGACAAGCAGCTCTACACCCTCGACCTCGGCGCGCTGGTCGCCGGCTCCCGCTACCGCGGTGACTTCGAGGAGCGCCTCAAGAAGGTGCTCAAGGAGATCCGCACCCGGGGCGACATCATCCTCTTCATCGACGAGATCCACACCCTGGTGGGTGCGGGTGCCGCCGAGGGCGCGATCGACGCCGCCAGCATCCTCAAGCCGATGCTGGCCCGTGGCGAGCTGCAGACCATCGGCGCCACCACGCTCGACGAGTACCGCAAGCACCTGGAGAAGGACGCCGCCCTGGAGCGCCGCTTCCAGCCGATCCAGGTGGGTGAGCCGTCGCTGGCCCACACCATCGAGATCCTCAAGGGGCTGCGGGACCGCTACGAGGCGCACCACCGCGTCTCGATCACGGACGCAGCTCTCGTGGCGGCCGCAACTCTGGCCGATCGATACATCTCCGACCGGTTCCTGCCGGACAAGGCGATCGACCTGATCGACGAGGCCGGCGCCCGGATGCGCATCCGCCGGATGACCGCGCCGCCAGACCTGCGTGACTTCGACGAGCGGATCGCCAACGTGCGCCGCGACAAGGAGTCCGCGATCGACGCGCAGGACTTCGAGCGGGCCGCCCAGCTCCGCGACAAGGAGAAGCAACTGCTCGGCCAGAAGGCCCAGCGGGAGAAGGAGTGGAAGGCCGGTGACCTGGACGTCGTCAGCGAGGTCGACGACGAGCAGATCGCCGAGGTGCTCGGCAACTGGACCGGCATCCCGGTCTACAAGCTGACCGAGGAGGAGACCTCGCGCCTGCTGCGCATGGAGGACGAGCTGCACAAGCGCGTCATCGGCCAGGAGGACGCGGTCAAGGCGGTCTCGAAGGCGATCCGGCGGACCCGGGCCGGCCTGAAGGACCCGAAGCGCCCGTCCGGCTCGTTCATCTTCGCCGGCCCGTCCGGTGTCGGTAAGACCGAGCTGTCCAAGGCGCTCGCCGAGTTCCTCTTCGGCAGCGAGGACGCCCTCATCCAGCTGGACATGTCCGAGTTCCACGACCGGTACACGGTGTCCCGGCTGGTGGGTGCCCCTCCCGGCTACGTCGGCTACGACGAGGGCGGGCAGCTGACCGAGAAGGTGCGGCGCCGGCCGTTCTCGGTGGTCCTCTTCGACGAGATCGAGAAGGCCCACCCGGACGTGTTCAACACGCTGCTCCAGATCCTGGAGGACGGGCGGCTGACCGACGGCCAGGGCCGGATCGTGGACTTCAAGAACACGGTCATCATCCTGACCACCAACCTCGGCACCCGCGACGTCGCCAAGGCGGTCTCGCTGGGCTTCCAGGCCTCCGAGGACTCCGAGTCGAACTACGACCGGATGAAGCAGAAGGTCAACGACGAGCTCAAGCAGCACTTCCGGCCTGAGTTCCTGAACCGGATCGACGACACCATCGTCTTCCACCAGCTGCGTCAGCAGGAGATCCTGTCGATCGTGGACATCATGATCCAGCGGATCGAGACCCAGCTGCGGAACAAGGACATGGGCCTGGAGCTGACCGACAACGCCAAGAAGTACCTGGCGAAGAAGGGCTTCGACCCGGTGCTGGGCGCCCGTCCGCTGCGTCGGACGATCCAGCGCGACATCGAGGACAACCTCTCCGAGCGGATCCTCTTCAACGAGCTGACCCCGGGTCAGATCGTGGTGGTGGACTGCGAGGGCGACCCGGAGGACATCGACAAGTCCAAGCTCGTCTTCCACGGCGCGGACAAGCCGGTGGACGTGCCGGACGCCGTCCCGGCCGACCTCGGCGCAGCCACGGGGGCCGACGACGCGGCGGCGTAACGCACGACAGGCAAGGTGACAGGGCGACGGCCCCGGCAGGCGAAAGCCTCCGGGGCCGTCGCCTTTCTGCGCTCAGCGGAGCCCGGCTGCCCCCGCCCCGGCCGCTGACGACGCGGTGTACGTCAGGCGGGGGCTGTCCTGGGTTGAGATGGTGCGGTATGCGGCAAGCCGGGCTGCCCAGGCTTGGGGATGGGGGCGGGGTGCGGCAGGCGGGCTGACCCCGGCTCGCGGGGGCACGGTTTCCGGCAGGTCGGCCCCTCGGCACGCCAGGGAGCGCCCGAGGCGCGGCAAGCTGGGGCGTCGCGCGGCGTCAGCCGGGCAGCGGCACCGGTGGGCCGTCGCCGACCAGTCGGAAGGCGTCCTCGCCGACCGGCTCGACCAGCCCGTCGATGACCAGCCCGGACAGCGCCCGGGCCCGCTGTACGTCGTCCCGCCACACCTGGTCGAGGCGTTGGTGCGGCACCGGGCCGGTGGTCTCCCGCAGCACCGCGAGCAGCAGGCCGCGTACCTGCCGGTCGGTGCCCGCGTACCGCTGGGGCCGCCGGGTCGGGCCGGCGGGCGCCTCCCGGCCGGAGGCCCGCCAGGCGCAGCTCGCCTCGACCGGGCAGGCCGCGCAGCGCGGCGAACGGGCGGTGCAGATCACCGCCCCGAGTTCCATGAAGGCGGCGCTGGCCAGCGCGGCGGCGGCCGGCTCCGCGGGCAGCAACTCCTCGCAGGCGACCAGGTCCGCGGGGCGGGTGGTCGGGCCGGCGTCGGGCTCGCCGGCGATCGCCCGGCAGACCACCCGGCGCACGTTGGTGTCGACCACAGGGTGCCGCTGCCCGTACGCGAAAGCCGCCACCGCCCGGGCGGTGTAGGTCCCCACCCCGGGCAGTGCCAGCAGCTGGTCCAGCCGGTCGGGCACCTCGCCGCCGTGCCGCTCGACGATCGCCACCGCGCAGTCGCGCAGGCGCACCGCCCGGCGGGGATAGCCGAGCCGTCCCCACATCCGGATCGCCTCGGCCGGGGAGTCGGCGGCCAACGCGGCCGGGTCCGGCCAGCGCTCCAGCCAGGCGTGCCAGGCGGGCAGCACCCGGACCACCGGCGTCTGCTGGAGCATGACCTCGCTGACCAGGATCGGCCAGGCGCCCACCCCGGGTACGCGCCAGGGCAGGTCGCGGGCGTTCTGCTCGTACCACCGGCTGACCAGGGTGGCGAAAGTGGGCTCGGACATCGCGCCGCCGATCATGTCACGGCGGGCCTTCCCGCCCGTTGGGCGGGCGGGGCGGGGCGTCGCCACCGCGCCGGCCCGATCGGGGAGAATGCCCGGATGAACGAGCTCGCGATCACCGTCATCGGCCGGGACCGGCCGGGCATCGTGGCCGACGTCGCGGAGGTGCTCGCCCGGCTCGGGGCGAACCTCACCGACTCGACGATGACCCGGCTGCGGGGACACTTCGCGATGACCCTGATCTGCGCCGGCCCGGCCGCCGCCGATGTCGAGGCCGCGCTGGCGCCGCTCGCCGCTGAGGGCCGGCTGGTGGCGACCGTACGCGCGGTCACCCCGGACGGCGCGGCGACGCCCACCGGCGAGCCGTACGTGATGTCGGTGCACGGGGCGGACCGGTTGGGCATCGTCGCGGCGATGACCCGGGTGCTGGCCGACGCCGGCGGCAACGTCACCGACCTGAGCACCCGGCTGGCCGGTCCGCTCTACGTGGTGGTGGCCGAGGTCGAGTTGCCGCCCGGCAGCGCCGGTGAGCTGGCCGGGCGGCTGTCCCGCGCCGCCGCCGAGTTGGGTGTCGAGGTCAGCCTCCGGCCGGCGGACCCGGACCTGCTGTGAGCGAGCCGGAGGAGTACGTCGGCCTCGGCGGCTGGACCCCGGAGGAGCTGGGCCGGCCCGGCGAGGTGCGGCCGGTGGTGTCGGCGCCCGATCCGGTGCTCAGCCGGCCCGGCCCGGAGGTCGACCCCACGTCTGACGAGGTGGTACGCCTCGCCGCCGACCTGATCGCCACCATGCGCGTGTCGCCGGGCTGCGTCGGTCTGGCCGCACCGCAGGTCGGGGTCTCCGCGCGGGTCTTCGCGGTGGACGTCACCGGTCACCCGAAGGCGCTGACCGTGCACGGCGCCTTCGTGCTGTGCAATGCCCGGGTGGGGGAGGCGAGCCGGTGGAAGGCCGGCCGGGAGGGCTGCATGTCGGTGCCCGACCTGACCGGTGACGTCAAGCGGGCCGGTCGGCTGGTGGTCGAGGGCGTGCTGCCGGGCAGCGGCAGGGCGGTGCGGCTGGTCACCGACGGGTTCGAGGCGCGGGCGTTGCAGCACGAGATCGATCACTGCGCGGGCCTGCTCTTCCTGGACCGGGTGGCCGGCGCGCACGCGGTCTACCAACGCAAGGTCTACCTGTGAGCGCGAGGAGTGCAGCGCAGCGGAGCCCCGCAGTCGCGAACGAAGGTGGGCTCCGGTGAGCGCGAGGAGTGCAGCGCAGCGGAGCCCCGCAGTCGCGAACGAAAGTGGACTCCTGTGAGCGCGAGGAGTGCAGCGCAGCGGAGCCCCGCAGTCGCGAACGAAAGGGGACTCCTGTGAGCGGGGCGTCGCTCACTCACAGTGAGAGGTCGGCGTCGGGTGCCGTCCCGAGTGGAGGGTTTGCGCGGTGAGCCGGGCCCGACCCGGCGCGTCGTTCCCGCCCGCCGGCCGGTACGCCGCTACGGTGGGGGCATCATGCGAATGACGGTCGGCCCCCTGCCACCCGCCGTGTACTGGCGGCGTCGCGCGGTCGTACTCGGAGCGGGGCTTCTGTTCCTGATTGTTCTGCTCTACTCCTGCCAGGGCTCCGATCCCGGCGGCACACCGGAGGGGCGTTCGACGCCTACCCCGGGGTCGACCGCCACCGCGGGCCCGGATCCCTCCGGGTCGGTGCTGACGCCGCAGTCCGGCGGCCCGGGCGGCTCCGGCTCGAACGGTGGCTCGGGCACGAACGGTGGCTCCGGCTCGAACGGCGGCTCGGGCACGAACGGTGGCTCGGGCACGAACGACGGTTCGACGGGTGGTTCCGGCTCGAACGGCGGCGCGACGGGCGGCTCCGGCTCGAACGGTGGCTCGGGCACGGGGAACGTCGCCCCGGTCGCCGACGAGGGGACCTGCACCGACGCCGAGATCTCGGTGCGGGCGAGCGCCCAGCCGGCGGAGGCGACGCAGGGCAACCGGGTCGACCTGACCCTCATCATCAAGAACAGCTCGTCGCGCACCTGCAACCGGGACGTCGGCGCCGACGCCCAGGAGCTCTACGTCAAGGCCGGCGCGGCGAAGGTCTGGTCGTCGGACACCTGCGGCACTGGCAAGGGTTCGGAGGTGCGATCGCTCGTCCCGAACGCCGAGCGTTCCTACACCAT
Organism: Micromonospora sp. NPDC050686; assembly: GCF_040654475.1. Lineage (NCBI taxonomy): Bacteria > Bacillati > Actinomycetota > Actinomycetes > Micromonosporales > Micromonosporaceae > Micromonospora > Micromonospora sp. NPDC050686. The sequence continues at coordinate 118,793 of NZ_JBFAID010000002.1, forward strand.
CACCTGGAACGGGCGGGACACCTCCCGGTGCGCCAGCGGCCTGGCCGCCGGGCCGTACGCGCCGGCCGGGACGTACGAGGTGCTCGCCCGGGTCGGCACGAAGCTGAGCGAGCCGGTGCAGCTGATCGTCCACGGCAGCGGCAGCTGACCGGTCGGCCGGCGGCATCCGCGCTGGCCGCCGGCCGGGCCGGGATCAGACGTACCGCTCCAGGATGGACGCCTCGGCGAGCCGCGACAGCCCCTCCCGGACCCCGCGGGCCCGGGCGTCGCCGACGCCCTCCACGGCTTGCAGGTCCTCGACGGTGGCACCGAGCAACCGTTGCAGGCTGCCGAAGTGCACCACCAGCCGGTCCACCACGGCCACGGGGAGCCGGGGCACCTTGGCCAGCAGCCGGAAGCCGCGCGGGCTGACCGCCGCGTCCAGGGCGTCCGACGCCGACGGGTAACCGATGGCCTTGGCGACCGCCACCAGGTCGATCAGCTCGGTGGCGCCCAGCAGGTCCAGTTCGACGAGCGCTTCGTCGAGGGTGCGCGGGCGGCGGCCGGCGGGCAGGTAGTCCCGGATGACCAGGGTGCGATCGGCGTCCACCCCGGCCATCAGCTCGTCGAGCTGCAGGGCGAGCAGCCGGCCGTCGGTGCCCAGCTCGACCACGTAACCGGCGATCTCGTCGGCGATCCGGCGCACCATCTCCAGCCGCTGCACCACGGCCACGGCGTCCCGCACGGTGACCAGGTCCTCGATCTCCAGGGCGGAGAGGGTGCCAGAGACCTCGTCGAGCCGCAGCTTGTAGCGCTCCAGGGTGGCCAGCGCCTGGTTGGCCCGGGAGAGGATCGCGGCGGAGTCGTCCAGCACGTGCCGCTGACCGTTGACGTAGAGGCTGATGATCCGCATCGACTGGCTCACCGAGATGACCGGGTAACCGGTCTGCCGGGCCACCCGCTCGGCCGTGCGGTGCCGGGTGCCCGACTCCTCGGTCGGGATGGCCGGGTCGGGCATCAGGTGCACCGCGGCCCGCACGATGCGGGTGCCGTCGCTGGACAGGACCACGGCGCCGTCCATCTTGCACAGCTCGCGGACCCGGGTGGCGGAGAACTCCACGTCGAGCGGGAAGCCGCCGGTGCAGATCTGCTCGACCACCTTGTCGTAGCCGAGGACGATGAGCGCACCGGTGCGGCCGCGCAGGATGCGTTCCAGGCCGTCGCGCAGGGCGGTGCCCGGCGCCATCAGGGCCAGATTGGCGCGGAGCGGGTCAGCCCCGGGCCCGCCGCCGACGGTCCCGGTCACGCTGACGCTGATCGGGCGGGCGGGCGAACCCACGGTACCGGTGCGGGCGTGCGGCATCGCGCCGGCAGGCTTGGTGGCATCGCGGTCGATCGGCACGGGCACAGTCTACGGACTGCCCTGCGGTGGGTGCTGTCGCGGTTACTGTGATGTGTCACGATGTCCCCTTCGGGCCGCCGCGCCCCGCGCGGTGAGCTGTCCGGTATCGCCCCGGTCCGGCCATCCAACCAACAGGCTTGCTCACTCCGCCGACGCCCTGGCCGCGGCCTGGAGGGCCGACCGGACGTTCGTGACCTCGATCACCCGCATGTTCTCCGGGGCCACCCCGCTGCTGTCCGGGCCGCAGCCGGGAGGCACCAGGGCCAACCGGAACCCCAGCCGGGCGGCCTCGGCCAGCCGGCGGGGCACCGCCCCCACCCGGCGTACCTCCCCGGTCAACCCGACCTCGCCGATCGCCACCAGGTGCGGGGCGAGGGCCAGGTTGAGCCCGCCCGAGGCTACCGCCAGCGCCACCGCCAGGTCGGCGGCCGGCTCCACCACCCGGATGCCGCCCACCGTCGCCGCGAACACCTCCCGGTCGTGCAGCGTCATCCGCTCGGTACGCCGCTGGAGCACCGCCAGCACCATGGCCAGCCGCGCCCCGTCCAGCCCGGACACCGTGCGCCGGGGCGAGCCGGCCACGGTCGCCCCGATCAGCGCCTGGACCTCGGTGACCAGCGCCCGGCGCCCCTCCATCGCCACCGTGACGCAGGTGCCGGGGACCGGCTCGGAGTAGCGGGTGAGGAAGAGCCCGGACGGGTCGGCCAGGCTGCTGATGCCGCCCTCGTGCATCTCGAAGCAGCCCACCTCGTCGGCCGCGCCGAACCGGTTCTTGACGCCGCGCACCATCCGCAGCGAGGAGTGCTTGTCGCCCTCGAAGTGCAGCACCACGTCGACCAGGTGCTCCAGCACCCGGGGACCGGCGACCTGGCCGTCCTTGGTCACGTGGCCGACCAGCACGGTGGCGATGCCGCGCTCCTTGGCGACCGCGACCAGGGCGGCGGTGACCGCCCGGACCTGGGTGACGCCGCCGGGCACCCCCTCGGTGCCGGTGGTGGAGATGGTCTGCACCGAGTCGAGCACCAGCAGCCCCGGCTTGACCGCGTCGAGGTGGCCGAGCACCGCGCCCAGGTCGCTCTCGGCCGCCAGGTAGAGCTGGTCGTGCAGGGTGCCCATCCGCTCGGCCCGGAGCCGGACCTGGCTGACCGACTCCTCGCCGCTGACCACCAGCGACGGGCTGCCCGCGCCGGCCGCCCACTGCTGGGCCACGTCGAGCAGCAGGGTCGACTTGCCCACGCCGGGCTCACCGGCCAGCAGCACCACCGCGCCGGGCACCAGGCCGCCGCCGAGCACCCGGTCCAGCTCGCTGACGCCGGTGGGCCGGGCCCGCGCCGGGGCGGCGCTGATGGTGGCGATCGGCCGGGCCGGCTCGGCCGGGAGCCGCGAGCTGACCACCTTGCCGGAGACCAGCGGGCCGGTGACGGTGCACTCGACGACCGACCCCCACTCGCCGCACTCGGGGCAGCGCCCCACCCACTTCGGCGGCTGGTGGCCGCAGGCGTCGCACTCGTAGGCCGGCCGGGGCTCGCGGGCGGCGGCCCGCCCGCGGGAGCCGCCGGCCCGGGCGGAGGTCGATCGGGAGGTGGTCACCCCCCGGACGCTATCCGCCCGCTACGACGAAATCCCATCGGAGACGTGAACACCGCCGGCGTGGTGTTCCCCACGCCGGCGGTGCGGTGACCTGTCGCCGGTACGGCTCAGCCGTGGCCCGCCGAGCCACCCTCCTTGCCCAGGCCGCCCTCGCGGCTGATGATCGGGGAGGCCGGGGCGTTCGGGGTGAGCGGGACGCCGACCGGGGCCGGGGTGCGGACCGTCCGGCCGTTGCCGAAGTCGAAGGTCAGGTTGACCTGCTGGCCGGAGAGCAGGTCGTCGTTGAGCCCGACCAGCTGTAGGAACCGGCCGCCGCCGGTGGTGTTGAGCTGCACGTAGCCGAGCGCCGGGATCTCGAGCCGGGCGGGCTCGCCGGCCGGGGCCGACTCACTCGCCGAGGCCGACGGGCTGGCCGACCCCGACGGGCTGGCCGACTCCGATGGGCCCGCGCCCAGCGACTGGCTCGGCGACGCGCTCGGGTTGGTCGCGGTGGGCGACGCGGAGGCGGGCTCGGTGGGGGACCCGCTCGGGCTGGCCACCGCGCCGCTCGGGGTGGCGCCGGTGAGCAGGATCTCCCGCGCGCTGTCGGTGGTGACGGTGACGGTGACCGGCTGCTCGCTGTCGTTGTAGATCACGACGTTGAGCGGCGCGTTGCCGCCCGACCGGTAGCCCTCGACGCCGGGGTACTGCACGTAGAGGCCGCGCACCTTGTACAGGTTGTCGGAGGTCTGGACGTTGATGCCCTGGACCGACGGGATCTTGTTGGCGGTCTCGGCCACCTGACCGGTGCCACACCCGGACAGCAGCAGGCTTGCCGCCGCCGTACCGGCCAGCAGCAGGGCCGCCCGCCCGGAACCCCTGATCGAGCGCGTCACGTCGGTCCTCCTCGTCACGATCCTCACCCGGCGTCGTCCGGGAGCGGTGGCCATACCCGCGCAGACCGCGCTCCAGGGTAGTTGGACCTGATCGAGGGCCGCACGCCGACCCGGCAATGCCACCTGGGCGGGCGGTCAGACCACCCGGCCGCTCGCCACCAGCAGCGCCACGTCGATCAGCGCCACCAGCATCACCGCCCGGAACGCCGCCACCTGACGACCGCCGGCCCGGGCCGTGGCGCGGCCCGCGTACCAACCGAGGGCCGGCGCGACGACGGCCGCCGCCACTGCCGCCAGCCCGACCCACGACGGCGGCCCGGGGGGCCCCAGGACCAGGGTGGCGGTCGCCGCGAGCAGCAGCGCGGCGGCGGCCGCCCGGCTGCCCGCCGCGCCCAGCCGCTGCGGCAGCCCGCGCACCCCGGTCCGGGCGTCGTCGGCCAGGTCGGGCAGCACGTTGGCGAAGTGCGCCCCGGCGCCCAGGCAGGCCGCCGCGGCGACCAGCCAGACCGGGGGTGCCGGCGCGCCGGGCAGCGCCAGCACCACGAAGGCGGGCAAGGTGCCGAACGACACCGCGTACGGCAGCACCGACAGCGGGGTCGACTTCAGCGGCCAGTCGTAGAGCAGCGCGGCGGCCAGCCCGACGGTGGCCCAGAACGCCGCGGCCGGGCCGGTTGTCGAGGCGAGCACCGGGGTGGCCACCGCGGCCACCGCCGCGCCCACGGCCACGGTGCGCCGCCGGACCGCGCCCACCGCCACCGGCTTGTCGGTACGCCCCACCGCGGCGTCCCGCCCCGCGTCCAGCGCGTCGTTGGCCCAGCCCACCGCGAGTTGGCTGGCCAGCACGGTGAGCGCGACGGCGGTGATGCCGCCCGCCCGGTGGCCGGCCCCCCAGGCGAGCAGCCCGGCGACCGCGGTGACCGCGGCGGTCGGTTCCGGATGGCTGGCCTTGAGCAGCCCTGACACCGAGGACGACATGTGGAAAGTCTGGCCGTTGGCGGGTAGTCGTGCCAGGCTCGGTCCATGGGAGACACAGCGCCGGTGTCCAGTCCGCCCCGGGTGCTGCCCCGCAACGATCCCCGGCAGTACGACGAGCTGGCCGACGAGTGGTGGCGGCCGGACGGCGCGTTCGCGATGCTGCACTGGCTGGCCGAGGCGCGGGCCGCGCTGGTGCCGCCCGCGTCCCGGCCCGGTGCCCTGCTGGTCGACCTCGGCTGCGGCGCCGGGCTGCTCGCCCCGCACCTGACCGGCAAGGGCTACCGGCACGTCGGGGTGGACCTGACCCGCTCCGCCCTGGGCCAGGCCACCGCGCACGGGGTGACCGTGGTCAACGGCGACGCCATCGCGGTGCCGCTGGCGGACGGCTGCGCCGACGTGGTCGCCGCCGGTGAGCTGCTGGAGCACGTGCCAGATTGGCGGCGCGCCGTGGGTGAGGCGTGCCGGCTGCTGCGGCCGGGCGGCCTGCTGGTGCTGGACACGCTCAACGACACCGTGGTGAGCCGGCTGGTGGCGGTCCACATCGGGGAGCGGCTGCCCACCGTGCCGCGCGGCATCCACGATCCACGGTTGTTCGTGGACGCCCGCGAGCTGGTTGCCGAGTGCGCCCGGCGCGGCGTGTCGCTGCGGGTGCGCGGGGTCCGCCCCGGGCTGCGCGGGATGCTGGGCTGGCTGGTCCGCCGGGCCCGCGGGGTGGGGCCGTCGGGGCGCGCGCCCCGGATCGTGCCGACCTGGTCCACCGCCGTGCTGTACCAGGGGCGCGGTCGCCGGCAGGGATAGCGCGGCCGGGACCGGGTAGAGGGGACGCCGAGAAGGGGGCGGGGAATGACGGTGCACGCGCTGGAGGCGGCTCGCCGGTTGGCGCCGCGGTTCGCCGCCCGGGCGGCCGGGCACGACCGGGACGGCACCTTCCCGGTGGACGACTTCGCCGACCTGCGGGAGGCCGGCCTGTTCGGCCTGATGGTGCCCCGCGAGCTGGGTGGTGCGGGCGCCAGCTTCGCCGAGTACGCCGCGGTCGCCACCGAGCTGGCCCGGGGCAACGGCGCCACGGCGCTGGTGTTCAACATGCACGCCTCGGTCACCGGCGCCCTGGGCGCGGTCACCGAGGAACTGGCCGAGGCGCTCGGCGTACCTGAGGAGGCGCTGGCCGCGCGGGACCGGCTGCTGCGGGCGGCGGCCGAGGGGGCGTGGTACGCGGTGGCGATGAGCGAGCGCGGCGCCGGTGCCCGGTTGTCGCAGCTCAGCACGGTCTACGAGGCGGTCGACGGCGGCTGGCATATCAAGGGCGGCAAGACGTTCTGCTCCGGCGCCGGCCACCCGGACGGCTACCTGGTGGCCGCGCGCAGCGCCACCGACCAGTCGGTGGTCTCGCAGTTCCTGGTGCCGGCCGGGGACGGGCTCACCGTGGAACCGACCTGGGACGCGCTCGGCATGCGCGCCACCGCCTCGCACGACCTGCACCTGGACGTGACCGTCCCGGCGGACCGGCTGCTCGGCGGGGTGGAGGGGCTGGCCCTGGTGGTCGCCCAGCTGATGCCGCACTGGCTGGTGGCCAGCTACGCGGCGGTCTACGTCGGGGTGGCCCGGGCGGCCGTCGACGCGGCGGCCGAGCACCTGAACGCCCGGAACCTGGTCGGCCTGCCCGCGGTGCGCGCCCGGCTCGGCCGGGCCGACGCGGCCGTCGCGGCGGCGCAGCTCACCGTGGCCGAGGCGGCCCGCCGGGTGGACGAGGCGCCGGGTGACGCGGAGACCAACCGGTGGGTGTGGCGGGCCAAGCTGCTGGCCGGCACCACCGCCGCCGACGTGGCGGCGTCCATGCTGGAGGCGGCGGGCACCTCGGCCACCCGACGGGGCCACCCGTTGGAGCGGCTGTACCGGGACGCCCGCTGCGGCTCGTTGCACCCCGCCACCTCGGACGTGTGCGCCGACTGGCTCGGTGTCGCGGCCCTGGGCGGCGACCCGGACCGCGACGGGTCGGCTCCTCGTTGGTGAATACGCGGCCCGCCGACGCCGGCCGGTGGCGGGGGCCGGAGCGCCGCCCGGGTCGGGCCGGCCGGTACGGGTGGACGCGGTGACCGCGCCGGTGGGCGAGACCGGTGGGTCGTGGGCAGCACCGACGAAAAGGGGTGGGGACATGGCGGTGCCGGTGATCGCGGGCCTCGGTACGGCCCATCCGCCGACGGCCGGGCAGGGCGAGCTCTGGGACGGCTTCTTCGCGCGGCACTTCTCCGGCGCCACCCGGGCGCTGGCCCAGCGGATCTTCGCCAATTCGGGGGTGTCCCGCCGGCAGGCGGCGGTCAACCCGCTGCTGGAGGACGTGTCGGACTGGCCGACCGAGCGGCGGATGCGGCGTTACCAGGTGGAGGCGCTGCCGCTGGGCAAGGAGGCGGTGGGGCGGGCGCTGACCGACGCCGGCCTGGACGCCGGGGACGTGGGCCTCTTCGTGGTCTGCTCGTGCACCGGGTACGCCACCCCGGGGCTGGACATCCTGCTCGCCCGGGACCTCGGCATGGCGCCGGACACGCAGCGGATGTTCGTCGGGCACATGGGCTGCTATGCCGCCCTGCCGGGGCTCGGCGCGGCGAGCGACTTCGTCACCGCCCGGGGCCGGCCGGCCCTGCTGCTCTGCGCCGAGCTGACCAGCCTGCACATCCAGCCAGCCTCGGCCCGGGTGGACACCCAGCAGATCGTCTCGCACGCGCTCTTCTCCGACGCGGCGGTGGCCGCGGTGCTCGTGCCCGATGCGCCGGACGGGCCGGGCGGCTACGCGGTCCGCGAGGTCACCTCGGTCACCGACGCGTCGACCGCCGACCACATGACCTGGGAGGTCACCGACACCGGCTTCCGGATGGGGCTGTCCCCGAAGGTGCCGCAGGTGCTCTCGACGCACGTCGCCAGCCTGGTCGACGACCTGCTGGCCCGGCACGGCGGCGAGCGGCACGAGGTGGACGGCTGGGCGGTGCACCCGGGCGGCCCGCGCATCCTGAACGTGGTGGAGCGGGAGCTCGCGCTGCCGCCGGCGGGGCTGGCGGCGTCCCGGGGGGTGCTGGCCGAGCACGGCAACTGCTCGTCGCCCACGGTGCTGCTGATCCTGGACCGGCTGGCCCGGTCCGCGGCCCCGCCCCGGCGGATCGTGATGCTCGCGTTCGGACCGGGGCTGACCCTCTATGCGGCGCTGTTGGAGCGCACCGGCTGATCGGCCGGTCGGGTCAGCCGGCCAGCCGGACCAGCTCCGACCGGTAGTCCTCGACCGTGCCGACCTGGGGCACCAGCTCGACCAGGATGCCGTACTGGTCCACCAGCAGGGCGGTCACCGTGTCGGGTCGGGGCGGCACGCGTACGAAGGCGCGCAGGCCGCCGGCCGGGTCGGCCAGGGCGCGCACGGTGCGGCCGGCGCCGGGACCGGAGGGGGTGGGCGAGACCGCGCGGCCGGCCGCGACGGTGACCACAGCCACCCCGGCCGGCGCGGCGGTGGCGGCCTCGGCGACCCGTTCCGGGCAGGCGCACCCGTCGACCAGGATGATCACCGCGGGCACCAGGCCGCGCAGCGGCAGCGGCCGCTGGTCGGTGTCGACCAGGTCCAGCGCCGGTAGCGGCCGGCCGGTCAGATCCGCCGCCGCGGACTGGGGCACCACGGTCGGCCGGGCGCTGCCGCGCGGGTTGCGGGGCCAGGTGACGGCCGCCAGGCCGGCGAGGGTGGTGAGGACGGTCACCAGCAGCACCAGCAGCGGCATCCGGAGCGGGAGCCGGCCCTCGGCGGGATCGTCCGGTGGGTGCCCGGCCCGGGCGGTGGCCCGGCCGAGCAGCTCCCGGCGCACCTGCGTGGCCTCCTCGGCGAGCGCGGAGGCGTCGTCCGGTACGACCACCCGGCCCCACTCGGGCGGCAGGTCGGGCAGCCCTTCGGTCGGCCCGTGGCCATCTGCGTCAGGCATGCCCATCGGACCCCCTGGAACCGTCTCGGTGAGCGGACAGCGCATCGGCCTCAAGCGTCCCGCACCGGCCCCCGTAGCGCTACACCGGGACGCCACGGCCGCCGGCGGGATACCATGGGGGAAGCGCATCGCCCGAGAAATCCACGCTCCGACCACCCATGTCGGGTTGTCATCCGTCGGTCACGGAGCGTGTGCGAACCATTGGTTTGACCGCCTGTCAAGCTGAAGAAATACCTCTCACAGGGCCCCTGAGCTGCGCCAACGGTCAGGACAGCGGTGGGACATCGGTGCCTGAGCGTGTTACCCTAGACACAGCGAAAGGGGTTTCGAACCTATGGTTTTCAGTGTCGGCGAGACCGTTGTTTACCCCCACCACGGGGCCGCACTCATCGAGGCAATCGAGACTCGGGTCATCAAGGGCGAGCCGAAGCAGTACCTCGTCCTGAGGGTCGCGCAGGGTGACCTGACGGTCCGGGTGCCCGCCGAGAACGCCGAGATCGTGGGTGTGCGCGAGGTGGTCGGCGAAGAGGGCCTGGGCAAGGTCTTCGACGTGCTCCGTGCACCGCACACCGAGGAGCCGACCAACTGGTCGCGACGTTACAAGGCGAATCTGGAGAAGCTGGCCTCCGGCAACCCGCTGAAGGTCGCCGAGGTCGTCCGCGACCTGTGGCGCCGGGAGCGGGAGCGGGGCCTGTCGGCGGGTGAGAAGCGCATGCTCGCCAAGGCCCGCGACATCCTGGTCGGCGAGGTCGCGCTGGCCGAGAAGAGCACCAAGGACGAGGCGGAGACGCTGCTCGACAAGGTGCTGACCGAAGCCTGATTCCCACGGCATGGTCGTACCCACCCCGCAGCAAAGAAATCCGAGGACCGCGACGTGACCGCGCAGCTCAATCCGCGCGGTGACGTCGCGGTCCTCGTTCCTGCGGCCGGCGCCGGGGTACGCCTCGGCCCGGGCGCCCCCAAGGCGCTGCGGCTGCTCGGCGGTGAGCCGCTGCTGGTGCACGCGGTCCGCCGGATCGCCGCGGCGCCGTCGGTGCGTACCGTCGTGGTGGCCGCCCCGGCGGCCGACGTCGACGCGGTCCGCGCCCTGCTGGCGCCGGTCGCCCCGGTGACCGTGGTGCCCGGCGGCGTGCAGCGGCAGGCGTCGGTGGCCGCCGCGCTCGCCGCCGTGCCGCCCGGGCCGGAGATCGTCCTGGTCCACGACGCCGCCCGCGCGTTGACCCCGCCGGAGTTGGTCGAGTCGGTCGCCGCCGCCGTGCGCGCCGGGCACGACGCGGTCATCCCGGTGCTGCCCGTGGTCGACACGATCAAGGAGGTCGACGCCGGCGAGTGGGTCCTCGGCACGGTCGACCGGTCCGCCCTGCGCGCGGTGCAGACCCCGCAGGGCTTCCGCCGGTCGGTGCTGACCGCGGCGCACGCCGCCGCCGGTGATCCGTTGACCGACGACGCCGGCCTGGTGGAGAAGCAGGGCGTCCCGGTGCGCTGTGTGCCCGGCTCGGAGTACGCCCTGAAGATCACCCGACCGTTCGACCTGGCGCTCGCCGAACATCTGCTGGCTGCCGGCGCCTGACGCGTACCCTCGGCGCATGATCGTTCCTCGGGTGGCCATCGGCACCGACGTGCACGCGTTCGCGCCCGGCCGGCCCTGCTGGGTCGCCGGTCTGCACTGGCCGGACCAGGACGGCCTGGCCGGGCATTCGGACGCCGACGTGGCGGCGCACGCCGCCTGCAACGCCCTGCTCTCCGCCGCCGGCCTCGGTGACCTGGGCGCCAACTTCGGCGTCGATCAGCCGGAGTGGGCCGGCGTTCCGGGGGTGTCGCTGCTCAACGAGAGTTCCCGGCGGGTGCGGGCGGCCGGCTTCCGGATCGGCAACGTCTCGGTCCAGGTGGTCGGCAGCCGGCCCAAGATCGGCCCGCGTCGGGCGGAGGCCGAGCGGGTGCTCTCCGAGGCGGTGGGCGCGCCGGTGACGCTCTCCGCGGCCACCACCGACGGGCTCGGGTTCACCGGGCGGGGCGAGGGGCTCGCCGGCATCGCGGTGGCCTTGGTGTACGAGGCGCGGGGCGCTTAGGCTCGCCGGATGTCCAGCGACACCACCCCTGACCGGTCGGCGGCGGACGGCTACCTCCAGCGCGCGCAGCTCCTGGCCGAGCTGGGCCGGTACGACGAGGCCGCCGGTGAGCTGGGCTTCGCCGTGGCGCTGGAACCGGCGAACGGCGAGGTGCTGACCGCGCTGGCCCGGGTTCAGCTCGCCGCCGGCCAGGCCGCCGAGGCGCTCACCGCCGCCGAGTCCGCCGTCGCCGCGACCCCGGGTGCCGTGCCGCCGCTGGTGGCGCGCGGGCTGGCCCTGCTCGACCTGCGCGAGTTCAAGGCCGCCGCGGCGACCGCGGACGAGCTCCTCCGGCTCGGGCCGGCCGACGCTTACGCGCAGCGCAGCGCCGCCGCGATCCTGGCCAGCTCGCGCAACGGGCAGCAGGCGCTGAACGCCGCGTGGCGCGGTGTCGAGCTGGCCCCGGAGGAGCCGCAGGCGCATCTGGTGCTCGGCCTGGTCGCGGCGAACATGCAGCTGTTCGACCTGGCCGAGCGGGCGTACCGGGAGGCGTTGCGGCTGGACCCGCGGCTCGCCGAGGCGCGGCACGACATCGGCGTGATCCGGTTGGAGCAGCGCCGCTGGAGCGAGGCGCTGGAACACCTCGCCGAGGCCGCCACCCTCGGCGCGGGCCGGGTGGACTCGGGCCGGGCCGACCCGGGTCGGGTGGACTCGGGCCGCACCATCTCGGCCGGGCTGCGTCAGCTCGTGGTCTACGGCGCCGGCTGGTCGCTGCTGACCGCCGTGCTGCTCGCCTGCATGGCCGTCGGCAACCCGGGGCTGTCCCGGTTCGCGGCGGCGTTCGCGGCGCTCGGCGGCGGGCTGCTGGTGTGGCGGTACGCGGCGAAGCTGCCCGGTCCGGCCCGTACGGTCCTGCCCGAGCTGGTCCGCTCGGACCGGACGTTGGCCCTGGCGCTCTACGCGGTGGCCGCCGCGCCGGTCATGATCCTGCTGTACGCGCTGGTCGGCACGCCGTGGCCGCTGGTCCTCGCCATCGTGGTGGCGGCCCTGGCCGAGCTGGCCGTCTTCACCCGCCCGACCAGCTGAACCCGCCCGCCGGGGGTGACGCCGGCTACGTGTGGGCAACCCCGGGGGCCGGGTACGAAGACCAGCCGACCCCCCGAACGTCCAAGGAAGCGGAGAAGAAGTGCTCACCGTCAACGCCTACGCGGCGCCGTCCGCGACCGAACCACTCGTCCCGACCACCATCGAGCGGCGCGACATCGGCCCGCACGACGTGCTCATCGACATCAGGTTCGCCGGCATCTGCCACTCCGACATCCACACCGCGCGCAGCGAGTGGGGCCCGACCACCTACCCGATCGTGGTCGGCCACGAGATCGCGGGCCTGGTGCGGGAGGTCGGCGCCGAGGTGACGAAGTTCGCCGTCGGCGACCGGGTGGGGGTCGGCTGCATGGTCGACTCCTGCCGGGAGTGCGACAACTGCCGCCAGGGCCTGGAGCAGTACTGCCTCCGGGGCAACATCGGCACGTACGGCGCGGTGGGCCGGGACGGGCAGCCCACCCAGGGCGGCTACTCGCAGGCCATCGTGGTCACCGAGGACTTCGTGCTGCGCATCCCGGACGGCGTCGAGCTGGACGCCGCCGCGCCGCTGCTCTGCGCCGGCATCACCACGTACTCGCCGTTGCGGCACTGGAAGGTCGGCCCGGGCAGCCGGGTGGCGATCGTCGGCATGGGCGGGCTCGGCCACATGGCGGTCAAGCTGGCGCACGCGATGGGCGCCGAGGTCACCGTGCTGTCGCAGTCGCTGAAGAAGCAGGAGGACGGGCTGCGGCTCGGCGCCGACCACTACCACGCCACCTCGGACGAGGAGACGTTCCGGAAGCTGGCCGGCTCGTTCGACTTCATCCTGAACACGGTCAGCGCGAAGATCGACCTCGACGCGTACCTGCGGCTGCTGGCCGTGGACGGCACGCTGGTCAACGTGGGCGCGCCGGAGGACCCGCTGTCGGTGCAGGCGTTCTCGCTGATCCCGGCCCGCCGGTCGTTCGCCGGTTCGATGATCGGCGGCATCGCCGAGACCCAGGAGATGCTGGACTTCTGCGCCGAGCACGGGCTGGGCGCGGAGATCGAGGTCGTCCCGGCGGAGAAGATCAACGAGGCGTACGAGCGGGTGCTCGCCTCCGACGTGCGCTACCGCTTCGTCATCGACGCCTCGACGTTCTGAGCCGGCACCGACAGAGGCCGCGTCCCGCCGGGGACGCGGCCTCTGCGCGTCAGACCTTGCGCGCCCAGGTCCAGGCGTACCCGTCGTCCTCGCACTCGGTCGCGGTGTCGCAGAGGTCCAGCGGGCGGAAGGTGTCCACCATGACGGCCAACTCGTCGAAGAAGTCCACCCCGATCGACCGCTCGGCCGCGCCCGGCTGCGGGCCGTGGGTGAAGCCGGACGGGTGCAGCGAGATGGAGCCCTGCTCGATGCCGGAGCCGCGCCGGGCCTCGTAGTTGCCCCCGGTGTAGAAGAGCATTTCGTCGGAGTCCACGTTGTGGTGGTTGTACGGCACCGGGATGGCGTCCGGGTGGTAGTCCACCTTGCGCGGCACGAACGAGCAGATGACGAAGTTCGGGCCCTGGAAGGTCTGGTGCACCGGCGGCGGCTGGTGGATCCGGCCGGTGATCGGCTCGAAGTCGTGGATGGAGAACGCCCACGGGTACAGGTGCCCGTCCCACCCGACCACGTCGAACGGGTGGTTGGCGTAAATATGACGTGTCCACGCTGTGCCACTGCCGTCCGGGCGTGCCGCCCGGGAGCGGTGGCGGACCAGCACCTCCACCTCCTCGCCGTCGACCACCAGCGGCGCGTCCGGTCCGCGGACGTCGCGCTCGCAGTACGGCGAGTGCTCCAGGAACTGGCCGCGCACCGACAGGTAGCGCTTGGGCGGGCCGATGTGCCCGTTGGCCTCGACGGCGAGCAGCCGGGTCGGCTCCTTGCCGGTCGGCACCAGCCGGTGGATGGTCGAGGTGGGGATGATGACGTAGTCGCCGGCCACCGCCTCCAGCACGCCGAAGGTGGACTCCACCCGCAGCCCGCCGGCCTCGACGTAGAGGCACTCGTCGCCGGTGGCGTTGCGGTACAGCGGGGACGGCCGGTCGGCCAGCACGTACGCGATCCGGACGTCGTCGTTGGCCAGCAGGTACCGGCGGCCGAGGACCGGGTCGGCCCCGGCGCCGTCCAGCTTGTGGGTGCGCAGGTGGCGCGGCTTGAGCGGCAGGTTCGGCACCCGGGCGTACGCCGGCGGCACGAACTCCTCGGCGGCCACGATCGCGGTCGGCGCGTGCCGGTGGTAGAGCAGGGACGAGTCCGAGGAGAAGCCCTCCTGGCCCATCAGCTCCTCGGCGTACAGGGTGCCGTCCGGCTGGCGGAACTGGGTGTGCCGCTTGCGGGGCACCTCGCCGACGCTGCGGTAGTACGGCATGCTCGCCTCCCGTTTCGTCCCGTTCTCCGGCCGATGGCGTCCGATAATCGGACGCTGTTGTCCGTTCCTTGTAGCGTCCCGTAGATTCTTGTCCCGTGTCAACGCAGGTGCCCCGACTCCTCGCCGGCCTCGTCGACGACGCCGCCGTCTTTCCGCCCGGCAGCGCGCCGCTGGCCGAGGCGGTCGCCGCGCACCGCGCGCACCGGACGGCCTGGTACGCCGACCTGGTCGGCCCGCTGCTGGCGCCCGCCTCGGCGCTGCCGGCCCTGCCCGACCTGCTCGACCCGGACGAGCGGCTCGCGGTCGGCGTGATCGGCGACGTGCCGATCGGCCGGCTCGACGCCGTGCTGGCCGAGGCGGACCCCCGGCTGGCCGTACGACAGGTGGAGGCGGCCGTCGCCAAGCGTGGCGAGGATCCGCAGCCCGGCCTCGCCGACCTGCTGAAGCTCGCCGAGCGGCTCGCCGGCACCCCGGTGTACGCCGAGATCCCGCTGACCTTCGGCCTGCTCGGCGCGCTGGACACGCTGGCCGCGGCGCGGGCCGCCGGGGCGCCGGTCGCCGCGAAGTTCCGCACCGGCGGGCTGGCCGCCGAGCTGTTCCCGACCCCGGTCGAGCTGGCCGCCGTGATCTGCGCCTGCCGGGACCGGGAGCTGCCGTTCAAGCTGACCGCCGGGCTGCACCACGCGATCCGGCACCTCGACCCGGAGACCGGCTTCACCCACCACGGCTTCGGCAACGTGCTGGCCGCCACGCTGGCCGCCGTCGACGGCGCCGAGGTGGCCGAGGTCGCCGCCCTGCTCGCGGCGACCGACCCGGTGCCGCTGGTCGAGCCGGCCCGGGCGCACCGGGACGACGAGCGCCCGCTCTGGATCGGGTACGGCTCGTGCAGCATGACCGAACCACTGACCGATCTGATCCGGCTGGGGCTGGTGAACGGGGGGTACGAGGTATGACCTGGGTGACGGGTGCGAACGGCTCGCCGTACGGGGTGAGGAACCTGCCGTACGGGGTGTTCCGGCGAGCGCCGGAGCACGGTGACCGCGAGCCGCGCATCGGCGTACGCATCGGCGACCTCGTGCTCGACCTGGCCGGCGCCGAGGCGGCCGGCCTGGTGCTGGCCGGCGGCGCGCTCGGCCGGCCCACCCTCAACGACTTCATGGCGCTCGGCCGTCCGCAGTGGACGTCGGTGCGGCAGCGGATCGTCGAGCTGCTCACCGAGGAGGAGCACCGGCCGGCGGTGGAGCCCCTGCTGGTGCCGCTCGCCGAGGTGGAGCTGCTGCTCCCCGTCGAGGTGGCCGACTACGTCGACTTCTACTCCTCGGAGCAGCACGCCTCGAACGTCGGGCAGATCTTCCGCCCGGGCCAGCCGCCGCTGCTGCCGAACTGGCGGCACGTGCCGATCGGCTACCACGGCCGGGCCGGCACCGTGGTGGTCACCGGCACCCCGGTGGTCCGCCCCATCGGGCAGCGGGCCACCCCGCAGGGCCCGACCACCGGCCCGTCGGTACGCCTCGACATCGAGGCGGAGGTCGGCTTCGTGGTGGGCGTGCCCAGCCCGCTCGGCGACCGGGTGGCCGTTGCCGACTTCACCGACCACGTCTTCGGCGTGGTGCTGGTCAACGACTGGTCCGCCCGCGACATCCAGGCCTGGGAGTACCAGCCCCTCGGCCCGTTCCTGGGCAAATCCTTCGCCACCTCGATCTCGGCCTGGGTCACCCCGCTGGACGCCCTGGCCGACGCGTTCGTGCCGGCCCCCGACCAGGACCCGCCGGTGCAGGCGTACCTGCACGCCACCCCGCACCTCGGCCTCGACCTGCGGCTGAGCGTGGAGTGGAACGGCGAGCAGGTGGCCGAGCCGCCGTTCGCCGGCATGTACTGGACGCCCGCCCAGCAGCTCGCCCACCTCACCGTCAACGGCGCCTCCCTGCGCACCGGCGACCTGTACGCCTCGGGCACCGTCTCCGGGCCGGAACGCGGCCAGGTCGGCTCCTTCCTGGAGCTGACCTGGGGCGGCACCGAGCCGGTCAAGGTCGGCGGCGGGGAACGCACCTTCCTGGAGGACGGCGACACGGTCACCATCCGGGCCACCGCGCCCGGGCCGGACGGCACCACCGTCGCCCTGGGCGAGGTGACCGGCACCATCCACCCCGCTCGCTGACGGTCGCCGGTCGCACGGGATGTGCGATCGATGATCCGCGTTGCCGCGTTGATCGTCCGGAATCCCAGCGACCGGAGGTTACCGGCATGACAGATCTCGTGGGCGCCGTGTGGCGCACCAGCAGCCGTTCCAACGATCAGGGTCTCTGCGTGGAGGTGGCGGACAACCTCGTCGACGTCGTCGGGGTACGCGACTCCAAGGACCCGGACGGACCCACACTCGCGGTCAGCCCGCCGGGGTGGACGGCCTTCCTCGGTGCGATCCGCAGCGCCCAGTTCCGCCCGTGATCCGGGGGGCCCACGGTGGAATTCCCGCCGTGGGCCCCCCATTTCGCCCTCACCCGCCGTACCGTGGACGACACGGGAGGTGTCATGTCGACGGTGGCGGTCACGGAGTTCATCGAGGCGTCGGCGGGCGACGTCTGGCGACTCCTGACCGACCTGGCCGCCCGGCCCCGTTGGCTCTCCACCGCCGACCGGCTGCAGACCCTCACCACCGGCCCGTTCGGCCCCGGCACCAGGTGGCAGGAGTGCCGCGAACGCCCCGACGGTGAGCTGCTCGTCGAGGAGTTCCTGGTGACCGCGTGCGACCCGCCGCACCGGCTGGTGCTCAGCTCGGCCGGCATCGGGGTCGACTACCGGATCACCTGGACCCTGCGCACCGTACGCCGCCGGCGGCGGGCTTGCACCGCCGTGACGGTGGAGCAGAAGGCCGAGCCGACCGCCGCGTACGGCCGCCTGGTCGGCCTCCTCCTCGGCGGCCTCGCCGCCCGCGCGGTCGAGAGCGCCCTGCGCCGCGACCTCGCGGACCTCGCCCACGCCCTGCGCCCCACCGACACCTCCGCCGCCGCCTGACCGTCCGGCGGGTGTGCGGGTTGTGGGGAAAGGGCGGCGCTCGGCTGGGTAGGGTGCCGGGCGGAGGTGCGGCATGGGGTTGGGCAGGCGGCGACGCGCGGCGGTGGCCGTCGCGGCGGTGCTCGCCCTGGCCGGCTCCGCCGTCGTGATCCACCGGGTGCTCGCGCCCGCCGAGGTCAGCACCGTGGCCCGGGTCGGCTGGCCGGCGCCCGGCACGCCCCCGGTCGGGGTGGTCGGCCGGCTGCCCGCCGCCCCGCTGATCGTGGACGGCCGGCTCCGGGTCTACGCGGCCGACCGCCAGGTCTACGCCGACCAGCCCGCCGACGCCCGCGCCCGGGTCACCCCCTTCTGGTCCTACCGTCGCTGGCCGGCGCGGCTGGCCGGGGTGCTGGCCGAGGGCACCACCGTGGTCAGCCGCTGGTCGGACGGGACGCTGGTGGCACTGGACGGGCGTACCGGGCGGGTCGCCTGGCGGGCCGACGGTCCGGCGCCGGACGGCGGTCACCCCGCCCGGCGTACCGGGGCGGCCACCGTGTGGGACCCGGGCGGCCTCGCGGTGGGCCGGGGCGCCGACGGCGGCTCCGTGCTGGTCGTCTCCGGCGGGGGGCGGTTGCGCGGCTACGCGCTGGCCGACGGGCGCGAGCGGTGGCACGCCGAGGGCGACCGGAGCTGCCGTACCGACCTCGGCACCACAGCGGCCGGCCAGGCGGTGTCGGTGGACGCCTGCGCGGGGACACCGGTGGTGGAGTTCCGGGACGTGACGACCGGGACGGTGGGGCTGCGCTGGCGGCCCCCGGCGGCCTCGGCCGGGACGACCGTCACCCCGGTCGGCTGCCTGACCCCCCGGTCCCGGTGCCGGGCCCTGCGCACCGCCGGGCCGGGTGCCGCGGCCGGCCGGGGCTGGCTGGTGGGCGGCGGGGCCCCGGTCGCCGCGCCGGCACTGGACGCCGAGGGCACCGTGCTCGCCGGTGAGCTGGCGGTCGGCATGAACGGGCCGGTGCTGACCGGCTGGGGGGCGCGTACCGGCAAGGAGCGCTGGCGCCGGGGCGACCTGGGCCGGGTGCGGATCCTCGCCGCCCAGCCGGGCCGGCTGCACGTGCTGACCGAGGGCCGGGATTTGGTCACCCTCGACCCGGTCACCGGGGCACAGCGCTCCCGCTTCCCGTTCACCTGGTCCGACGAGGGATTCGCCTACCGGCCCGGGATGGCGTACGCGGCGGACGGCTACCTGGCCGTGGAACGGCTCCGCGAGGACGCCACCCCGGACGACGACGACCAGGGCTGGTTCCTCACCCCCGAGCCGGTGCTGCTCGCCGCCACCTGAGCGCGCCGGGCCGGCGGGCCACAGGGACCCGTCGGCGGCCCCCGCTGTACGAGAATGTCGATGGCGGCCCCGGCGCGCCGCACGAGCATCGCGGCCCACGGCCGGACGGGGAGGACCTCTTGAACGACCAGAGCGGGGTGGATTCCGCGAACCTGCGCGACCAGACCTGGGTGGTGACGGGCGCGGCCGGCACCATCGGCACGAGGCTGGTCGCGGACCTGGCCGGGCGGGTCAACCGGCTCGTTGCCACCGACCTCGCCGCGCCTGACGCGCCGTACGGGGTCGAGTCGGTGGCCGCGGACCTGCGTGACCAGGACGCGGTGGCGGCGGTGCTGGCGGGGGCGCACGGTGTCGTGCACCTCGGTGGCATCGCCGACGAGGCCGACCTGCACGACCTTGCCGAGGTCAACCTGGTCGGCACCTACCACGTGCTGGAGGAGGCACGCAGGGCGGGCGCCCGCCGCGTCGTGTACGCCAGCAGCAACCGGGTGACCGGGTGCTATCCATGCGACGTGACCGTGCACCCGTCGATGCCGCCCCGCCCCGACGGCTTGTACGGCGCGGTGAAGGTGGCCGCCGAGGGACTGTGCCAGCTGTACGCCGACAAGTTCGGCCTGGCGACGGTGGCGGTGCGGATCGGCAGTTACGAGGAGCGCCCGTTGGACCTTCGCCAGCTCAGCACCTGGCTGAGCCCCGCGGACTGCTCCCGGGCCTTTCGCGCCGCCATGTCGGCCACTGACGTCGGATACGCGTGCTTCTATGCGGTCTCCGCCAACACCCGGGGATGGTGGTCCCTGGAACCGGGGGCGGCGCTGGGGTTCCTGCCGCAGGACGACGCGGAGGAGTTCGCGGCGACCGTCCCGGACGCCGCGCGGACGATGCGGGGCCCCCAGGGCGGCGACTACGCCGCGCCGGAGTACACCCTGTCCCGGCAGCGCCGTTGAGGGCCGGCCGGGACGTCCGCCGCCGCGGGTGGGCACCGGGTCGGGGCCGGGCCCGGCGCCCGGACCCGACCCGCCGGCCGGTCAGGCCAGCGCGGACTCCGCCGCGGCCAGGAAGGCGTCGTTCTCGGCCGGGGTGCCGATGGTGACCCGTACCCCGTCGCCCGGGAACGGCCGCACGATCACGCCGCGCGCCTCGCACGCCTTGCCGAAGTCCACCGCCCGGTCGCCCAGCGGCAGCCAGACGAAGTTGGCCTGGCTGTCCGGAACGTCCGGCACCAGCTTGCGCAGTGCCTCGGTGACCCGCTCCCGCTCGGCCACGACCAACGCGCACCGGCGCTCCACCTCGTCGGCCTGCGCCAGCGCGGCCAGCGCGCCGGCCTGGGCCGCCGTGCTGGTGGAGAACGGGGTGACCACCTTGCGGACGGCCGCGGCCACCTCGGGGGCGGCGACCAGCCAGCCGATCCGCAGGCCGGCCAGACCCCACGCCTTGGACAGGGTGCGCAGCACGGCCACGTTCGGCCGGTCGGCGTAGGTCAGGCCGTCCGGCACCTCCGGGTCGGTGACGAACTCGCGGTACGCCTCGTCGATGACCACCAGCACGTCGTCCGGCACCGCGTCGAGGAAGCGGTCCAGTTCGGCCCCGCGGACCGCGGTGCCGGTCGGGTTGTTCGGGTTGCAGACCAGCACCATCCGGGTCCGGTCGGTCACCGCCGCGGCCATCGCGGCCAGGTCGTGCCCGTGCCCGGCGTCGTTGGGCACCCGCACGCTGGTCGCGCCGCTGGTCGCCGCGATGATCGGGTACGCCTCGAACGAGCGCCACGGGTAGATCAGCTCGTCGCCGGGCAGGCAGGTGGCCCGGACCAGGTGCTCGGCCAGCGCCACCGACCCGCAGCCGGTGGCGATCCGGTCGGCGGCCACGCCGTACCGCTCGGCGAGGGCCTGGCGCAGGGCCACCACGCCCATGTCCGGGTAGCGGTGGGTGCCGGCCACCGCCTCGGCGACGGCCTCCACCACGCCGGGCAGCGGGCCGTACGGCACCTCGTTGCTGGCCAGCTTGATCGCCTCGGGCAGGCCCAGCTCGCGGGCCAGGTCCGCCGGGCTGCGCCCGGGCACGTAGTTGGGCAGCGCGTCCAGGTCGGCGCGGGTCAGCCGGAGCGCCGGCCGATCGGGTCCGGTGTTGGTCATGGGGTGTCTCCCGGGGAGTCGGCACGGTCGTGCGGGGTGGGACGGGGGGCGTTGCGCGGGACCTGCACCACCACGGTCAGGGCCCGCTTGTCGTGCAGGGCCTGCCGCAGCGGGTGGTCGAAGAGCGGGGAGACCGCGTCGACGAACTGGAGCACCAGCCCGAGGCCGCAGCAGTACCAGAGCAGCGTCGGCAGGCCGAGGGTGCTCCACCGGCGCAGCGCCCGGCCGAAGCCGAGCGGCTGGTCCGCCTCGATCGGCACCGCCCGGACGCCGGTCAGCCGCTTGCCGAAGGTCTGCCCGGTGGCCGCCATCGACGGCACCTCGTAGGCCAGCCAGAGCGCCGCCGCGATGAGCAGGATGACCACCAGCAGCATTCCGGACTGCTCGCCGGGCGGGGGCAGCGGCTCGGTGGACCGCTCCTGGGACTGCACCCGGCGCTGCGCCTCGCGCAGCAGCGGCGAGAGCTCCTCCAGGTACCGCCAGACGAACCAGCCGTTGACCAGCGCGTTGAGCAGGAACACGATGCCGAAGTCGATCAGCCGGGCGCCGAGCCGGGACCCGAACGAGGCGAGCGGGAGGCCGTGCGGGCGGGGATCGGTCGGTGGTCCGGCCCAGCCCGGATGGGGTGCGCCGAACGCCTGCGGACCGGGGCCCTGCGGACCGTGCGGACCGAACCCGGTCGGACCAGGGCCGTACTGGCCAGGGCCGTACTGGCCAGGGCCGGGTTGGCCGGGGCCGGCCGGTGAGCCGTACGCCGGGGGGTGGGCCGGCGGTTGCGGCCGCCCGGCGCCGGCCGGCGGGAGCGGCGCGGGTGCCGCCGGTGGCGCGCTCGGCGGTTCCACCGGCTCGGGCGGCGGGGGCCCCTCGGGCGGCGTGGCATCGGCCGGGATCGGTGCCCCGAGCCAGCCCTCCCCGTCCCAGTAGCGCCGGGTCTCGGGCTCGGCGGGGTCGATGTACCAACCGGGGGCCACGCTCACGGCGCCACCTCGTCGCACCTGCTGTGTCGCTCGCTCACCTGGACACCTTAGCGACGACGTCGTACGGGAACCCGGGCCGGCGGTACGGCGGCACCGGTCGGGCGGGCGACGGCGCGAGGCCGCCGGCGGCCGGGCAGGACCCGGCCACCGGCGGCGTCGGACCCGTCGGGGGTGGCGGCACCGGGATCAGAGGTTGCCGCGCTTCTCCTGCTCCCGCTCGATGGCCTCGAAGAGCGCCTTGAAGTTGCCCTTGCCGAAGCCGAGCGAGCCGTGCCGCTCGATCAGCTCGAAGAAGACCGTCGGGCGGTCCTGCACCGGCTTGGTGAAGATCTGCAGCAGGTAGCCGTCCTCGTCCCGGTCGACCAGGATCTTGCGGGACTGCAGCTCCTCGATCGGCACCCGGACGTTGCCGATGCGGGCGCGCAGCTCCGGGTCCTCGTAGTAGGAGTCCGGGGTGTCGAGGAACTCGACGCCGGCCGCGCGCATGGCGTCGACGCTGGCCAGGATGTCGTTGGTGGCGACGGCGACGTGCTGCGCGCCGGGGCCCTGGTAGAACTCCAGGTACTCGTCGATCTGCGACTTCTTGCGGGCGACGGCCGGCTCGTTGAGCGGGAACTTCACCTTGCGGGTGCCGCTCGCGACGACCTTGCTCATCAGCGCGGAGTAGTCGGTGGCGATGTCGTCGCCGACGAACTCGGCCATGTTGCTGAAGCCCATGACCCGCTTGTAGAACTCGACCCACTCGTCCATCCGGCCCAGCTCCACGTTGCCGACCACGTGGTCGACGGCCTGGAAGAAGCGCTTCGGCTGGAGGCCGGCGTCGATCATCGGCTGCCGGTCCACGATCGGCCCACGGGCCACGAAGCCGGGCAGGAACGGGCCGGTGTAGCGGGACCGGTCGACCAGGGTGTGCCGGGTGTCGCCGTACGCGGCGATGGACGCCATCCGGACGGTGCCGTGCTCGTCGCTGACGTCGTGCGGCTCGACCAGCCCGGTCGCGCCCTGCGCGGTGGCGTGCGCATACGCGGCGTCCACGTCCGGCACCTCCAACGCGATGTCGGAGATCCCGTCGCTGTGCTTGGCCACGTGCTCCGCGCCCTCGGCGTCCGGGCGGACCACGCCGGTCAGCACGAACCGGGCCCCGCCGCTGGTCAGCACGTACTGGGCGTGGTCCCGGTAGCCCTGCTCGGGGCCCCGGTACGCCACGCAGGTCATGCCGTACGCGGTGGAGTAGTAGTGCGCCGCCTGCTTCGCGTTGCCGACCAGGAAGTGCAGGTGGTCGAGGCCCTTGACCGGGAACGGGTCGCGGGTGATGTCGTGGTCGACGGCGCCGATGAGAACGTCGGCGTCGACCTCCTCGGTCGACTGGGGTCGGTCGATCGCCTGGGTCATGGTGGCCTCCCTCGCGTACCGGCCGGCCTCGTGGGCCGCCGTCGGACTGCTGTTCCGGCGAGGATCGCCGGGCCGGCCCCGGTTGGGCAAGAGTTGGCAAAAACTGTGGTCAGGTTGTGCATTCGGTAAGGTGAAGCCTCATGAACGCTGGTCAGGATGCACACCTCGACGAGCTGGACGCTCGCTTGATCGAACTACTCGCCGAGGAGCCCCGGATCGGGGTGCTGGAGTGCTCCCGCCAGCTCGGCGTGGCCCGGGGCACCGTGCAGGCCCGACTGGACAAGCTGGTCGGCCGGGGGGTGATCACCGGGTTCGGTCCGGACATCACCCCGGCCGCGATCGGGTTCGGGGTGACCAGCTTCGTCACGCTGGAGATCAGCCAGCGGCACGGCCACGACCCGGTCACCGCGCACCTGGCCGCCATCCCCGAGGTGCTGGAGGCGCACACCATCACCGGCTCCAGCGACCTGCTCTGCCGGATCGTGGCCCGGTCCAACACCGACCTGCAACGGGTGATCGACCAGATCGTCGCCTCGGAGGGGATCCGGCGGGCCTCGACGATCATCGCGCTGGCGGAGCAGATCCCGTACCGGGTGCTGCCGCTGGTGCGCTCCGCGGCGCGGGGGTAAGGCGGGGCCCCCGCTCAACGCATCTGGTAGAGCAGGGGCCCCCTATTAACACGCCAACCGGCGGAGAAAGCGGCGCGACACGGAGGGCTGAGGGCTCGGCGCAGCGGTGATCGTCGCTACCGTGTGCGGTGTGAAGGGCCTAGGCGTACGCGGCTGGTTGCTGCTCGGGCTCGTCACCGTGGTCATCCTCGCCGCCACCGGGGTGTGGAACCCCTTCCCCGGCCTCTGGACCTGGCTGGACCGCAGCGAGCCGATCTCCGCGCCGGACGTGGTCTGGCAGCAGCGGGTCGGCGGCACCCCGCGCAGCGTCACCTTCGCCGGTGACACCGTGATCGTCGAGCAGCGGACCCGGGTCGAGGCGCGCAGCCTGGCCACCGGCAGCCAGCTGTGGGAGCGCAAGGCCGACTGGGCGGCGGTCACCGGTGGCGGCCGGGACGCGGTCGTCGCGGTGGGCAAGCTCCTGGTCAAGGGGTACGAGCTGATCGACCCGACGACCGGGGTGGTGCGCCGGCGCGACGACGAGGCGGTGGCCGTCTGGACGTACCGGAACCTGCTGCTGGACGCCAGGTGCGTCGAGGCCACCGACTGCACGCTCAGCGCCTGGGACCCGCGCGGCACCCGGCCGCTGTGGACGGCGTTCCTGCCCGGCGTGCGTACCGGGCTGCTCGGCGACAACCCGAACCTGCTCGACACCCGCCGGCTCACCGCCAACCGGGTGGACGAGGGGGTGGCCGGGCCCGAACCGGTCCCGCCGCTGCTCGGGTTCCCGGTGGACGGGCGGGTGCACGTGGTGGACACCGCCACCGGCCGGGTGGTGCAGGACGTCCAGCCGGGCCGGGACGAGCGGCTCGCGGTGATCGGCGGTCGGCTGCTGCGGATCACCGCCACCTCCCGCGACGGCGCCTGCTACTTCGTCATCTCCGCGCGGGACCCGGCCACCGGCCAGGAGGTGTGGCGGCGCACCGGGATCAACCTGCGGACCTCCGACGACGGTGGCTGCGCGCAGCGCAATGACCCGCAGGGCGCCCGCAACGTGCTGATCGGCGTCGGCCCGGACGGCCGGGAGGCGGTCCTCGACGGGTACGACGGGCGGCTGCTGCTGGTCGACGCCGAGGGGGAACGGCTGCTCGCCGTCGACGACCGGTACGCGTTGGTGCGGACCGCCGACGAGGGCGCGATCGTGAGCCGGGAGCTGGCCACCCAGCGCGGTTTGTGGACCCGGGCCGTGGACGGCCGGGCCGGTGCGGCCCTCACCCCGTACGCGGCGCTGGTCGTGACGGAGAAGCCGTCCCGGCTGGTGGCGGTGAACCCGCGCACCGGACGGGAGTTGGCCGAGCTGCGTACCTCGGCGAACGTCCTGGCGGTCGGGCCCACCGGCATGATCATCGGGGAGGGGCGGGAGATCGGGTACGTCCGTTTCGGCGCGGGCGCGCCCGGCCCGCTCCCGGGCGACGACTCCGCCGGCACGCGCGGCGGCACCGACGGCGGCCCCGGCCCGGGCGATCCCGGCGGGGTGCCCGGCGATCCGGAGGACAGCTGCGGTCCGAAGCGGGAGCTCTGCCAGCGGGACGACAAGGACGGATGAGAGCACCGTCCCACGACCCACCCGGCGGGTGCCGGCGATCGACCGGTCTGCCCTAGGCTTTCCGTTCATGAGCAGTGCCGCCGCGTTCTCGTACGCCCCCTTGCTGCCGACCGGAGCCGACCAGACCGAATACCGCCTGGTCACGGACGAGGGCGTGGATGTCGTCAACGGCCCCGGGGGCCGCCGGTTCCTCACCGTCGAGCCGGCCGCGCTGACCGCGCTGACCGCCGAGGCGATGCACGACATCGCGCACTTCCTGCGTCCCGCGCACCTGGCCCAGCTTCGCTCGATCATCGACGACCCGGCGGCCTCGCCGAACGACCGGTTCGTCGCGCTCGACCTGCTGCGCAACGCGAACATCGCGGCCGGCGGGGTGCTGCCGATGTGCCAGGACACCGGCACCGCGATCGTGATGGGCAAGCGCGGCCGGCACGTGCTCACCGACGGCTCGGACGCGGAGGCGATCTCGCTCGGTGTCTTCCAGGCGTACACCCGGCTGAACCTGCGTTATTCGCAGCTCGCCCCGCTGACCATGTGGGAGGAGCGGAACACCGGCAGCAACCTGCCGGCGCAGGTGGAGCTCTACGCCGAGGACCCGGACGGGCACCCGGACGCGTACAAGTTCCTCTTCATGGCCAAGGGCGGCGGCTCGGCGAACAAGTCGTACCTCTACCAGGAGACCAAGGCGCTGCTGAACCCGACGCGGATGATGCAGTTCCTGGAGGAGAAGCTGCGGCTGATCGGCACCGCGGCCTGCCCGCCGTACCACCTGGCCATCGTCATCGGCGGCACCTCCGCCGAGTACGCCTTGAAGACCGCCAAGTACGCCTCGGCGAAGTACCTGGACGCGCTGCCGACGCAGGGCTCGATGACCGCGCACGGCTTCCGGGATCTGGAGCTGGAGGCCGAGGTGCTGGAGCTGACCCGCAACTTCGGCATCGGCGCGCAGTTCGGCGGCCGGTACTTCTGCCACGACGTACGGGTGGTCCGGCTGCCGCGGCACGGCGCCTCCTGCCCGGTGGCGATCGCCGTGTCGTGCTCCGCCGACCGGCAGGCCGTCGCCAAGATCACCCCGTCGGGGGTGTGGCTGGAGCGGCTGGAGAACGACCCCGCCCGCTTCCTGCCCGACGTCACCGACGAGACGCTGGAGACGGAGGAGGTCGTCCGGGTCGACCTCAACCGGCCGATGGACGAGATCCGGGCCGAGCTGTCGAAGTACCCGGTGAAGACCCGGCTGTCGCTGACCGGCCCGCTGGTCGTGGCCCGGGACATCGCCCACGCGAAGATCGCCGAGCGGCTCGACGCGGGCGAGCCGATGCCGCAGTACCTGCGCGACCACGCCGTCTACTACGCCGGCCCGGCCAAGACCCCCGAGGGGTACGCCTCCGGCTCGTTCGGCCCGACCACCGCCGGCCGGATGGACGCGTACGTGGAGAAGTTCCAGGCGGCTGGCGGCTCGATGGTGATGCTGGCCAAGGGGAACCGCTCCGGCCAGGTGACCCGCTCCTGCCACCAGCACGGTGGCTTCTATCTCGGCTCGATCGGCGGCCCGGCCGCCCGGCTCGCCCAGGACTGCATCAAGCACGTCGAGGTGCTCGAATACCCGGAGCTGGGCATGGAGGCGGTCTGGAAGATCGAGGTGGCGGACTTCCCCGCCTTCATCGTGGTCGACGACAAGGGCAACGACTTCTTCGCCGAGGTCACCAAGCCGGTGCTCACCGTCGGCCGCCGCTGAGCAGCGAGAGCGCCTGACTCGACATCGGTGCGCCCGCCCGGGTTGCCTCCGGTCGGGCGCACCGCCCCCGTCGGATGCCGTCACCGACAACCGGGACGAGTGTGCGACGCCGTGCCCCCGTTCCGCTATCGGATCGCTATCGCCTCGTCCGGCCGACCGGTGGCGGCCGGATTACCCTGCTGTAGAACGCACTTCGGGCAGACGGGGGGAAGATGCGGTTCGGGATCCTTGGGCCGTTGCGGATCGGTGGCGGCGATGCCACCGTCACCGCAGGTCGGGACCGGGTCGTTCTCGCCATGCTGTTGTCCCGGGCGGGCCGGTTGGTGCCCGTCGAGGAGTTGATCGACGCGGTCTGGGAGGAGCGTCCCCCGGCGACCGCGCGGGCGCAGCTGCAGAGTTGCGTGTCGCGTTTACGACAACGGATCACCGGGCTCGGCCTGCCCGCCGACACCATCGTCACCGACCCGGTCGGCTACCGCGTACGGATCGATCCGTCCGACCTGGACGCCGAGGTCTTCGACCGGGGGGTCGAGGCCGCCCGGGCCGCGGTGGCCGCCGGGCGCGCCGAGGAGGCCCGCCGGCACTACCGGGCCGCCCTGGGGCTGTGGCGGGGGCGGGCGTTCAGCGGCATCACCAGCCGGAGCGTACGGCGGCGGGGTCAGACGCTCGACGAGCAGCGGCTCACCGCGCTGGAGGAGTGCGTCGACGTCGAGCTGCGGCTGGGGCGGGCACCCGACCTGATCGACGAGCTGACCGAGTGCGTCGAACGCAACCCGCTGCGCGAGCGGCTGCGCGGGCAGCTGATGGTCGCCCTGGCGGCCGGCGGCCGGCAGGCCGACGCGCTGGCCGTCTACCGGGAGGGCCGGCGGATCTACGCCGAGGAGCTGGGCATCGAGCCCGGGGCCGCGCTCCAGGAGCTGCACCAGCGGTTGCTCGCCGGGGAGCTGGCCACGGCGGCCGTCGACCACCGGCCGGCCGTCCGGATCCGGGCCCTGCCCCGGGCGATCAGCGACTTCACCGGCCGGCAGGAGACGCTGTCCCGGCTGGTCGCGGAGATCGAGAAGGACAACGTACGGGTCCATCTGGTCGACGGGATGGCCGGCAGCGGCAAGACCACCCTGGCGGTGCACGTGGCCAACGCCCTGGCCGACCGCTATCCCGACGCCCACCTCTTCGTCGACCTGCACGGGCACAGCGAACGCACCCCGCTGACCCCGGCCGCCGCGGTGGCCACCCTGCTGCGCCAGCTCGGCGTGCCGGCGGAGCGGGTGCCGCTGGACCTGGACGACCGGCTGGCGCTGTGGCGCACCGAGCTGGCCGGGCGGCGGGCGCTGGTGGTGTTGGACAACGCGGCCAGCACCGGCCAGGTGGCGCCGCTGCTGCCGAACGGGGCGGACAATCTGGTCCTGATCACCAGCCGTCGCCGGCTGGTCGGGCTGGACGGTGGCCGGCCGTCCTCGCTGCCGGTGCTCGACGCCGACGAGGCGGTCGAGCTGCTCGGCCGGGCGGCCGGCGCCGAGCGGGTGGCCGCCGAGCCGGCCGCCGCGGCCGAGGTGGTGCGCCGCTGCGGGCACCTGCCGCTGGCCATCCGGCTGGCCGGCGCGCGGCTGGCCCACCGGCCCCACTGGCGGATCGCCGACCTGGCCGAGCGGCTGGCCTCCGGGCGGGACCCGCTGGCCGAGTTCGCGGTGGGCGAGCGCTCCGTCGGCCGCGCGTTCGCCCTCTCGTACGCCCAGGTGTCGCCCGCCGCCCAGCGGGCGTTCCGGCTGCTCGGCCTGCACCCGGGCGTACGGTTCGACAACCGGGTGGCCGCCGCCCTGGCCGAGTTGTCCCTGCCCGAGGCGCAGGATGTGCTGGAGGAGCTGGTCGACGCCCACCTGGCGGAGGAGGTGACGCCCGGCCGGTACCGGCTGCACGACCTGATCCGCGAGTACGCCCGTACCTCGTCGCGGAGCCGGACCGGGCCGGCGAGCGGCGGGCGGCCGTGCACCGGCTGATCGACCACCACCTCCAGGTGGCCGCCGCGATCGCCCGGACCCTGGAGCTGACCGGCAGCCGCGACCTGCTCCAGGTGCCGGTGCCGTCCCGTCCCGACCTGGTGGCCGCCACGGTCGACCAGGGGCGGGCCTGGTTCGACGAGAACCGGGCGGCGCTGACCGCGCTGGTGCGGCTGGCCGACGACGAGGGCTTTCCCCGGCTCTGCTGGCAGCTGGCCCGGGCCTGCTGGAAGTCCCACTTCGACGGCGGGCACCTCGACGAGCTGATCGAGACGCACCTGGTCGCGCTGCGCGCCGCCGAGGGGTCCGGCGACGACGAGGCGGTGGCGATGACGATGAACTACCTCGCCTCGGCCCACTTCCGGCTGGCCCACTTCGCCGAGGCGATCCGGCTGATGGAGCGGTCGCTGGCGATCCACCGCCGCCTGGATCGGCGGGCCGATCTGCAGAACATCCTCGGCAATCTGGGCGCCGCCCACATGGCCCACGGCGACTACCGCCGGGGCATGGAGTACTACGACGCCTCCGGCCTGATCGTCCGGCGGGCGCCGGAGCTGAAGCAGCTCGGCGGCCTGCTGAACAACCTCTCGCTGGGGCTGCTCGCGTTGGGCCGGTACGACGAGGCGCTGCGGGTGGCCCGGCGGCACCTGGCGCTGGTCCGGCAGATCGGCAACCGCTACCAGTTGGCGAACGCGATCGGGCACCTCGGGATGATCCGGCACCGGATGGGCGACCTCGCTCCGGCCCGGCGGCTGCTGCGGGCGGCGCTGCGGCTCAAGCGGCAGACCGGGAACCGGTTCGGCGAGGGCGAGGTGCTCAACGAGCTGGGCGCGATGGAGCGGGCGGCGGGCCGCCCGGAGCGGGCCGCCCTGCTGCACCGGGAGGCGCTGGCGGCGATGATCGTGGCGGGCGACCGTTCCGGCCAGTACGCGGCGCGGAACCTGCTGGCCCGCGCGCTCGCCGAGGGCGGTGACGTCCCGTCGGCGCTCGACCTGCACCGCCGGGTGCTCGCCGACGCCACCCGGCTGGGCGTGCGCTACGAGCAGGCCCGGGCGCTGGACGGGATCGCCCGCTGCCTGCGCGACGCCGACCCGGTCGCCGCCCGCGCACACTGGACCCGGGCGCTGGCCCTGCTGCGCCAGATCGAGTCGCCGGACCAGCGGGAGGTGGCCCGGCTGCTGGCCGAGCTGGGCTGAGCGATCATCTGCGCGCCGGCGGACGGCGGGGCAGGATGGTACGCGTGACGACTCCAGAGGCGACCGGCTACCGGATCGAACGCGACTCGATGGGCGAGGTGGAGGTGCCCGCCGAGGCGCTGTGGCGGGCACAGACCCAGCGCGCGGTGCAGAACTTCCCGATCTCCGGCCGGGGGATCGAACCGGCCCAGATCAAGGCGCTGGCCCAGATCAAGGGGGCGGCGGCGCAGGTCAACGGCGAGCTGGGGGTGATCGACGCGGAGGTGGCCGCCGCGATCGCCGCCGCCGCCGCGCACGTGGCCGACGGCGGGTACGACGACCAGTTCCCGATCGACGTGTTCCAGACCGGCTCGGGCACCTCGTCCAACATGAACACCAACGAGGTGATCGCCACCCTGGCCGGCCGGGAGCTGGGTCGGGACGTGCACCCGAACGACGACGTGAACGCCTCGCAGTCCAGCAACGACGTCTTCCCGTCCTCGATCCACCTGGCCGCCACCCAGTTCGTGGCGGAGGACCTGATCCCCTCGCTGAAGCACCTGGCCGGCGCGCTGGAGGAGAAGGCGGCCGAGTTCGAGACGGTGGTCAAGGCCGGGCGTACCCACCTGATGGACGCCACCCCGGTCACCCTCGGGCAGGAGTTCGGCGGCTACGCCGCGCAGGTCCGGTACGGGGTGGAACGGCTGGAGTCCGCGCTGCCCCGGCTGGCCGAGCTGCCACTCGGTGGCACCGCGGTGGGCACCGGCATCAACACCCCGCTGGGGTTCGCGGCGAAGGTGATCGAGAAGCTGCGCGACTCCACCGGCCTGCCGTTGACCGAGGCGCGCAACCACTTCGAGGCCCAGGGCGCCCGGGACGCGCTGGTGGAGACCTCCGGCCAGCTGCGCACCATCGCGGTCGGGCTGTACAAGATGGCCAACGACATCCGTTGGATGGGTTCCGGCCCCCGGGCCGGCCTGCGCGAGCTGCGCATCCCCGACCTCCAGCCCGGCTCGTCGATCATGCCCGGCAAGGTGAACCCGGTGGTGGCGGAGGCGGTGCGCCAGGTGTGCGCTCAGGTGATCGGCAACGACGCCGCGGTCGCCTTCGCCGGCTCGCAGGGGGACTTCGAGTTGAACGTGATGCTCCCGGTGATGGGCCGCAACCTGCTGGAGTCGATCAAACTGCTGGCCGCGTCGAGCCGGCTGTTCGCCGACCGCCTGGTGGCCGGCCTGGTCGCGGACGCCGAGGTCTGCCTGGCGTACGCGGAGGGCTCGCCGTCGATCGTCACCCCGCTGAACCGCCACCTCGGGTACGACGAGGCCGCGTCGATCGCGAAGGAGGCGCTGGCCAAGCAGGTCTCGATCCGCGAGGTGGTGATCGCCCGCGGGCACGTGGACTCGGGCAAGCTGACCGAGACCCAGCTCGACGAGGCTCTGGACCTGCTGCGGATGACCCATCCCTGACGCCGGGCCGCGGATAACCGGTCGCCCGGCGGGCACCGGGCCGGCATGATCGCCGCATGGCCGAGGACGTGTTGCTGGAGACCGGGCGGCTGCGGCTGCGCCGGTTCACCGCCGCCGACGTGGACCGCCTGGTGGAGCTGGACGGTGACCCGGAGGTCATGCGGTTCCTGACCGGCGGGGTGCCGACCCCGCTTGAGCGGGTCCGCGACGAGCAGCTGCCGCGGATTCTGGCCGGGTACGACCGGTGGCCCGGTCTGGGCCGGTGGGCGGCGGAGGACCGGGCGACCGGGGAGTTCCTCGGCTGGTTCGCGCTCGACCCGTCCGAGGACGGCGCGGAGCCGGAGCTGGGTTACCGGCTGCGCCGCTCGGCGTGGGGGCGGGGCCTGGCCACCGAGGGCTCGCGGGCGCTGGTGCGGCACGCGTTCGAGACGGTGGGCGTAGGCCGGGTGTGGGCCGAGACCATGGCGGTCAACGCGCGCTCCCGGTCGGTGCTGGCAAAGGCGGGGCTGCGCCACGTTCGCACGTTCCACCTCCACTTCGACGACCCGATCCCGGGCACCGAACTGGGCGAGGTGGAGTACGAGCTGCTCAGGCGCGACTGGCGGCCTTCCGCGCCCGGTACGCGCTGACCGCGGCGCGGTTGCCGCAGCCCGCCTCGCAGAACCGCCGCGAGCGGTTCTTGGAGAGGTCGACCAGCACGTTGTCGCAGTCGGGGTGCGCGCAGCGCCGCAGCCGGCTCAACTCGCCGTTGCGGACCAGGTCGGCGAGGGCCATCGCGGCCTCCACCGCCATCCGGGTGGCCAGCGGGGCGTCCCGGGGCACCGCGTGCAGGTGGTAGGGATGGTCGTCGTGCCGGATGAGCTGCGGCAGTGCGGGGGCCTCGCGCAGCAGCCGGTTGATGATCTCGACGGTCTCGTCCTCCGCCGCGTGCCAGACCCGGCGTAGTCGGGGGCGCAGCGCGCGTACCGCGCGCAGCTCCGCCTCGGTGCGCTCGTGCCGCCCGCTCCAGCCGTACGCGGTGAAGAAGGCGTCCAGGGCGGTCACGTCGGGCAGCCCTTCGCCCTCCTCCCCGTCGGTGTTGACGAGCGCGGCGGCGGCGAGCAGCCCGCATTCGGTGTCATGAGCAAAAAGCACCTTGACTCCTGTCGGAGGGGCGGCCTAGTGTCACCGGTGTAAGGGTAGTTCGCCCATGACCACGCCGCCAAGGAGCGCCGATGCGTCCACGCCCCGCCGGTGCCGGCCTGCTGCTGGCGCTGCTGTCGGCCGTCACCTTCGCGACCTCCGGCACGTTCGCCCGATCCCTGATCGACGCCGGCTGGTCGGCCGAGGCCATCGTGGTCGCCCGGGTGGGCATCGCCGCCCTGGTGCTGCTGGTGCCCGCGACGCTGGCGCTGCGCGGCCGGTGGCACGTGCTGCGCCGCAACCTCGGCGCGGTGACCGTCTTCGGTCTGCTCGGGGTGGCCACCGCCCAGGCGTGCTTCTTCAACGCGGTCCGCTACCTGCCCGTCGGCGTGGCCCTGCTGCTGGAGTACCTGGGCATCATCCTGGTGGTCGTCTGGATGTGGGCGATGCACGGCCAGCGCCCGCGCCGGCTGACCGTGGCCGGTTCGGTGGCCGCGCTGGCCGGGCTGGCGTTCGTGCTCGATCTGGCCGGCGCCGGCCGGCTCGACCCGCTGGGTGTGCTGTGGGGGCTGGGCGCGGCGGTCGGCCTGGCCGGCTACTTCGTCCTCGCCGGCCGGGTCGACGAGGAGCTGCCCTCGGTGACCATGGCCAGCGGCGGCATGGGCGTCGGCGCGGCCGTGCTGGCGGCGCTCGGCCTGCTCGGGGTGCTGCCGCTGGAGGCCGAGTTCGGGACGGTCACCTTCGCCGGCCAGCGCACCAGCTGGCTGGTGCCGATCGCCGGGCTGTCGCTCGTCGCCGCGGTGGTCGCGTACCTCGCCGGCATCGCCGCGACCCGGGTGCTGGGCTCCCGGCTGGCCTCCTTCGTCGGGCTGACCGAGGTGATGTTCGCGGTGCTGATCGCCTGGCTGTTCCTCGGCGAGCTGCCCACCGCGGTGCAACTGCTCGGTGGCGTGCTGATCGTGGCGGGGGTCGCCCTGGTCCGGCTGGACGAACTGCGCGGCACGCCCGCCCAGCCGGCCGACGAGCCCGCGGACCAGCCCGCGCTGACCTGACCCGGTCGGGTCGGTCAATGTTGCGGCATTTCCGGGCCTCAGTAGTGCAGGAAGGCCCAGGTTGCGGCAGATAGGGAGCATTGCCGGCCGGTGAAGTCGGCCGGATGGCGCCGCCATGGGAAGGGCCCTCATGGTTGCCAGCCACGGGAGAGCAGCGCGGAGCGGACCTCCTGGACGACCGCCGCGAAGTCCTGGCGCAGCCGGCGGCTGGTCACGTGCAGCACGAGCCAGCCGGCCCCCACCAGCAG
The DNA here is from genome assembly GCF_040654475.1 of Micromonospora sp. NPDC050686. Classification (NCBI taxonomy): domain Bacteria; kingdom Bacillati; phylum Actinomycetota; class Actinomycetes; order Micromonosporales; family Micromonosporaceae; genus Micromonospora; species Micromonospora sp. NPDC050686. The sequence goes on from NZ_JBFAID010000002.1 coordinate 152,928, forward strand.
GTTGAGGCGCCGCCGGTCCCGGTGCAACTGGTCCGGGTCGCTGCGCCAGTGTCCGTCGTACTCGACGGCGACCCGTACCTCGGGCCACGCCAGGTCGGGGTGCAGGACGACCCCGCCAGGCAGCCTGACCGGATGGTGGGCCACCGGCCGAGGCAACCCGGCCAGCACCAGCCGCACCCGTAGCCGCGACTCGGCCGGGGACTGCGCGCCCGGGTCGGCCAGACCGAAGACACACCTGGCACGGGATCCGCCCGGCCGGTCGGCGTTGCGCCCCGCCACCTCAGCGAGCGCGTCGCGGCTGGTCAAGCCCCGGGCCAGCAGGGTGTCGACGATGCTGACCGCCCGGGCGGGTTCGAGCCACACAGCCGACTCCCAGGCGGCCAGGGCCGGATCGGACCGGGCCGGTGCCATCGGTGTGGCGGGCGGCCATCCGGACACCGGGGCGGGTGGCGGCCGGCGCAGGGAGGTGTGCACCCGTAGGCCGCGCCGGCTGCGCAGCGGACTGCCCTGCGCCGCGCTCACGTGCACCTCGTCGTCGAAGCTCGCGGCGTGCGTGACGCCGTGCAGGAAGGCCGCCGACGGGCCGGCGATCGGAATTCCGGGTGGGAGTCTGAGCGCCACGGCACGGCAGGCGAGCCCATGGTCGCGTTCCAGCCGGGCGTCGGCGTACACGTCGTGGTGGAGGCGGGTCCACGCGGAGCTGCGGAGCTGGTGAACGGTGAGCAGCCCGCGGCGGACCACGTCGGATCCCCGGAAGACCTGCCCCGCCAGGCTGGCGGGTCGGTGTGCGACAGGAGGCATGCCGCCAGCGTCACCGCTGCCGCGGCGCCCCGGAAACCCCTGTGGACAACGCGGCCCTCGCCGGTGCCGTGCGGCTGTGGACAACACGCCACTCCATCGACAACTGTGCTAGGGAACCTCGTTGTGGGGGCGAGATGGCGTGGGACGCGGCAGTCGGGTGGCTGGCCGGCCCCGGGCCCACCGGAGGGCTAACCGAGGGCTTCGGCGACCGCGGTCGCGGCGGCCAGCACCTGGGCGCCCACCACGTCCACGTCCAGCGGCGCCAGCGCCACCACCCCGACGCTCGCCTCCAGCCCGGCCACCCCGAGCACCGGCGCCGCCACCCCGTACGCCCCGGCCTGCAGCTCGCCGCTGGTGGCGACCGGTCCCGCCGCGCCGGCCCGCCCGGCGAGGATGGCCCGGCCGGCCGCGCCCCGCTCCAGCGGATGCCGCGCCCCGGTCCGGTACGCCACGTGGAACGACGTCCAGCTCGGCTCCACCACGGCCAGGGCCACCCCCTCGCCGCCCTCGACCACGGTCAGGTGGGCGGTCGCGCCGGCCTGCTCGGCGAGCCTGCGCAGCGCCGGCAGCGCCCCCTCGGCGAGCAGCGGCTGGGCCCGCCGGGCCAGGTGCAGCACCCCGGCGCCGAGCCGCAGCCGGCCGGCGCCGTCGCGGCGCAGCATGCCGTGCGCGGACAGCGCGCCCACCAGCCGGTATACCGCCGCCCGGCCGACGCCCAACCGGTTCGCCGCCTCGGTCACGGTCAACCCGCCGGCCGCGTCCGCGACCAGGTGCAGCAGTCGCAGCCCCCGGTCCAGGGTCTGCGCCGTTTCTCCCGGGCGTGCCGACGTGTCCACAGCACGCAGCGTACGGCCCGGCTCCGGACGACCCGGAAACGCGCGGACGGCTACCCTTGTACGGTGACGCTACGCCTGTATGACACCGCCACCCGATCGGTGCGGGACTTCGTCCCGCGGGAAGCCGGCAAGGTGGGGGTCTACCTGTGTGGTCTCACCCTCCAGGCCCCGCCGCACATCGGCCACCTGCGCTCCGGCGTCAACTACGACGTGCTGCGCCGCTGGCTGCTGGCCCAGGGCTACCAGGTGCGGTTCATCCGCAACGTCACCGACATCGACGACAAGATCCTGGTCAAGGCGCAGGAGCAGGGCCGCCCGTTCTGGTCGATCGCGTACGCCAACGAGTTGATCCTGGCCGAGTCGTACCGGGCGCTGAACGTGCTGCCGCCGACCTACGAGCCGCGGGCCACCGGGCACATCCCGGAGATGCACGAGCTCATCGCCCGGCTGATCGAGACCGGGCACGCCTACCCGGCCACCGACGGCTCCGGCGACGTCTACTTCGACGTGGCCGCCTGGCCGGCGTACGGGTCGCTGTCCGGCCAGTCGCCCGCGGACATGCAGCCCGCCGGGGACGCCCCGGAGCGGGGCAAGCGCGACCCGCGCGACTTCGCCCTCTGGAAGGGCGTCAAGCCGGAGGAGCCGGCGGACGCGTACTGGCCGTCGCCGTGGGGCCGGGGCCGGCCCGGCTGGCACATCGAGTGCTCGGCGATGTGCTGGCGCTACCTGGGTGCCGAGTTCGACATCCACGGCGGCGGGCTGGATCTGATCTTCCCGCACCACGAGAACGAGATCGCCCAGTCGCAGGCCGCCGACCTGCCGTTCGCCCGGTACTGGGTGCACCACGGGCTGCTCAGCATCGGCGGCGCCAAGATGGGCAAGTCGCTGGGCAACGCCCTCGACCTGGCGTACGTGGACTCGCTCGGGGTGCGCCCGGTGGAGCTGCGCTACTACTACGCCGCCGCCCACTACCGGTCCCGGATCGACTACTCGGAGGACTCGCTGCGCGAGGCCGCCGTGGCGTACCGGCGGATCGAGGGCTTCGTCCAGCGCGCCGCCGAGCGGGTGGGTGCCGGGCAGCCCGGCGAGCTGCCGGCCGGGTTCGTCGCCGCGATGGACGACGACCTGAACACCTCCGCCGCCCTGGCGGTGCTGCACGAGGTGGTCCGGGACGGTAACACCGCGCTGGCCACCGGCGACGATGTGACCGTCCGCACGACCGTCGCCGCCACCCGGGGAATGCTGGATATCCTCGGCGTCGACCCCCTCGACCCCGCCTGGACGGGCGGCGGCCGCTCGGACGACCTGCGCGCCGTGGTCGACTCCCTGATCGCGCTGGCCCTGGAGCAGCGCGCCCAGGCCCGAGGCCGCAAGGACTGGGCCGCCGCGGACGCCGTGCGCGACCAGCTCAAGCAGGCCGGCGTGGTGGTCGAGGACACCCCCCAGGGCCCCCGTTGGACTATTGGAGAGCAGGACTGATGCCGGGCAACTCGCAGCGCCGTGGGCGACGACTGACGCCGAAGGCGGGCGCCCCGAAGGGCACCGGCGGCAAGAACCGGGACTCCCTCGCCGGCCGGGGCAAGACCCTGCCGGCCGACGAGCGGCCCTGGCACAAGGCGTACTCGGGCACCGAGAAGCTGCCCCAGCGCACCGCCTGGAAGCAGGACAAGGAGCGCCGGGCGGCGGCCGAGGAGGGGCGGGCGCCCAAGATCGGCCAGCCGGGCACCAAGGACACCACCTGGGGCAAGGGCACCAAGGGCGTCGGCCCGGCCCGGGGCGGTGCGGCCGGTCGCGGCGGCAAGCCCACCGGCCGGGGCGGGCCACGGGTCGCCCCGGGACGCAAGTCCAACCCGACCAAGGACAGCCCGGAGCTGCTGGTCGGCCGGAACCCGGTGCTGGAGTCGCTGCGCGCCCAGGTGCCGGCGACCGCCCTCTACACCGCGCAGGGCATCGACGTCGACGACCGGGTCAAGGAGATCGTCCGGACGGCCGCCGACCGGGGCATCGCCATCCTGGAGATCAGCCGGGCGGAGCTGGACCGGATGACCGGCGGGGTGCTGCACCAGGGCATCGGCCTCCAGGTGCCGCCGTTCGCCTACGAGTCGTTCGAGGACCTGATGGCGGCCTCGCTGGAGCAGGCCGCGCCGCTGCTGGTCGCGCTGGACGGGGTCACCGACCCGCGCAACCTGGGTGCGGTCATCCGGTCCGCCGCCGCGTTCGGCGCGCAGGGTGTCTTCGTACCCGAGCGGCGGGCCGCCGGGATCACCGCGACCGCCTGGCGGACCAGCGCCGGCGCGGCCGCGCGGGTCCCGGTCGCCCAGGTCACCAACCTGACCCGGTCGCTCAAGGCGTGCAAGGATGCCGGCTTCGTCGTGGTCGGGCTGGACGCCGACGGCGACACCGACCTGTACGACCTGGCGGCCGCGGTCGGCCCGCTGGTCGTGGTGGTCGGCTCGGAGGGGCGCGGCCTGTCCCGCCTGGTCGGCGAGACCTGCGACCTGACCGTCAGCATCCCGATGATCTCCGAGGTGGAGTCGCTCAACGCCAGCGTCGCCGCCGCGGTGACCCTCGCCGAGGTGGCCCGCCGCCGCGCCTCAGAGGCCTGACCGCACCACCGGCACGGGCCGCCCGCACGTCGGGGCGGCCCGTCGCCGTCAGATCTGCCGGCTCCAGGCCACCACGAGCAGCACGGCGACCAGCGAGATCAGCACGGTCGCCGGGACCAGCCAACCGGCCCGGCGGGCACCGTGCAGGGCGAGGGTGAGCCGCTGGTGCACGGCCGCGACGCCGGCCAGCGCCGCCAGCGCCGCAACCGTGAACGGGATGCCCACCAGGAAGTGCGCCAGCCACGCTCCGGCGCGGGTCGGGCCACCCCACGACGTGTCGTAGGGGCCGGGATCGACCACCCCGTACAACGCCCCGCGTAGCACCATCAGCAGCACCACCCCGAGCGGGACCAGGGCCGCCGTGCCGAGCAGCAGGCTCGCCACGGCGTGCGCGGCGACGGCCACCGCACCGGGCGCCGGACCCTCGGGAACCCGTTCCGCCACCGGCAGCACCCCCCGCAACCGCCACCACCGGGCCGCCGCCGACCGGCTCCGTCCGGTGAGCGCGCCCGCCAGGGCGGCCAGCGCCAGCGGGAGCAGCGCCGCGGCGTACACCAGGCTGCGGCCGGCGGTGGCGACCAGCCGGCGGGTGCGCGGCGGTCGCCCGCCGTCGCGGTCGGTCTCCGGTCGGGTACGAATGGGGTTCGGTGGCATCCTGCTCTCCCGTGCTCGGCGGTGTGCCCGAAGGGTAGGAGTGCGAACGGGCCCACCGCGTCACCCCGGGGAGGCAGATCCGGCGTCATACCCGGGTACGACGAAGGGGCGGCCCGCCGCAGCGGACCGCCCCTTCGTGCCTACGTCAGATCCGGTTGCCGGACGCGGCGTTGAAGACGTGGCTGCGACCCTGGCGCGGCTTGACGAACACGGTGTCGCCCATGTTCGGCATGGTCCGGCGGTCGGTGCGGACCACGAAGCGCTCGTTGACGCCCTCCAGCGCGGCGTGCCCGTAGACGTTGGCGTCCGAGCCGAGGTCCTCGACCAGCTCGACCACGACCGGCATGCCGCCCTCGGTCGGGCTGACCAGGTCGCAGTCCTCCGGGCGGAAGCCAACCGTCACCTTGCCGTTGCCGCCCTCGGCCTGCGCCGCCTCGATCTGCTCCCGGGTCAGCGGGATGTGCAGGTCGGCGAAGGCGGCGCCCTGCTCGCTCAGCGGCACGGTCTTGATGTTCATGGCGGGGGAGCCCATGAAGCCGGCGACGAAGACGTTGGCCGGGCTGTCGTACAGCGCCCGCGGGGTGTCCACCTGCTGGAGCACGCCGTCGAGCATGACGGCCACCCGGTGGCCCATGGTCATGGCCTCGACCTGGTCGTGGGTCACGTAGACCGTGGTGACGCCCAGCTTGGCCTGCAGCGAGGCGATCTGGGTACGGGTCTGCACCCGGAGCTTGGCGTCGAGGTTCGACAGCGGCTCGTCCATCAGGAAGACCTGCGGCTCGCGGACGATGGCGCGGCCCATCGCGACCCGCTGGCGCTGACCGCCGGAGAGCGCCTTCGGCTTGCGGTTGAGGTATTCCTCCAGCTGGAGCAGCGCGGCCGCCTCCTTGACCCGCCGGTCGATCTCCGCCTTAGACGTCTTGCGCAGCTTGAGCGCGAACGCCATGTTCTCGTACACCGTCATGTGCGGGTAGAGGGCGTAGTTCTGGAAGACCATCGCGATGTCGCGGGCCTTCGGCGGCAGGTGGGTGACGTCGCGGTCGTCGATGTAGATGGCGCCCTCGTCGACGTCCTCCAGGCCGGCGAGCATGCGCAGGCTGGTGGACTTGCCGCAACCGGAGGGGCCGACCAGGACGAGGAACTCGCCGTCGCCGATCTCCAGGTCGAGCTTGTTGACGGCGGGCCGCTCGGTGCCCGCGTAGATGCGGGACGCCTTGGCGTAGGTGACCGTAGCCATGGTGGGTGCTTCCTTTCACCGGCAGGAACGTGCCGGACGATCCGAGTGAAGGAGCGGCCGGCACCCAGGGTGCCAGCCCCACGGACGGCCCGGGCGGGGGCGCCGGTGTGTCGTCCGTGTCACTGCACCGTAAACGGCTTTCCCTGTGGTGCCAAGACGGGGAGCAGCCGGTGGGACGGGCGGCATACGCATACCGGTCAGTCAGGCGCAGGCGGGCATCAATCCCCACGCTTCGCCGGTTCGGCGGGCGTCGAATCGACGGCCGCAACGGCGGGAAGTTGACGTTTCCGGTGCTCGGGGTGCCTGGCGAGGGTGAATTTCGGACCCCAGTCGCTATGCTGACGACGACGACACCCGCCCCTGTAGCTCAGCTGGCCAGAGCACTCGCCTTGTAAGCGAGATGTCGCCGGTTCGATCCCGGCCGGGGGCTCCAATTTCCACCGGCGTCCGGTGGTGGCCGGCGGTGCCGAGCCGCTCGGCCCGAGCGCGTGCGCCCTCAGCTCCGGATTACCATGTCGGCCACCAGACCGTCGACGAAACGGTAGACGTGCCGGACCGTGTCCTCGGCGATGACGGTCGTCCCCGCCCGGTTTCGCACCACCTGGTGCACGGTCACATTGATCCAGCCGTCCTCCTCGACGTCGAAGGCCACCGGCCGCACGATCGGGTCGATCTCGGCCCACTGGCGCGTCCAGTAGTCGCGTACCTGCTGGTGTCCGCGCACCATGCCGCCCTCCCAGCCGTTTGGCCACGACACGTCCGGCGCCAGCGCCGTAAGCAGCGTCGGCAGGTCCCGCCGGTTGAAGGCCGCGTAGAGCTGGTCGAGGAGCTGCTGGTGCTTCAGCGGTTTCTCCCGGTCCATCCGGTCAGTGTCGGCGCTGCGTCGCTCAGTGGGAGTCCGGTTAGCGGTGGGCAGAAAAGCGCGGACCGGCCGCGCACCTTTGGGCGCCGGTCGGAGGGCGGCTACCGTGCAGGTGTGCTGACCCTGTGGGCACGGTCCCGATGAGTCGGGCGACGGAGGAGTCGAACCGGGCGATGCTGCGCGCCCGGGACGCGATGGACCGGGCGTACGCCGATCCGCTGGACGTCCCGGCCCTGGCCCGGATCGCGCACGTCTCCGCGGCGCACTTCATCCGGACGTTCCGGGCCACGTTCGGCGAGACCCCGCACCGCTACCTGCAACGGCGCCGGATCGAGCGGGCGATGGCGATGCTGGTGGAGTCCGACCGGGACGTGACCGACATCTGCTACGCGGTGGGCTTCGGCAGTCTCGGCACGTTCAGCCGGACCTTCCGCGACATCGTCGGTGAGTCGCCCAGCGAGTTCCGTCGGCGCCGGTCGACGCCCGCCGGGAATGTGCCGAGCTGCTTTGCCAAGGCCTGGACCCGTCCGAGCAGTTTTGGGTGAGTAGCCCGTCAGTTTTGGATAAGCAGCAGGTCAGGGGCGGGTTCTACCGTGATCGCATGACGATGAACGCGGTCACCCGCTCCCAGATCTACGTCCTCGACCAGGACCAGGCCCTCGACTTCTACGTCGGCAAGCTCGGCTTCGAGGTGAACACCGACCAGGACCTCGGCTTCATGCGCTGGCTGACGGTCAACCTGCCCGGCCAGCCCGACCGGGAGATCCTGCTGGAGAAGCCCGGCGCGCCGGCGTTGGACCCGGCCACCGCCGAGCAGGTGCGGGACCTGCTCACCAAGGGCGCGCTCGGTGGCTGGCTGAGCATCACCACCGACGACGCCCGCAAGACGTACGAGGATCTGGTCGCCAAGGGCGTCGACATCACCGACGAGCCGACCGAGCGGCCGTACGGGATCGACTTCGGCATCCGGGACCCCTTCGGCAACCGGATCCGCATCGGCCAGATGTTCCCGCGGGCCTGAGGGAACGGCGATGTCCGCGACGATCTCCCTTGCCGAGGTACGGCCGGCCGTCGGCCGGGATCGGCTGCGGCTGGCCGGCGGCGTCCTCGCCGGCCCGGTCTTCGTGGTGTCGGCCCTGGCGCAGGGCCTCACCCGGGACGGCTTCGATTTCCGGCGGCATCCGGTCAGCATGCTGAGCACCGGCGTGCTGGGCTGGATCCAGATCACCACGTTCCTGGTGACCGGGGCGCTCTGCGTGGGCGCCGCGCTCGCCCTGCGCCGGTCGGTCGCCTCGACCTGGGTACCGCGGCTGCTCCTGCTCTGGGGGTTCGGGCTGATGGCCGCGGGTGTCTTCGCCGCCGACCCCGCCGACGGCTTTCCCGCCGGCACGCCCCGCGGCGCGGGGCAGATCAGCTGGCACGGTGGCCTGCACTTCCTGGTGGCGGCGGTCGCCTTCGTCTCGCTGATCGTCGCGACGTTCGTGGTGGCGCGGAACAGCGCGCCGCAGGGCCGGCCGTGGGCCGTGGCGAGCGCGCTGGTCGGCGGGTTCTTCGCGGTGGCCTGGGTCGCGCTGATCGCGGTGCCCGGCCCGGTGGCGATGGTCGCCTTCGGGGTGGCGGTGACCGCCGGCTGGGCCTGGGTCGCCGCCACCTTCGCCCGGGCGCTGCGCCCGGACTGAGCGGGCCGGGATCGGTCGGGAGGCGCGGGTTAGTCTCGTGCCTCCCGACCGCGATGAGGTGACCATGGGTGTCCGACTGCTCTACCTGGCCCGGCACGGCGAGCAGGACCGGTCGGAGGTGGAGTTGCCGGAGGTCGGGCTCTCGGAGCGCGGGCGCCGCCAGGCCGAGCTGCTCGGCGAACGGATGCGCGGGGTGCCGCTCGCGGCCGTCCACCACGGACCGCTGGCCCGGGCCGCGGAGACGGCCACGCTGGTCGCCCGGTCGCTGCCGGGAGTTCCGGTGTACGCCACCGAGCTGGCCGGGGACCACCTGCCGCACGACACCGATCCGGCGGGCCTGCCGCCCGCGTACGCGAGGGTGTTGGGTGGCTACTCGCCGGCCGAGCGGGTCGACGGGCCGCGGGTGACCGCGGCGGCGGTGGACCGGTTCGCCACCGCACCGGCCGACGGCGAGGTACGCGAGCTGCTGGTCACGCACAGCTTCCTGATCGCCTGGCTGGTGCGGCACGCCCTGGACGCCCCGCCGGCTCGCTGGCTGGGGATCAACCTGCACAACGCCGGGCTGACGGTGATCCGGTACAGCTCGGGCGGGCCGCCCAACCTGATCGCGGTCAACGACGTGGCCCACCTGCCGCCGGAGCTGCGCGCCACCGGTCTGCCCGCCGACTATCGCGTGTAGCGGCCCGGAGAACGCCCTCCGTCGCCCGCACCCTCGACCTGGCGACCCGCCCTCCGCCCCGGCCTGCCCTCCGCCCCGGCCGGCGTCCCCGGTTTGCGCTCGGGCGGTGCGGGCCACGTCGGCCGACCGAAGTCCACCTCCGTGCCTTTGCTCTGCTTCAGCGCACGCAACAGTTACCATGCGTCACCGGTGCCCGCCGGGTCTCGATCCGCATCGCAGCTGGTCAGGCCGGGTGTTGCGGTGGGTGAAGCAGAGCAAAGGCGAACGACGGGCCGCCAGGAGGCGGGCCGGCCGGTCACGTACCGTCAGCAGATCGGTCGTGGCCGGCCGTGCGCGCCTGGGTCGTGGGTCAGCGGGCCTGGACCGCTGAGCCCGGCGGCGTCCTCCTCAGCTCCGCCCGGGCCTCACCAGCCGGTGACCTCGGCGAGCAGTTCGACCACGGCCGCGGTCGCCGCGGCTCGGCCGGCGGCGTCCGGGCAGTCGACGTAGCCGGTCACCCGTTGCCCCACGGTGAGCTGGTAGGTGAACGCGTCCGCACAGTCCACGGGGCCGGTGGTGGACGTCGCGGCCTCGGTGGCGAGCCCCGGGGCGGCCAGCAGGTCCCACAGCCGGTTGAGGTCGGTCGGGTCGACCTGGCCGGTGCGCCGCGACCCGTCGCGCTCCACGCTGGTCCACCCGCCGTCGGGCTCGACGGTGAGCGTGTCGCCGCGTCCGGCGAAGCCGCCGGTCCGGGTAAGCACCACCCGGGCGGCCGCCAGGGGGGCGGTGGAGGCGGTGGACGGCTGCGGGGCGGCCGACGTGCCGGCGGCGGGGCTCGCCGTGGCGCCGGCGCTCGGGTCGGCGGGGCCCGACGTGGCGCCGGGGACGCTCGCCGGGCCGGACGGTGCGGACGACGGCCCTGGTCCGGCCGGGTCGGTCGCTGAGCAACCGCTCAGGAGCAGCAATGCCGCGACGATCTTGACAAGGGTCCCGGGGGTTGATCTCATGCCTCGTCAGACGCGCGAAGGCGATGTCGGGTTCCCCCCCGACCTGGGTCGCCTCCTCCGAACGGTCACTGTCGCCGGCTCGCAGCGTCTCCCCCCTTCTCTTTTCGGCGGTGTATCAGTATATCTACATGCGTGACTACCCCCGTCACACATCTCCCCCATCAGGAGGGCACGTGAAAAGACCCCTCGCCGCCGTCAGTGCAGCGCTGCTCACCAGCGGCCTGCTGACCTGCGTCGCCACCCCCGCGGCGCAAGCGGCCACCCCGGGCGCCCCCGCCCCCGCCCCAGCGGCCAGCGCCGCCGGCATCCTCGCCAGCAACCCCGGTGCCGTCCAGGGCGCCAGCGGCGAGGCGTACCAGGCGCACCGGACGAAGGTGGACGCGAACGGCGCCTCGCACACCCGCTACACCCGGACCTACCACGGCCTGCGCGTCTACGGCGGTGACTTCGTCATCCACACCGCCCCGAACGGCGCGTACGCCGGCACCTCGGTGGGTCTGGCCGCCCCGCTCACCCTCTCCACCGCCCCGAAGGTCACCTCGGCGGCGGCCACGCAGGCCACCCGGAAGGCATTCGAAGGCTCGCTCACCGCTGTGGGCACCCCCGAGCTCTTCGTCGACGCCAGCTCGGGCAAGGGTCGGCTGGCCTGGGAGACGGTCGCCACCGGCTGGCAGGCCGACCAGCAGACCCCGTCGAAGCTGCACGTGATCACCGACGCCGTCACCGGCAAGATGATCGGCTCGTACGACGAGATCGAGACGGTCGCCGGCACGGGCAACGGCATCTACACCGGCACGGTGAGCATCGACACCACGCTCTCCGGCAGCACGTACTCGATGGTCGACCCGTCGCACGGCAACGGCCGCACCTGCGACATGAACAACGGCACCTCGAGCTGCACCACGTTCACCGATGCCGACAACACCTGGGGCACCGGCAGCAACTCCAACCGGCAGTCCGCCGCGGTGGACGCGCACTTCGGCGCCGCCAAGACGTTCGACTACTTCAAGAACGTGCACGGCCGCAACGGCATCTTCGGCAACGGCAGCGGCGTGCCCAGCCGGGTGCACTACGGCAACAACTACGTCAACGCGTTCTGGGACGGCGCGCAGATGACGTACGGCGACGGCTCCAGCAACTCCCGCCCGCTGGTCTCCCTCGACGTGGCCGGGCACGAGATGAGCCACGGCGTCACCGAGGCCGTCGCCGGCCTGGTCTACTCCGGCGAGTCGGGCGGGCTGAACGAGTCCACCAGCGACATCTTCGGCAACATGGTGGAGTTCTACGCCGCCGCGCCCAGCGACCCGGGTGACTACCAGGTCGGCGAGAAGATCAACATCAACGGCAACGGTACGCCGCTGCGCTACATGTACAACCCGTCGCTGGACGGCAAGTCGCACTCCTGCTGGTCCTCCACCACCAAGAGCGTCGACGTGCACTACTCGTCCGGCGTGGGCAACCACTTCTACTTCAACCTGGCCGAGGGCACCGGCGCCACCGCGTACGGCACCTCGCCGGTCTGCGGCTCCGCCCCGGCGGTGACCGGCATCGGCCGGGCCAAAGCGGAGAAGATCTGGTACCGGGCGCTCGACGTGTACTTCACCTCGAACACGTCGTACGTCAACACCACCACCCCGTCGAACACCGCCCGGGCGTACACCCTGCGGGCGGCGACCGACCTGTACGGCAGCTGCTCCACCGAGTACAAGGCCGTCCAGGCGGCGTGGACCGCGGTGGCCGTCTCCGGCAACGACGCGCCCTGCTCGACCGGGAACGACTTCTCCGTCTCGCTCTCCCCGACCTCCGGCTCGGTGACCGCGGGCGGCGCGGTCAGCACCACCGTCGGCACCGCCGTCACCAGCGGCAGCGCCCAGACCGTCACGCTGTCGGCCGCCGGCCTGCCGAGCGGCGCGTCCGCGTCGTTCAACCCGGCCTCGGTGACCGCGGGCGGCTCGTCCACCCTCACCATCACCACCTCGTCGAGCACCCCGACCGGCACCTACTCGGTCACCGTCACCGGCACCGGCTCGGTGACCCGTACGGCGACCTACACGCTGACGGTCAACGGCCCGGGTGGCGGCTGCACCGGCGCCGGCCAGAAGCTGGGCAATCCCGGCTTCGAGTCCGGCAACACGGTGTGGACGGCCAGCTCGGGCGTGATCACCAGCTCGGCCAGCCAGCCGGCCCGCACCGGCTCGTACAAGGCCTGGCTGGACGGGTACGGCAGCAGCCACACCGACACGCTCTCCCAGGCGGTGAGCCTGCCGGCCGGCTGCACCTCGTACAACTTCAGCTTCTACCTGCACATCGACTCGGCCGAGACGACCAGCACCACGGCGTACGACACGCTGCGGGTGCAGGTGCTCAACTCGTCCGGGACGGTGCTGGCGACCCTGGCCACGTACTCGAACCTGAACAAGGCCACCGGGTACACCCTGCGGTCGTTCTCGCTGGCCTCGTACGCCGGCCAGACCGTGACGCTGAAGTTCACCGGCACGGAGGACGTGTCGCTGCAGACCTCCTTCGTCATCGACGACACCGCGGTCAACGTCTCCTGACCTGACCTGATGTCGGCGGGCCCGGCGCCCACCCCTCGCGGGTGGGCGTCGGGCCCGCGCCGTTATGGTCGGCGCGAACCGCCGCCAACCAGGGGGAGCAGATGTCGGACGCGGAGCTGACCGTCGAGGTGACCGGGCCGGTGGCGACGGTGACGATCCACAACCCGGCGCGGCGCAACGCGATGACCGCGGCGATGTGGCGGCAGCTGCCCACCCTGCTCGACGGGCTGGAGGACGACCCGGCCGTGCGGGTGCTGGTGCTCACCGGGGCGAACGGCACCTTCTGCGCCGGGGCCGACCTGGGCGATCTGGACGAGCTGCTGGACGCCGGGGACGTCAGCATCGCGGTGGCCGCCGAGGAGCGGCTCGCCGGCTTCGCCAAGCCCACCGTCGCCGTGATCGAGGGCGCCTGCGTGGGCGGCGGTTGTCAGCTCGCCGTCGGCTGCGACCTGCGGATCGCCGCCGAGGGGGCCCGATTCGGCGTACCCCCGGCCCGGTTGGGGTTGGTCTATCCGGCCCCGACCACCCGGCGGCTGGCCCGGCTGGTCGGGCCGTCCGCCGCGAAGTACCTGCTCTTCACCGGCGAGCTGATCGACGCGGAGCGGGCGCTGCGGGTCGGCCTGGTCGACGAGCTGCTGCCGGCGGACCGGCTGGCCGGGCGGGTCGGCGAGGTCACCGCGGCGATCAGCGCCCGCTCCCAGCTCAGCGTCGCGGCGGCGAAGGAGATCGTGGACGGCCGGGCCGGCGACGACCGGATCGCCTGGTGGCATCGGCAGGTCCGGGACAGCGGTGAGGCCCGGGAGGGGCTGGCGGCGGCCAACGAACGCCGCCCGCCGCGCTTCGGCTGGGCCCCGCCCGGCCGGTAAGGAGGGCGCCCGTGTTGACGCATTCTGCATAGCAGGGGCCCCGCTTGACCGTTTGACCCACGCGGTCGTGTTCTGTGGGCCTGGCGGCGCGGTCTTCTCCGGGCCAACCGCAGGTCGCGGCTCGGGGCGCTGCCGTGGTCCCGGAGCCGTGAGCTGGCCCGGCAGGTACGGCGTGGCGAACCGGTGGCCGGCGAGGACCCGGGTATCACTCGCCGGTCTCGAGTCGGCGTAGCGGCTCGTTGAGCTGGCGGACCATCCGGACCACGAGCAGTCCGTCGAGCAGGGGACGGTTGATCTGGCCGGCGGCGGCGAGCGCCGGCCGGGAGACCGAGCGCCAGATGGCGGCCAGCCCGCCGCCCAGCCCCACCAGGGCGATCGCGCCGCGGGTGGCGGGGGAGCCGCTCGCCGCCACGGCGCTGACCGTCACCACCGCGAGCAGCACGCCGAGCAGCGGCAGCAGGACCGGGCGGAAGATGCCACGGGTGGTGTCCACGACGAGCTTCCGGTCCCGGATCACCAGTTTCCGGGCGACCACGGCGTAGTCCTCCTCGTCGAGCAGGTCGCGCGGGTCCAGCCCACCGGTGAGGAGGCCCCGCCACAGCTCGCCCTGGTCGCGCAGCGCGCGGCGCACCTCGCTGGTCCCGCAGTGGTCGGCGCCCCAGTGGCGCACCGCCCGGGTCCAGGCCAGCAACGAGCCGCGTACCACCTCGGCGGCGTAACGGGGCAGCACGCTGGCCAGCGTCTCCAGCCAGTGGCAGAGCTGCACCGGCCGCCCGTCGAACCGGGGCGGGATCGGGTCGTGCTGGCAGCGCCGGACGGTGTCGGCCAGCGACCGGCCGAGCCGGTACGCCAGCCCGACCCGGTTGTTGATCGCCATCGTCCAGCGCAGCACGTCCATGTTCAGGTCGTCGAGGGCGTCCAGCAGTTCCCGGGTCTGCGGCCCGGACGGCTCGTCGGTCGCGCCCAGCCGGGTGCGGACGGCCTGCGTCGAGGGCCGGGGACGGCGGTCGCGTACGGTCGCGGCGATCTTGTCCAGCGCGACGTCGGCGCCGTCGAGGTACATGCGCAGGCGCCGGCCCGCCGGCATGCCACTGAAGTTGGTGAGCTTGCGGGCCGTGCCGTCGGTCGGCGTCGCGTCCGCGTCGGCGTCCTCCGGCGCGAGGACGTACCCGTGTTGGAGGGTGTGGAAGGCGTCGGCCAGCCACCAGCCCAGGTGCAGCGCGGTCGCCACGCAGGCCCGTTCGTCGGCCTGCCCGGCCGGCGGCCCGTCCGGTGAACCGTCCCGGCCGTCGACGTCGGCCCGGACCTCCCACCGCAGCTGCCCGGCTGGTTGCACGTGCCTCCTCCGTGGCCGCCGCCCCGGACGGAGTGGCACGACCGAACGGGACAATCGTAACCAAACCGGTACATCAACCGAGGCTGATCCGGCGAATCGGGTCAGCGCCAGGCGAGCAGGCCGCGGGGCCGAACCGAGTGGACCCGCTCGGCGGCGGCACCCTCGGCGCGCAGGATGTGGTTGGCCGCGATGATCCCGGTGGCCGCCGAGCGTTCCATCAGCGCGCTCGGGAACTCCGTCCGGATGCCGTCGCCGGCCAGGTAGAGGCCGTCGGCGTCGGTGCGTACGCCCGGCCGCCCGGCGTGGCTGCCCGGGGTGAAGGCCGGCGCCTGCGCCTCCACCCGGGCACGCAGCTCGCGGACCCGCAGGTCGGCGGCCTCCGGCCAGAGCTCCACCAGCTCCGCCCGCATCCGCTCGGCCAGCACCTCCGCCGGCACGCCCGCGTCGCAGGCGTACGCGTGCAGCTCGACCACCGAGCCGCCGGTGCGCGCGGCCCAGCGGCGCGGCTCGTCCTCCAGCCGGTGGTAGAGGGTCACCGAGTCCAGCGTCGCCTGCCGGGACACCCCGCTGAACACCGCCCGGTCCGGCCGCACGTCGCCGTCCATCCAGTACCGGGCCACCGCGTACGGCGGACCCGGCGCGCCGAACGCCGGCACCCGCGCCACCAGCCGGGGCGCCGCCCCGCCCAGCACCGGCGAACCGGCGACCAGCCCGGCCAGCGCCGGCGGGTCGACCGCGAGCACCACGTGCCGGGCCTCGTGCACGTCCCCTCCGACGGTGCTGACCCGCCAGCCGTCCGGCGTACGGTCCAACCGGGTGGCCGGGGTGCCGGTCCGCACCCGGCCGCCGTGCTTCTCGACGTGCCGGCTCAGCGGCCCCCAGATCGCCGTCGCGTAGTCCCGGTCCGGGCAGTCGAAGGCCAGCCCCTCCGGGTTGCCCAGCAGGTAAAAGTGGAACTGGGCGATCATCTCGGCCGCCGACATCTCCGCCTCGTGGTTGAAGAACGAGTGGGAGAAGACCTCGAACAGCATGGCCCGGGCCCGGTCCGGCAGCCGCAGCGAGCCGAGCAGCGCGTCGGCGGTGGTGGCGTCGAACTCGGCGTAGGTGCGCTCCGGGTGGTACGTGAGCAGCGGCAACGCGGCGTCCCGGTCCATCGCACACAGGTCGGCCAGGCGCAGGCTGGGGCTGCGGGCCAGTAGCGTCAGCAGGTTCATCGGCGGCGCCGGGGGCAGCCTGCCGAACTCCTCCGTCGGCCACCGCCCGGACAGGATCGGATAGCCGGGGATCGGCTTGAGGAAATCCAGTCGCGGGTCGGCCCGGCGCAGGATCGACCGCCAGTTGTAGTACTGCCGGAAGAACGCGTGAAAGCCGTGCTCGTTCATCTGCTCGCCGTCACCGAGCGGCTCCGGCCAGGCACCCAGCCGGCCGCCGAGCGTCGGCCCGGCCTCCAGCACGGTGACCCGTACGCCCCGCTCGGCGAGCACCACCGCCGCCGACATGCCGGCGATCCCGCCACCGACCACCACCGCCTCGACCGGGCGGGGCACCCGGGGCGCGCCGCCGCCACCCGGGTCCACCACGTGCCGGCGTACCCCGATGAGCCGGCCGACCACCTGCGACAGCGCCATCCCCACCCTCCCGCCCCAGTCTGCCTGAGGTGTGAGGAGGGGGCCCCTTTTAAGGCTTTCCGCGGCGGGGCCCTTATTAACACCAAGTCAATAAGGGCCCCCGCCTTTCATCCCGGGCAGCGGCGGGGGCGGTCGGAGGGGGGCCAGACGTACTCCAGGTCGGGCGGGACGTCGCCGAATAAGGGCCGGTAGTGCTCCGGGTCCTTGCGCAGCAGCGACGATCGGTGGCTCCGGTGCAGGTCCTCCCGCCCCAGCCAGGGCGGCAGCTCACCGGCGGCGGCCAACTCGGGCTGGGTACGGACCAGGTCCAGCCCGCAGGCGGTGGCGAGGTCGGTGGTGAGGGTGGCGGCACAGGTGTCCGCCCGGCCGGGCTCGCACCACACCGCGCAGACGTCCAGCCCGTACCGGACCAGCGTCTCCTCGTAGCCGGCCCACATCCGCACCGCCGGGTGGTTGCGCCAGCCGTAGCCGGGCCGGGTCAACCCGCGCAGCACCTGGATCGCCTCCACCCGCTGCTTGCCGAGGCGCCGCTGGTCCAGCGTGCGGGCGCTGGCCAGGAAGTCCGGGTACGGCAGGAAGGTCTGCACGACGCCTGCTCTACCCGTACCCCGGGAGACCATGTACCTCGGGAGACCATGCGTTCATGATCAAGGGGGCTGCGCGGACGGCGAGCGGCTGACTACCATCCGGACATGGCCGAACCCCTGCGCGACCGGGCCCGGCGCGCGGCCGGTTGGCGGCTGCGCATGAACGGCGACACCCGGCCGCACTACGTCGTCTGCGGCGCCGACCCGCTCGCGTACTGGGTGGTCCGGGCGCTGCTCGGCAGCGCGGCGACCGCCCACCGGCTCCGGGTCACCCTGGTGGTGCCCGAGCGGCGGCGCTCGGAGGGGCCGGACGGCCGGGACATCCCGGGGATCCAGGTGGTCCGGGCCGACCGGCTCGATGAGGCCACCTTCCGCCGGGCCGGGCTGGCCGGCGCGGACGGGCTGGCCCTGCTGCACCAGGACGACGTGGGCAACATGCATGCGGCGCTCTGCGCCCAGGAGGTCGAGCCGCGGCTGCGCCTGGTGGTGCGGATGTTCAACACCAGCCTGGCCAACGGTGTACGGCAGATCTTCCCCGACTCGTCGGTGCTCTCCGACGCCTCGATGGCCGCGCCGGCCTTCGTCGCCGCCGCCCTCGGTGAGGTGGCGCCCACCCACTTCCGGCATGCCGGCCGCACCCTGTACGTGGCCCGCCGGGCCGACGTACGCCCGCAGGACCTGGTCTGCGGGCTGGCCGTGACGACCGATCCGGAGCTGATCCGGGTGCTGCCGGCCGACGAGCCGGCGGCCGACGTGGTGCTCGCCGAGGCGACCGGCCAGCCGCCCGGCACCGAGCTGGCGGCCCGCCGGATGGCCCGGGCGCGCCGGCGCCGCCAGCCGCTGGCCGTGGTGCTCCGGGCCGTCCGCAGCTTCGCCACCCGCAAGATCGGCATAGCGGTGCTCCTGCTGCTGGCGGTGATCGCGGTGCTCGGCTGGCTCAACTCCCGGGCGGCGGGCGTCAACTGGGGCGAGGCGCTCTACCTGACCCTGGTCACCACGCTCAGCGGGCAGGACCCGGACGTCGACAAGCCGGCGGCGGCCCAGGTGATGCAGGTGGTGTTGAACCTGGCCGGGCTGGCGCTGATCCCGCTGATCACCGCGGTGGTGGTGGACGGCATCGTGAACGCCCGGCTGGCCCTGCACGCCGGCCGGATCCAACCGGACCGGACCGGCCACGTGGTGGTGGTCGGGCTGGGCAACATCGGCACCCGGGTGATGGCCCAGCTGCACGACTTCGGCCTCGAGATGGTGGCGATCGACCGGGACCCGGACGCGCGGGGCGCCGCCCTGGCCCGGCGGCTGGGGGTGCCGCTGGTGGTGGGCGACGCCGGGCTGGAGGAGACGTTGCGGGCCGCCTCGGTGGCGACCTGCCAGGCGCTGGTGGTGGTCTCCACCGACGACGGCGTCAACCTGCGGGCCGCGCTGATCGGGCGGGCGCTCAACCCGGACCTGCGGGTGGTGCTGCGGCTGTTCGACGGCGACTTCGCGGAACGGATCCAGCGCGCCTTCGGCATCGGCATCTCGCGCAGCGTGTCCTACCTGGCCGCGCCGTCGTTCGCCGCCGCGCTGCTGGACCGCGCGGTGATCGCCACCATCCCGGTCGGGCGGCACGCGCTGCTGGTCACCGAGGTGCCGGTGGTGGCGGGTTCGGCGTTGGACGGCCGCCCGCTCGCCGCGGTGACCCGGCCCGGCGAGGTACGGCTGCTGGCGCACACCCGGCCGGGGCGCAAGGCGGACTGGTCGGCCGATCCGCGGATGGTGATCCAGGCGGGGGACCGGCTGACCGTGGTGGCCCGGCGGGCGGGCCTGAGCGCGCTGCTGCGGGAGACCACCCCGGCGCCGCCGCCGGAGCCGGCCGGCGCGCCGGTGCCCCGTCAGCCGGAGGAGTGAGGCCGGTTCAGCGGCGGCGGACGGCGTACCAGAGGGCGCCGAGGGCGAGCACGCCGAAGCCGGCGAGCACGCTGGAGACCGGCAGGCTCACCGCGAGCACCAGGCAGCCGACCAGCCCCAACGCCGCGATGAGCTGCGCCGGCAGCTTCCGCCCCGGCTCGCGCCCGAGGGTGAGCGCGGCGGCGTTGGTGATCGCGTAGTAGACCAGGACGGTGCAGCTGGAGAAGCCGATCGCGCCGCGCACGTCGCCGAGCAGGACCACCACCGCGACCACGGCGGCCACCGCCAGTTCGGCCCGGTGCGGCACCTGGCGGCGGGGGTGCACCGCCGCCAGCGCGGCCGGCAGGTCCCGCCGGCGGGCCATTGCGAGCGTGGTCCGACCGACCCCGGCCAGCAGGGAGAGCAGCACCCCGACCACGGCCACGGTGGCGCCGACCCGGACCAGCCCGGCCAGGCCGGGGAACCCGGCGGCGGCCACCACCTCGGCCAGCGGCGCGGCGGCGCCGGCCAGCCGGCGCTCGCCGAGCACCCCGAGGGCGACCACGGCCAGCGCCAGGTAGATCGCCAGTACGATGCCGAGCGCCACCGGCACCGCCCGCGGGATGGTCCGCTCCGGGTCGCGTACCTCCTCGCCGAGGGTGGCGATCCGGGCGTACCCGGCGAAGGCGAAGAAGAGCAGCCCGGCGGCGGCCAGCACGCCCCGGTCGCCGGTGTGGGCGAACCCGTCCAGCCGGGACACCGCGAAGTGCCCGGTCGCCAGCCCGGTCACCGCGACCACGGCCAGCACGGTGAGCGTCACCGCGACCAGCGCCCGGGTCGCCGCGGCGGTCTTGCCGATGCCTCGCAGGTTCACCGCGGTCACCGCCACCACGGCGGCCACCGCCACCCACCGGGCCCGCTCCGGCCAGGCGTACGCGCCGATGGTCAGCGCCATCGCCGCGCAGCTCGCGGTCTTGCCCACGACGAAGCCCCAGCCGGCCAGGAACCCGGCGAACGGGTTCAGCCGCTCCCGGCCGTAGACGTAGGTGCCGCCGGACTCCGGGTACCGGGCGGCCAGCCGGGCCGAACTGGTCGCGTTGCAGAACGCGATGAAGCCGGCCAGCGCCACCGCGAGCAGCAGCCCCGCGCCGCCGGCCGCCGCCGCGGCTGGGGCGAAGACCACGAAGACGCCCGCACCGAGCATCGAGCCGAGACCGATGACCACCGCATCGGGTACGCCAAGTCGCCGCGCCAGCCGTTCCACGCCTGCACTCTAGGGAACCGGGGTGAACGGCCGGTGTCCCGGCCGGTCGCCGGATCGCGCCGGTTGGTGGCGAAAAAGCTGAGCGAGAGTGGGAGGTGCCGCGCGTGACGCTATTCGGCCGGCGGCTGCCCAGACTGAGCGCACCGTCGCCCGACCGCCACCTCCGGTGTCAGGAGGTGGCGGGCGGCGTGGGCCAGCCGGCCGGCCCGCTCCAGTCGCCCAGCCGGCGGGGCAGGGGCAGATCGTCCCAGGGCACCCGGTGCAGCAGCCGGTCCAGCAGTACGCCGAGCAGCAGCGCGGCCAGCCCGTCGGTCAACCAGTGAAAGTTCAGGTAGGTCGTGGTGACCAGCAGGATCACCGGCGGCGCGAACCGGATCAGCCGGTACGCCCCGACGGGCAGCCGCCCGGCGGCGAGCGCGGTGGCCAGCCCGGCGATCACCCCGTACCAGACGATCGCGTTGGCCACGTGGCCCGACGGGTACGACATCGAGTAGGCGCCGACGGGCAGCTCATGGAAGATCCGCACCGCCTCGTCGGGCGGCAGGAACGGCGGCTTCACGCTGGCGCTGGGCGCGGCCCGGTCGGTCCACACCTTCAGCGGGCCGATGGTCAGCGTGGTCAGCAGGAACGCCGTACCGACCAGCAGCAGCGGCCGTACCGACCGCCGGCGCCACGCCACGGCCAGGGCGAGCGCCCCGGCGACCGGCATCAGCAGCCAGCCGCCCTGCCCGAGCAGGTTGAACACCCGGGCGGTCCAGTACAGCGGGGCGGGGTCGTGCGCGAACGCCCAGGCGCTGACGGCCAGGTCGAGGTCGTAGAGCAGCCCACGGGCCAGCGCCAGGGTCAACGCCACGAGACCGGCGAGCAGCAGCAGGTCCCACCGCCAGCCGGCCGGCCGGACCGGGCGCAGGCGCACCTTCCGCCGTACCGTCGTGGTCTCCCGCACCCCGACCACGCTACCGGCCGCCCGTGGCGCCGCCGTGCCGCGGCCGGGGCGGCTGTGTGCCGAACCACGAAGGGAGGCGCTCGGCGGGTACAACCGTCAAACTTGTCCCCGTGCGGATCACCTCGGCCCTCGTGGACCCGGCGCTGCTCGACCTGCCCTGGTCGACCCCGCTGGAGGAGTGGCCTGCCCAACACCTGGTCGCCCTGCCGCAGGGCATCTCCCGGCACATCGTCCGGTTCGTCCGCCTCGGCGACTACGTGTACGCGGTGAAGGAGACCGGCGAGCGGGTCGCCGAGCGGGAGTACGACCTGCTCCGGGCGCTGGAACGGATCGACTTCCCGTCGGTCGAGGCGGTCGCCATCGTGGCCGACCGGCAGGCCGACGACGGCGCTCCCCTCGACCCGGTGCTGATCACCCGGCACCTGCAGTTCTCCCTGCCCTACCGGGCGCTCTTCTCCAACACGCTGCGCCCCGAGACGATGAACCGCCTGCTCGACGCGCTGGCCGCGCTGCTGGTCCGGATGCACCTGACCGGCTTCTTCTGGGGCGACTGTTCGCTGTCGAACACGCTGTTCCGCCGGGACGCCGGCGCCTTCGCGGCCTACCTGGTGGACGCGGAGACCGGCGCGCTGCGCAGCTCGCTCTCCAACGGCCAGCGCGGTGAGGACCTGGAGATCGCCCGGGTGAACATCTTCGGCGAGGCGCTCGACCTGCAGGCCGCCGGGCTGCTGCACGAGTCGATCGACCCGGAGGTGGTCTGCGAGGAGGTCGTGCGGCGCTACGAGCGGCTCTGGCACGAGATCACCTACGAGCAGCAGATCGAGCGGGACGCCCGGCACGACATCGAGGGCCGCATCCGCCGCCTCAACGAGCTGGGCTTCGACGTCGCCGAGGTGGCCCTGTCGACCGTCGACAACGGCCGTTACCTGGTCCGTCCCAAGGTGGTCGACGCCGGCTACCACACCCGGCGGCTGCTCCGGCTCACCGGCCTCGACGCCGAGGAGAACCAGGCCCGCAAGCTCCTCAACGACCTGGACGCCTACCGGGTGGAGAGCGACCTGACCGACGAGCAGCAGGCGGCGCACCGCTGGCTCACCGAGGTCTTCGAGCCGGTGGTCCGCGCGGTGCCGGCGGACCTGCGCCGCAAGCTGGAGCCGCAGGAGCTCTTCGCGCAGATCATCGAGCACAAGTGGCTGCTCTCCGAGCAGGCCGGCCGGGACGTCGGCATGGCCCCGGCGGTGCAGTCGTACCTTTCCGAGGTGCTGGTGCACCGCCCCGACGAGCAGGCCGTGCTCGGCGTGGAGCTGCCGACGGGCTGACCGTCGGCAGCAGGGCGCGCGCGGCGCTACGCGGCCCGGCCGGCCGGGTTTACTCCACCCACTCGCCGGCGCGCATCACCCGCACCACGTTCAGGTCGTCGTCGAGGACCACCAGGTCGGCGCGGAGCCCGACGTGGAGCGCACCCACCTTGTCACCGAGGCCGATCGCCCGGGCCGGGGTGGTGGCCACCATCCGGACCGCGTCGGCCATCGGGACGCCGGCCGCCACGGCGTGCCGCAGGGCGGCGTCCATGGTGAGCGTGCTGCCGGCGATCGCGCCGTCGCGGGCCAGCCGGGCCACCCCGTCGGCCACGGTGACCGCCTGGCCGCCCAGCTCGTACTCGCCGTCCGGCATGCCGGCCGCGGCCATCGCGTCGGTGATCAGCGCGGCCCGCTCGGGGCCGGCGGTCGCGGCGGCGAAGGTGAGCGTCCCGTCGTGCAGGTGCACGCCGTCGGCGACCAGCTCGCAGACCACGTTCGGCGCTTCCAGCAGGGCGACCACCGGTCCCGGTTCGCGGTGGTGCATTGGGCGCATCCCGTTGAACAGGTGGGTGGCGACGCTCGCGCCGGCGGCGACCGCGGCCCGCGTCTGGTCGTACGTGGCGTCGGTGTGCCCGATCGCGGCGACCACCCGGTGCGCGGTGAGCAGCTTGATCGCCTCGGTGGCGCCGTCCCGCTCCGGGGCCAGGGTCACCATCCGTACCGCGCCGCCGCCGAGTTCGACCAGCTCGGTCAGCTCCTCGGTGGACGGGTCCCGCAGGAATTCCGGGTTCTGCGCCCCGCAGCGCGCCGCCGACAGGTACGGCCCCTCGAAGTGGATGCCGGCCAGCATCCCCTCCCGGACCAGTGGCGCGAGCGCCGAGGTGGCCGCCCGCATCAGCTCGTACGGGGCGCTGACCAGGCTGGCCAGCAGGGTGGTGGTGCCGTGGCCGAGGTGGAACGCGGCGGCCCCCCGGGCCGAGTCGGCGTCGCCGGTGGTGAAGGTGTGCCCGCCGCCGCCGTGGGTGTGCATGTCCACGAAGCCCGGCACGATCCAGTGCCCGTCGCGCACGGCGGGGTACTCGGCGACGGCGGTGATCCGGTCGCCGGTCAGCTCCACGCAACCCTGCCGGATCACCCCGGTCGGGGTCACCACCCTCCCGCTCACCCGCAGGGTCATCAGTTCTCCTCAGTCGTCCATGGCCAGCGCGGTTTCCCGGCGCGCGTCGAGGGCGAGCAGGGCGGCGCCGAGGCAACCGGCCTGATCGCCGAGGGCCGCCGGGACCAGCCGCGGCTCGCGGTGGAAGGTCAGCCGGTCGCGCAGCGCCGCGCGCAGCGGATCGAAGAGCAGGCTACCGGCGCGCGCCAGCCCGCCGCCGAGCACCATGGTCGCCACGTCGAAGAGCGCCTGCCCGGTGGCGAGCCCGTCGGCGAGCGCCTCGACGGACTCCCGCCACACCCGCCCGGCCAGCGGGTCGCCCGCCGCCGCCAGCGCCGCCACGTCGGCGGCGCTGAGCCGGCCGCCGGCCGCCGCGCCCGCACCGTCGAATGCCGGCGAGCCGTCGGGGCCGGTCGGCTGCGGCGTGCCGGCCAGGTGCGCGTACCGGCGGGCGACGGCGGCGGCCGAGGCGACCGCCTCCAGGCAGCCGGGCCGGCCGCAGCCGCAGGCCGGACCGTCGGGCCGGACCAGGATGTGGCCGATCTCGCCGGCGGCGCCGTGCGCGCCGGTGGCGGCCCGGCCGTCGACCACGTGGGTGGCGGCGATCCCGGTGCCGATCGCCACGAACAGGACGTGGGCCGCGCCGCGCCCGGCCCCGAGCCGGGCCTCGGCCAGGCCGCCGGCCCGCACGTCGTGGCCGAGCACCGCGGGCAGGCCGAGCCGCGCCGCCACCAACCGCCGCAGCGGTACGTCGCGGAAGCCCACGTTCGCCGACCAGACCGCCGTCCCGGTGCCCTCGTCCACCACCCCAGGGACGACGACGCCGCAGGCCACCGGGGTCAGGCCGGCGGCATGCGCGGTGTCGGCCAGGCCCTCGGCGACGTCCAGCACGGTGCCCACCACCGCGTCCGGGCCGCGCCCGGCGTCGGTGGCGTGCCGCTCGGCGTGCGCCACCGTGCCGTCCGGCCGGACCAGCGCGCACTTCATCCCGGTGCCGCCCACGTCGAGCGCGACGACGACGTCGCCGCTTTCGCCGGGCCGCCGGCCGTTCGCGGTCACGCAAGCACCACGGACCGGCTCAGGTGCCGGGGTGCGTCCGGGTCGAGCCCGCGGCTGGTGGCCAGCGCGACGGCGAAGCGTTGGGCCAGGATCAGGTCGGCCATCGGGTCGACCGGGGTACGCCCGGCGGCCCAGCTGGTCAGCACGGTGCGGCAGCCGTGGGTACGGCTGTGCACGAATGCCGCCCCGGTCGCCGCGACGTCCTCGGCGAGCCCCTCGGGCAGCGGACCGAAGGCCCAGACCAGCCGCCCCGGCGCGCCCACCGAGATCGGCCCGTGCCGGTAGTCCATCGCCGGGTACGCCTCGGCCCAGAAGGTGGCCGCCTCGCGGCACTTGAGCGCAGCCTCCTGGGCCAGCCCGACCGTCCACCCGCGACCGAGGAAGGTGACCTGCTCGATCCGGGCGGGGTCGATCGGCAGTGGGGCCCGGACGGCTACCTCGGCGTCGGCGGCCAGTGCCTCGACGTTCTGGCCGAGCTGGGCGCGGAACAGCGCCAGCGCGGTGGTGGCGAACCGGGTCTGCACCACCGACCGCTCGTCGGCGAAGGGCAGGGTGACCGCCGCGTCGGCGAGGGTGACCGCGGGGGAGCCCGGGTCGCCGACGACGACCGTGGTCGGCACCCGGCCGCGCAGCGCGGTGAGCAGCGCCAGCACCTCGGTGGTGGTGCCGGAGCGGGTGATCGCCACCAGCCGGTCGTAGCGGCGGCCGGCGGGGAACTCGCTGGCCTGGAAGGCGTCCGTCTCGCCGTGGCCGGCCTGCTCGCGCAGCCCGGCGTACGCCATGGCCATGAACCACGACGTGCCGCAACCGACGACGGCGACCCGCTCGCCGCGGGCCGGTAGGCGGCCGGCGACGGTGCCGGCGAGCGCCGCCGCCTGCCGCCAGCAGTCCGGCTGGCTGGCGATCTCCACGTGTACGTGAGCCATGGGAACTCCTCGCAGGAGGGCGCTGCGCAATACAGCTCGTTTGAGCCGCCTTTCGCGCGTCATTCTGCGTGAAGCAGGGTGACCCTGGCAACAAGCAGGCGGTTCGCGCAGGACAGGGTTTTGCGCGCTCCGAGTTTCGCGCACTACTGTGCACGCAATCAATCACCGTTCGTGCAGAGTCGTGGAGGGCCCTCGGTGGACCGGTACGCCAGATGGAACGCCCTGCTCGAGATGCTGACCGACAGCGGGCGGGTGACCGTCGAGGAGGCCGCCGAGCGGCTGGACGTCTCCCAGGCCACCATCCGGCGCGACTTCGACCAGCTCGCCCAGCAGCAGATGATCACGCGGACCCGGGGCGGCGCGGTCGCCAACGGCGTCTCGTACGACCTGCCGCTGCGCTACAAGACGGCCAAGCACTCGGCGGAGAAGCAGCGGATCGGGGCCGCCGCCGCCGCGCTGGTCTCGCCGGGCACCGTGGTCGGTCTCAACGGCGGCACCACCAGCACCGAGGTGGCCCGTGCCCTGGCCGTCCGCCCGGACCTGAACACCAGCGCGGAGGGCGCGCAGTTGACCGTGGTCACCAACGCCCTGAACATCGCCAACGAGCTGCTGGTCCGGTCCCGGATGAAGGTGGTGGTGGCCGGCGGGGTGGTCCGCCCGAAGTCCTTCGAGCTGGTCGGCCCGCTCGGCGGCGCGCTGCTGCGCGAGGTGACCCTCGACGTCGCCCTGCTCGGCGTGGACGCGATCGACCCGCGGCTCGGCGCGGCCGCCCACCACGAGGGGGAGGCGGCGATGAACAACCTGATGGTGGCCCGCGCCAAGCGCGTGGTGATCATCGCGGACTCGTCGAAGCTGGGCGGGCACGCCTTCGCCCGGATCTGCCCGGTGGACCGGGTGGAGACCCTGGTCACCGACTCCGGCGCCGCGCCGGAGGTGGTCGACGCGTTCCGCGCCGCCGGCGTCCACGTCATCTGCGCCTGAGGTGCAAGGCGGGGCCCCCGGTTAACGCATTCCGTCTAGGCGGGGCCCCCTCGTAACCGGCGAGGCGAGAATCAGCCGAACCGCCGATGCATACCGGGTATTGCCCGCTCTGCATACCGCGTATGGTGGCGTCGTCATCCGTCACCATCGGGGGAGGCGCAGCTTGTCGGCTGTCCTGGAAATCGAAGGTCTACGCAAGACGTACAAGAGCCGTCGGCGCGGCACCCGCAACGCGCTGGACGGGTTCGACATGCGGGTGGCGGCCGGTGAGGTGCACGGCTTCCTGGGCCCGAACGGCTCGGGCAAGACCACCACCCTGCGCACCCTGCTCGGCCTGATCCGCCCGGACGGCGGCCGGATGAGCGTGCTGGGGCACGAGGTGCCCGCCGCGCTGCCCGTGGTGGCCGGCCAGATCGGCGCGATCGTGGAGAGCCCGCAGTTCTTCCCGCACTTCACCGCGCGGGACACGCTGGACCTGCTGGCCGGCGCCGGCGAGGTGCCCCGGCGCCGGGTCGACGAGGTGCTGGAGCAGGTCGGCCTGCGGGACCGGGCCGGCGAGCGGGTGAAGACCTACTCGCTGGGCATGAAGCAGCGGCTGGCCGTGGCCTCCGCCCTGCTCAAGGACCCGAAGCTGCTGATCCTCGACGAACCGGCCAACGGCCTCGACCCGGGCGGCATCCGCGAGATGCGCACCCTGGTCCGGGACCTCGCCGCCGGTGGCATGACGGTGCTGCTGTCCAGCCACATCCTCGGCGAGATCCAGCTCATCTGCGACTCGGTCACCATCATCTCGCTGGGCCGCCGGGTCGCGTACGGGCCGGTGAGCGAGGTGCTCGCCGAGCACTCGCACGGCAGTGTCCGGGTCCGGCTGGAGTCGGCCGCCGACCTGCCGTCCGCCGCCGAGCTGCTGGACCGGGCCGGGATCCGGGTCACCGCCCAGCCCGACCACCTGATGCTCGCCGGCGTCGAGAAGCCGGCCGTGGTCAGCCGGCTGCTGGCCGACCAGGGGCTGTACGTCAGCGAGCTGGCGCCGGTCGCGGCCGACCTGGAGAGCGTCTTCCTCGACCTGACCGCCACCGCGCCGGTTCCCGGGCAGCACCGCCAGGTCGACCAGTCCACGAAGGTCGGTGACCGCGAGGTCACCAAGGGAGGTTGGGGCGCGTGAGCCTCTATCGGACCGAGCTGCGCCGGCTCGGCAAGCGGCGCTTCACCCGGTACATGACGTTGCTGGGTCTGCTGGTGCTCGCGGCCGTGATCGCCAGCGCGTTCGTCACCAACCAGAAGGTCGGCCCCGCCCAGATCGCCGCGGCCGAACGCGAGGCCCAGGCCAACTACCAGCAGGCGGTGCGCGACACCGAGAGCGCCAGGGCGGAGTGCGAACGGGTCAAGGCCGACGGCGGGTCCATCACCGCACGCGGTTTCCCGGAGAACTGCGCGGAGATCACCCCGCCCCCGCCGGAGGCGTTCGACCCGCAGTGGTCACTGCCGCCGACGTTCCGCTTCCACGAGGACTTCGGCGAGACGCTGTTGACGTTCGCGATGCTGCTGGCGGTGGTCGGGTTCGTCGTCGGCGCCTCGTACGTGGGTGCCGAGTGGAACACCGGCGGCATGATGAACCTGCTGCTCTGGCGGCCGAAACGGTTGACCGTGCTGCTGACGAAGCTGGCGGCGCTGCTCACCGGGACGGCCGTGGTGACCGTGCTCGCGGCGGCCCTGTGGACGCTCTCCTTCTGGCTGATCGGGCACTTCCGGGGCACCACGACGGACCTGACCGCCGGGGTGTGGCGGTCGTTGGCGCTGACCGAGCTGCGCGCGCTGGCGCTGGTGCTGGCCGTCACCACGGTGGGCTTCGCGGTCGCGTCGCTCGGCCGGCACACCGCCTTCGCGCTCGGCGGGGCGATGGCGTTCCTGGTCGTCGCCCAGTACGGCGTGGCGATCGCGCTGTCCCTGGCCGACGTGCGGTTCCCGGAGGCCTGGCTGGTGCCCACCTACGCCGTGGCCTGGATCAAGAAGCAGGTGACGCTGCAGAACTACGAGGCGTGCAACGCCTCTCCGATGGGGGGCTGCCTGCCGGACCAGCTCACCATCACCTGGCAGCAGTCCTCGCTGCTGCTCGGCGCCGGGCTGGTGATCACGCTCGTGGCGGCGCTCTGGACCATGCGGCGGCGCGACGTGGCCTGACCCGCCGGGGTCCGAGGGGTACTCCCGGCCGGCCCGGCCGGGCCGCGGCGCGTGCTGCGGCCCTGGCCGGGCCTGGTTAGGCTGGGATCCCCCCGGGCCGGAGCCACCGGCCGCCCACCCCTGCGAGGAGCACCATGTCCACCGACGCCTCCGCGGCCGCCACCGGCCGGCCCGAGCCGTCCGGGGGTACCGGTGCCCGGCGGCGGGACGGTGGGGCCGCGGTGCCGCCGCCGCGCTCGGCACCCGAGAACGAACCGGCCCCGGCCGGGCAGCCGCCCCCGGCCACCGATTCGGCCCCGGTCATCGCGCCGGGCCACGGCACGGAGCCGGACCACGTCACGGAGCCGGGCCAGGGGACAGAGCCGGCTCAGGGCGCGGAGCCGGGCCACGGCACGGAGCCGGGTCAGCGCGCCGCGCCGGGCGGAACCACCGGGCTGACCGAGCGGGAACGCGCCATCCTCGCCTTCGAGCAGCAGTGGTGGCGGCACGCGGGGGCCAAGGAGCAGGCCATCCGGGACACCTTCGGGCTCTCCGCCACCCGCTACTACCAGCTGCTGAACGGGCTGCTGGACAATCCGGCCGCGCTCGCCGCCGAGCCGCTGCTGATCGGCCGGCTACGCCGGTTGCGCTCCTCCCGGGCCCGCAACCGCCGCCGCTGACCTACGGCGGTCAGCGCTTCTCGTACATCTGCAGGCCGTTGCCGATCGCGAAGAACGTCGGTGCCCACTCCCCGATAAAGATGCCCCAGCGGTCCGCGCGTGCCATCCCCGCGCGCTCCAGGTGCCTGGAGAGGAACCAGCTGGTGAAGGAGAGCCCGATGCTCGCGAAACCCGCCAGATACATGTGCTCCGCTTTGATCCCTGATGCGTGCAGCTTGGCCAACATGCGATCCCCCTGTCGCGGTTGATGAGCCGGCCTGACTGACGCTACCGGCCCGACCCGGGGCGGGCAGCCGCTTCGCCGGGGCCGGTAGGGTCGGCCGCCCGACGGCATGTCGGGGCCGCGGCGGGGTAGGTGGCGGCGACGGAGGGAGCGGGCAGATGGGGGCACCGGACCGGCGGTACGCGACCGGGAGCCGACCGGCGCGGCCGGTCGCCGAGGCGCCGACGATGCGGGTGAGTTCCGCCTCGGCGGCCGCGCCCGGCCGGCTTGAGAACGAGGACGTGGTCTTCCGGTTCGGGCCGCTGGTCGGGGTGCTGGACGGGGCGACCGTGCCGGACGGGTTCGACACGGGCTGCGTGCACGGGCCGTCCTGGTACGTGCGGCACCTCGCCGCCCGGCTCGGGCTGGCCGCGGCGGCGCGGCCGGCGGCGACGCTGATGAGCAGCCTGGCCGCGGCCATCCTCGCGGTCCGCGCGGATCACGGCGGCGAGTGTGACCTCGACCATCCCGGCACCCCGGCGTCGACCGTCTGCCTGCTCCGCGAGGGCGGTGACCAGGTTGACTACCTGGTGCTCTGCGACAGCCCGCTGGTGCTGGACACCGGCGGCGAGGTCCGCGCGGTGACCGACGACCGGCTCGACGCCGCCACCGCCGAGCTGCGCCGCGCCGTCGCCTCGGTGCCCGCCGGGTCGGCGGACCGGGTCGCCCGGTTCCGGGCGGCGGTGACCGCCCAGCGGCAGCGGATGAACCGGACCCACGGGTACTGGGTGGCCGCGGCCGACCCGGACGCGGCGTACCACGCGGTGACCGGGACGGTCCCGCTGCGCGGCCCCGGGGCGCTGCGCCGGGCGGCGCTGCTCACCGATGGGGCGTCCAGCGCGGTGGAGCAGTTCGGCCTCGTCGACTGGGCCGGGCTGCTCGATCTGGTCGCGGCCGAGGGGCCGGCGGCGTTGATCGACCGGGTACGCGCCGCCGAGCGGGCGCACCCGGACCGGCTGCGCCGGCACAAGCGCACCGACGACGCCTCGGTGCTGTTCTGCGACTTCGCCCCCACCGACCGGCCCACGGCCGACTGACCGGCCGGGCGACCCCGTCGGCGGACGTCGGGCGAGGGGTGGGTCGGGCCGTCTTCGCAACGCAGCGTGAGGGGGGACGCCCCGGTGGCCCGACCGGTCCGTACCACTCGACGTACCGCCAGTGCCCGTGCAAAGGGGTGGACTTGACCGGGTACGGCGGGCAGACTGCGGCACGTGACGGGATCGGTACGACTGGAGCCGGTGGACGAACGCAACCTGGAGCCGTTGCTCTCGGTAGCGGTCGCCGAGGCGGAGCCGGTCGACGTGATGCCTCCGGTGGAGGCGCCCGCCGGGTGGTCGCAGGCCCGGCGGGAAGCGTTCCGCGAGTTCCACCGGGCGAGCTTCGGCGGCCTCGAGGGGCCCACCCGCACCCGGATGTACGCGGTGATCGCCAGCGGCGAGGTGGTCGGCATGATCCGGATGACCCGGTGTGACGAGCCGGGCGTGGTGGAGACCGGGATGTGGCTGGGCCGGTCCGCCCGCGGGCGGGGGCTCGGCGCGGCCGCGCTGCGCGAATTGCTGAACGCCGCCGCGGCGGCCGGGATGCGCACCGTGGTGGCCGAGACGACCGCGGAGAACGCGGGCGCCATTTCGGTGCTCAACAAATGCGGAGCGAAATTGCACGAACACGCCGGGAAGGTGCGCGCGGAAATGTGTCTCGACTCCGCCCTCCCGACACTTTGAGCGATATTCAAAATCGCGCATTCATCGTTGCACGACACCTGCTCTGAGCTGCCTGTCTGACCGTTTTGCGCGGGCTGTCGCCGTCTCTGCCGGGGCATCCTGATGTGCTACGACACGGCTATCCGATAAAGCGCGGAAATGTTTTGTGCACCGGCTGTCGGGTACTGCCCGCCGGGTCCGCCATTACGGGACTCCCGACCACCGGCCCTCCTTGCGCTGTTTCCCCGGTAGCTGCTTCACGGGCCGAGGTGGTCGGGTGTCCGACCCCCGGGGAGTGAAGGAGCATCGATGAAGAGCGGAGCACGGATCGGACTCGCCGTCGCCGCCGGCTACGTCCTCGGCCGCCGGAAGAAGCTGCGTACCGCCCTCACCCTGGCCGCGGCGGTGGCCGCCGGCCGGGCCAGCCAGCGCCCGGGTGGGCTGCTGAAGTACGGCACGGACCTGTTGAACGCCCCTCAGCTGGGCAACCTGACCCGGCTCGGTGGCCCGCTGGCCACCGCCGGCAAGGCTGCCGCGACGGCCGCCGCGGGCAGCGGCATCGACGCGCTGAGCGGCAAGCTGCGCGGCGGTGCGGACGCGCTGCGCCGCAGGTCGGCCGGCAGCGGGGAGGCCACGGGCGGGCCGGACTCGGCCCCCGACGAGGAGCAGGAGCTCGACGAGCAACCCGCGGCGCAGGACGACGAGGCCGGGGACGACGCGGAACGTGACGAGCAGCCGGCACCCGTACGCCGGCGGCGGGGACGGTGACCATGGCGACCGGAAACCTTGCGGAGAAGGCCCGCGACCAGCTCGGTGACGAGCTGCGCAACCTCGCCTCGGCGATCGGAGAGCGGGCGGTGACCGTGGTGACCGAGAAGATCACCGGCGCCACCGGGCGGCTCAGCGAGTACGCGAAGGCCGGAGGGGGCCCCGGCCTGGTCGCCGCCGCCACCGGCGCGCAGAAGCTCGCCGACGGCGACTCGCCGTTCAAGGCCATGTTCCATGCCGGCCTGGCCGGCGGTAAGGAGAAGTTGATGTCGGCGTTCGGTGGCGGCGGCAAGGGTGGCAAGGGCGGCCGGAAGAAGAAGCTCAAGGTCACCAACATCGTCGAGTCCATCGAGGTGGGCGTGCCCGTCCGGGTCGCGTACAACCAGTGGACGACCTACGGCGACTTCCCCAGTTTCATGAAGAAGGTCGAGCAGGCCGACCGCGACTCCGACGAGCAGATGACCTGGAAGGCGCAGGTCTTCTGGTCGCACCGGACCTGGGAGTCGACCATCGTCCGCCAGATCCCGGACCGGTTGATCCACTGGCGGTCAAAGGGCGAGAAGGGCTCGGTCGACGGCACGGTCAGCTTCCACGAGGTCGGCCGCGAGCTGACCCGGATCCTGGTCGTGCTGGAGTACCACCCGCAGGGCCTCTTCGAGCACACCGGCAACCTGTGGCGTGCCCAGGGCCGCCGGGTCCGGCTGGAGCTGAAGCACTTCGTCCGGCACGTGATGACCCAGACCGTGCTCGACCCGGACTCGGTCGAGGGCTGGCGCGGCGAGATCGAGGACTCCGAGGTGATCAAGGACCACGAGACCGCGCTCCAGGAGGAGCAGGAGGCCCGCGAGGCGCAGGAGCAGGGCCGCGTGGAGCAGCCCGAGGAGGAGGAGCCGGAGGAGGAGCGCCGGCCCGCCGGGCGCGGCCGCCGCCGGCCGCCGCAGCGCCGCCGTCCGCCCGAGGAGGAGGAGTACGACGACTACGCCGAGGGCGAGGACTACGGCGACGACGAGTACGCCGAGGAGGAGCCCGAGGAGGAGCCGCGCCCGACGCGGCGCCGGCAGCCCGAGCGGGCCCGCCGCCCCCGCGAGGAGCGCGAGCCCCGCGAGGAGCCGGAGGAGCGACTCCGCCCCACCCGACGGGCCCCGGAAGCCCCCCGACGGCCGGTGGTCCGCCGCCGGCGGGAAGAGCGTGATCGATGACGGTCGCCACCACGAGCAGCCAGCCGGGTAGCGCCCTGGAACGCAGCGGCGGCGGTGCCGGGGGCACCCTCGCCGACGTCGTCGAGACGGTGCTGGACAAGGGCGTGGTGATCGACGCGCAGGTGTCGGTCGCCGTGGTCGGCATCCAGCTGTTGGAGATCAACGCCCGGATCGTGATCGCCAGCGTCGAGACGTACCTGCGGTTCGCCGAGGCGGTCGACCGGCTGAGCATCACCCCGAAGGACACCAAGGGCCTGCCGGACCTGGTGGGCGACGCGACCGGCGCCGCCACCAAGGGCAAGGCGGTCTCCGGTCTCGGCAAGGCGGCCCAGCAGATCAGCGGCGCGGTGGCGGACTCGCTGGGCAGCCGCGAGGACGACCGGGAACGGCCGCGGCCGCGCCGCCGCCGGGACGAGGAGGCCTGATGGGCGAGCAGGGACTGTTCATTTACGGCATCGTGCCGTGCGACGTGGAGCCGACCCCCGACGCGGAGGGGGTCGGCGACCCGCCGGGCGAGGTTGCCGCGATCCAGCACGGCGAGCTCGCCGCGCTGGTCAGCCCGGTCGGGCTGGAGGAACCGCTGGGCCGACCGGCCGATCTCACCGCGTACGAGGGGCTGCTGGACGGCACGGCGGCGGTCGCGCCGGTGCTGCCGGTGCGGTTCGGCACGGTGGTCACCGGCGAGGAAGCGGTCGAGGACCTGCTGGCGGCGCACCACGACCAGTTCGCCGGCGCGCTGGCGGAGTTCGAGGACCGGATGCAGTACACGGTCCACGGGCGCTTCGACGAGCAGGAGTTCATCGGCGGCTTCCTGGCGGAGAACGGTACCGCCGCCGCGCTGGCCGACCAGGTACGCGGCCGGCCGGAGGCGGAGAGCCGGGAAGAGCGGATCCGGCTCGGCGAGATGATCAGTCAGGCGGTGGAGCTGCGCCGCGAGGCGGAGAACCGCGAGCTGATCGACGCCGTCGGCCGGTACGCGGTGGCGAACGCGCCACGCCAGCCCAGCCACGAGCTGGACGCGGTGAACGTGGCCTTCCTGGTCGGGGCGGACGACGAGGAGGAGTTCATCCGGACGCTGGAGGAGTTCGCCGAGCAGCGCCGGGAGCTGATCCGGATGCGGCTGACCGGCCCGCTCGCCCCGTACGACTTCGTCAGCGCGCACCAGTTGGTGAAGTGAGCGATGGACATCCTCTGGGCGTTGCTCACCCTGCCGTACGCCCCGGTGCGAGGGCTGACCTCGGTGATGAAGGTGGTGGCCCGGGAGGCGGAGGCGCGGCAGTTCAACCCGGTCAACGTCCGGCGCGAGCTGGAGGAGTTGGACCAGGCGGCGGCGGCCGGTGACATCACGCCGGAGGAGCGGGACCGGGGCCAGCAGCGGGTGCTGGACCGGTTGACCGCCCCGGCCGCCGGCCCTACCGCCGACCGGCCGGGCGGCGGACGCCGACCGGCGCCCGGCCGGCGGCGGACCGCCGACCGGCGGGACGGCCAGCCGCGTGGGCGAGGGAGATGAGATGACAGCAGCACGGATCCGCAGCGACGGCGACCGCGAACGGCGGCGTGACCGGGGTGCCCGCGAGCCGGACCGGTACGCCGACGACAACGAGTACGAGGAGATCAGCCCGGCCGAGGCGGCCCGCGAGGGGCTGCGCCAGATCGTCGAGCTGACCGGCAAGGACACGCTGGGAATCACCTCGATCGAGGCCACCGACGACGGCTGGCTGGTCGGCGTCGAGGTGGTCGAGGACCACCGCATTCCGGCGTCGACCGATCTGCTCGGCCTCTACGAGGTGGAGTTGGACATGGCCGGTGCTCTGCTCGGGTACCGCCGGGCCCGCCGCTACCAGCGCGGCAAGGGGGACGGGAGCTGAGATGACCACTGCACGGCCACCCATGGTGCAGAACAGCGGCCAGGTGATGGGCGCCGGACACGAGCCGGCGAACCTCGGCGACATCCTCGAACGGGTGCTGGACCGGGGCATCGTGATCGCCGGTGACATCCGGGTCAGCCTGCTCGACATCGAACTGCTGACCTTGAAGTTGCGGCTGGTCATCGCCTCGGTCGACACCGCGCGGCAGATCGGCATCGACTGGTGGGAGCACGACCCGTGGCTCAGTTCGCGGGCACGACCACCGGTGGAGCCGGGTCCGCGGGACCCGGAACAGGTCGAGGCCGAGCGGCGGCCCCGGGTCGCGGCCCGGGCCGAGCGGGCCGCGAGGGAGGACTGGGATGAGTACGACCGCTGACGCCGGCGCGTCCACCGGGCACCGCCCGGACAGTGGCGCCTGGCTGCACGGCGTGGTGCGGGAGGTCGACCCGGCGGCGCTGGCCGGGCTGGTCGGGATGGACGGTCGCGACGTGCGCGCGGTGCGCTCTGCCGGCCTGGTCGCCGTGGTCAGCGACGCCCCGCTGGCCGAGTACGGCGAGGAGCCGCTGCGCCGCAAGCTGGAGGACCTGACCTGGCTGGAGGGGGCCGCCCGGGCGCACCACGGGGTGGTCGAGGCGCTGTCCCGTACCGGGGCGGTGGTGCCGGCCCGGCTGGCCACCGTGCACCGGGACACCGACCGGGTGGCCGCGGTGCTGGCCGACCGGCAGGCCGAGCTGGCCGTCGCCCTGGACCGGCTCACCGGCCGCACCGAGTGGGGCGTCAAGGGGTACGTGGTGCCCGGGGCGACGGCCCCCGAGGAGGAGCAGTCGGCCACCGGCGGCGGTGGCGCGGGGGCGGCGTACCTGCGGCGGCGCCGGGCCCAGCTGACCGCCCGGGAGCAGGGCCAGCGAGTCGCCGCCGAGACCGCCGCCACCGTGCACGACGCCCTCGCCCAGTACGCGGTGGCCGCCCGACGGCACGCCGCGCAGGACCGCCGGCTCTCCGGCGCGCCGACCGCGATGGTGCTCAACGGGGCGTACCTGGTCGACGTGTCCACGCTGGACGGCTTCACCGAACTGGTCCGGATGCTCGCCGGCCGGCACCCCCAGGTGCGGCTGGAGCTGACCGGCCCGTGGCCGCCGTACTCCTTCGTGGCGGACCGGCCGGCGGCGGAGGCGCACACCGTACGGGAGCCGGCATGGTGACCCAGACGCTGGCGCCGAGCAGCGCCGACGATCCGCTGGCCTACCGGCCGGTGGCCCTGGTCGACCTGCTGGACCGGGTGCTGGCCACCGGCGTGGTGATCAGCGGCGAGATCACCATCGCCATCGCCGACATCGATCTGGTGTACGTCTCGCTGCGCGCGCTGATCTCCTCGGTCGGCTCGCTCACCCCGCCGGAGCCGCCCGACGCGCTCCCGCCGGCCGCGGCACCGGACGGCGTGGCGGCGCTCCCGACGGGCGTCGCGCCGGACGGGATGACGTCGTGAGCGGCGGGGGCGAGCTGCGCCGCCTGCCGCCCGGCGACCGGGACACGGCCACCGAGCTGGCCGCCGCGCTGGGCGAGTCCACCTGGGTCGAGCCGCGGGTCCGGCCGCTGGACCGCCGGCTGGCCGTGGACCGCGACTCCGTCGAGCGCGGGCTGGGCAGCCTGGTGCTCACCGTGATCGAGCTGCTCCGCCAGCTGATGGAACGGCAGGCGCTGCGCCGGGTCGAGGTCGGTGACCTGACCGAGGAGCAGATCGAGCGGATGGGCGCCACGCTGATGGCCCTGGAGGAGCAGATGACCCTGCTCCGCGAGCACTTCGGGCTCGCGCCGGAGGACCTGAACCTGGACCTCGGCCCGCTCGGCCCGCTGCTGCCCACCGACTGACGCCGGACCGGCGGCCGTCAGCCGGCCCGCTTCTCCGCGTACGCGGCCAGCCAGGCGACCTGATCCGGGTCCAGCGACGGGCGGACCCGGCGTCGGGCGGCGGCCACGTGCGCGGCGGTGACCGTCGACGCGGTCAGCGACTCGCGCATCGCGGCCAGCGCCGCCTCCCGGACCAGCGCCGCGCAGTCCGCCGCGGAGAAGCCGTCCAGCTCCGCGCCCAGCCCGGCGAGGTTCACCTCCGCGTCGAGCGGCACGTTGCGCGCGCCGGCGCGGAGGATCTCCGCCCGGGCCGCACCGTCGGGCGGGGGCACGTAGACCAGCCGTTCCAACCGCCCCGGCCGCAGCAGCGCCGGGTCGACCAGGTCGGGCCGGTTCGTGGCGCCGACCACCACCACGTTGCGCAGCGCCTCCACCCCGTCCAGCTCGGTCAGCAGCGCGGCGACCACCCGGTCCGTGGTGCCCCCGTCGGTGGCCTGCCCGCGGACCGGGGCGAGCGCGTCCACCTCGTCCAGGAAGATCAGCGTCGGCGCGGCCTCCCGGGCCCGGCGGAAGAGTTCCCGGACCGCCCGCTCGCTCTCGCCCACCCACTTGGAGAGCAGCTCCGCGCCCTTGACCGAGAGCACGTTCGCTCGGCCCGACCCGGCCAGCGCCGTCACCAGGTACGTCTTGCCGCAGCCGGGCGGGCCGTACAGCAGCACGCCGCGCGGCGGATGCACGCCCAGCCGGGCGAAGGTGTCCGGGTAGGTCAGCGGCCACAGCACCGACTCGGTGAGGGTCTGCTTCACCTCGGCCAGGTCGCCCACGTCGTCGAGGGTCACGGTGGCCAACTCCAGGGTGGAACCGGCCATCGTGGTGGGCCGGACCACCTCCAGCGCGGCCGAGAAGTCGGCCATCGCCACGGTCGGCGTCGGCTCGGACCGTTGCCGCAGCGCGGCCCGTACCCCGGCCTCCCGGACCAGCGCGGCCAGGTCGGCGAGGACGAACCCGGGCGTGCGCCCGGCCACGTCGTCCAGCCGGACGTCCTCGGCCAGCGGCACCTGCCGGGTCAGCACGGTCAGCTGTTCCCGGCGCAGCGCCGCGTCGGGCAGCGGCACGGTGATCCGCACCGGCAGCAGGTCCGGCCCGTGCAGGCCGGGGTGGACCGCCTCCGGCCGCCCGGTGGTGCAGACCACCGCCACGCCGGCCCGGAGCAGTTCGCCGAGGAGCTGGCGGAACACGGTGGCCACCGGGCCGGGCCCGTCCGCCGGGGCGAGCGCCTCGACGTCGCCGACCAGCAGCACGGCGGGGCCGTCGGCGCGTACCGCGGCGGCCGCCTCGCGCAGCCGGCGGGCCGCCGCGTCGTTGCTGAGCGCGGCCAGCTCGGGCGCCCAGACCGGGTGGACCCGGAGCCGCAGCGCCGCGGCCACCGCCCGGACCAGCGCCCCCTTACCGGAGCCGGCCGGGCCGGTGAGCAGCACCCCGAGCGACACCTCGGTGCCCAGCCGGTCGAGCACCTCGCGGTGGTGGAAGCCGAGGTCCAGCAGCTCGGTGAGCTGTTCGGCCTGGGCCCGCAGGCCGGGCAGCTCGTCCAGGCCCGGCGCGGACCCGCCGGCCGGCTCCGGTCCGCCCGCCTGCCCGGTGGACCCGGCCGGTGCCGGGCCGCGCGGGGTGCCGCCGGGGCGACCGCCGACCGGGTCGTGCGCCGGCCGGGCGCCGTTCGTCGCCCACGCCGACGCGTCACTGGCCGACGTCCCCGCTGCGCCGTCCGCCGCCCATGTCGACGGTTCGTCGTCCGACACCGCGCCGTGCGTGGCCGGGCCGTGCTCCCAGCCGACCAGGGTGTCCATGGTGACCAGCCCACCGACCTCCGGCTCGGCCGCCGACACGGTGAGCAGGGTGCTGGTCCAGGCGTACCCGACGGTGTTGGACAGGCTCCGGCGGGCTGCCTCGACCAGGCTCCGCACGGAGGCGTCCGGTAGCACGTCCTGCGGGAGCAGCGAGACGTCGTCGCCGGCCGTCACCACCTTGCCGAGCAACGCCAGCCGCAGCATCTCCGGGGAGACGGCCGCGACGATCGCCACCGGGCCGGTGAGCCGGACCCGCCGGGCCGGGGCCACCGGCAGCGGGCTCACCGTCACCTGCCCGCCGGAGCGCAGGCCCAGGTTGCCGAGCATCAGGTCGTCCGCGTGCAGCAGGGTGGGCCCGCTGTCCGCCCCCGCCGGGGCGGCGATGCCGGCGGTGACCCGCCGCCCGGCCAGCCGCACCGGGTCGCCGGGGCGCAGCGCCAACGCGGTGAGCACCTCCGGATGCAGCCGGACCACCCCGCGTCGGGCGTCCAGCGCCGCCGGTCGGAGCAGCGCGGTCAGGGTCAGCCGGGGTTCCGCCACCGCCCGACCCTAGCCGCCCGCCGCACCTCCGGCCGAAGGGACCGGAGCGGGGACTCTTACCGCGCCGGGCCGTCGCCGGTCAACAGCGACGGGTCGCGCCGGATCAGGTCGGCCAGCCGGGCGGCCGGATCCGCGCCGGCCGCGTCGGGTGCCGGCCAGGCGGGCGGGGGCCCGGGTGGCGCGGGCCACACCAGCGCCCCCGGCTCGGCCGGCCCGACCCGCAGCGGGTACGTCCGCCCGTCGTACTCCACCCGCAGCTGCACCGTGACGTCCGGGTGCTCGGCGACCACCCGGCGCACCGCCTCGGCGATCTCCGCCACCGGATCCCGTTCCGCGCCGTGCCGCCCGACCGGGGCCTCCCGGTGTGGCGCCGCCCGGCCGCCGTTCTGCGGACCCGCGTTCGGCCGCCCCACGACCGGCCGGCCGGCCTCCGCAGGTCCGGCCGCCGGGCCGTCGGTCGCCGCCCGCTCGGCCCCCTCGGCGTCGCCCCGCCGGCGCAGTTCCTCCCGCCGCGCCAACCGGGCCAGGGTGTCGTCCAGACCACCTCTCATGTCTTCCCCCCTCCTGTGCCGGCTCCGGCTCGACGTGGCCGGTGCCGCGCCACGACCCGGAGCCCCCACCGCTGTCACCGACGAGCCTCAGGCCCCCCGATCCCTGGTCGCCCGGTCCAGCGCCCGGTCCAGGACGACCAGGAGGGCGTCCCGGACCGAGTGCCGCTCCCGGGCGTCGAACCGCACCAGCGGTACCTGGTCCTCGATGGCCAGCGCCCACCGGATCGCGGTGAGGTCGTGGGCCAGCCGGCCGTCGAAGGCGTTCACCCCGACCACGAACGGCAGCCCGGCCCGCTCGAAGAAGTCGATCGCCGGATAGCAGTCGTCGAGCCGGGCGCTGTCCACCACCACGAGCGCGCCGAGCGCCCCCCGGGCCAGGTCGTCCCACATGAAACCGAACCGCGCCTGGCCCGGGGTGCCGAAGAGATAGAGCTTCAGGCTGCGGTCGAGGGTGACGCAACCGAAATCCATCGCCACGGTCGTGGTGGTCTTCGCCGAGCGGCTGCCCGGGTCGTCCACGCCGATCCCGGCGATGGTCATCTCCGCCTCCGTGGTCAGCGGGGCGATCTCGGAGATGGCGGCGACACTCGTCGTCTTCCCCACCCCGAAGCCGCCGGCGATGAGGATCTTGACCGGGATCGGCGGCGCGGTGGTGGACGTGGGCGGGGATTCCGCCCGGGCCACCGTCATGGCCGGCGGCGGCACCACCGGCACCCGGGGCGCCGGGCGGCCACGTTCCGCCGCCGGCGCGGGGCCGGTCGGGTGGCCGTAACGGCCGCCGGCGCTGTTGGCCGAGAGGTCGCCCGGCGGGTTCGGCGGCCACTCAGGAGATCGCACGTAGTCCATCGATCACTCGCAGGATGAGTTCGGGGTCATGGACGTCCGGGACGTCCGTGACGTGGACGTCGAGGTGACCGGCGGCCCGCAGGTCACCGACCAGGACCCGGGTCACGCCGAAGTGCAGCCGGGTCCGGGCCGAGATCTCGGCCACCGAGATCGGTTCCACGCAGAGCGCCACGATCGTCCGCAACTCCGGCGCCAGGTGGCCGGTCAGGACGACGGGCGGGTGCGCCGGCCGGGCGGTCACCTGGGTCTCCAGGCCGATCGCCGGGTCCGCGCCGGCCACCCGGCCGGCGGTGAGCACGAAGGGCCGCGGTCCGTCGGGCCGCTCGGGATCGACGGGCGCCGGCGGGTACTCCCCGGTCGACGACGTCCGCAGGTAGGGACGGATCCGGACCGACGGTTCCGGATCGGGCCCCGGCCCGGTGACGTCGGGGTTCATTGCTGGACGGCGTTCTTCAGCTCGACGATCAGGCGGGGGGTCAGGGCGCCGCCGGCCCGGCCGGCGAAGAGGGTCATCTCGTACGCGACGGTGCCGAGGTTGGCCGAGCGGTCGGCGACCACGCCCAGCACCGAGCCGCTGCTGATCGCGCTGATCAGCAGGTAGCCGTCGGCCATGTCCACGATCACCCGGTTCAGCCCGCCCAGCGCGTACCAGCTCGCGGCGCCCCCGGCCAGGCTGGTCATGCCCGAGACCACCGCGGCCAGCCGCTCCGCGTTGGACCGGTCCTTGATCGCGGACATCGCCATCAGCAGCCCGTCGGAGGAGACGGCGATCGCCTCCATCACCCCCGCCGTGCTGGAGGTGAACGAGTCCAGCAGCCAGTTGAAGGTGCGGGCCTCCGGGCTCAGTTCCGCGCCGGTGCTCTGGTGTTCGACGTTGTCGTGCAGGAAAGGGCTGGTCACCGTGATCCCTCTTCGTTGCGGCGGTCTGGACTGACTTCGCGCAGAGCACGGGCGACGCCCGCCTCGAACTCGGTGATGAGGTCGCGTACCTCCGACGGGTCGCCCGGGCCGGTGCTGGCCAGCGGCGGGGCCGGCGGGGCGACCGTCAGGTTGGCCCCCGGCACCCGGCGGCTCAGCCGCGGGCGGTGCGGGGTGGCGACGACCACCGGCTCGGCCGGCGGCCAGGTGCCGGGGCGGTGTCGCTCGGCCCGGCGTACCCCGGACTGGAACTCCTCGACCAGGGCGCGGGCGGCCGCCGGGTCGGCTCCGACCGCGTCCACCGGCTGGGTGGCCGCCCGCGCCGGGGGCAGGCTGGCGCCGGGCACCCGGCGGCTCGGTGGCCGCCCGCCGGCTGGCGTTGGGCCCGCGGTCCCGGGCGGTGAGCCGGCTGCCGTGGGGCCGGTGGCCCCGGCCGGCCACCCGGCGGTCGCGACCGGTCCCGTGGCCTCGGCGGCCCCGGCGGTTGCGGCGGTCCCGGCCGGCGTGGGTGGCGCGGGGGAGGTGGGCGGCGCGGGGACAGCGGTGGGGCCGAGCGCGGGCGGGCCGGCCGGTGCCGGGGTGAGCTCCAGGAACTCGCTGATCCCGGCCGGCGCGGGTGGCAGCGGCACGGTCTCCTGCGCGGCGGAGCCGAAGGCGTCCCACGATTCGCCGGTCGCCATGCTGCGGGTGGCCCGGCTGAGCAGGTCCGCGTCGAAGCCGCCGGCGGACCCGGGATCGCCGGCCGGGCGCGGATCGGGGGCCGCGGTGAGCGCCCGCCCCGGTTGGGCCCGGTCCAGCGCCACCGGCGCGCGCCGCTCCCGCGACGGCACCGTGGCCCAGGCCACCGTCGCCCCCGCCCGGTCCGCCTTCCGGATCACCAGCAGCGCCAGCGGGATGTCCAGCCGGGCGGTCACCCCGCCCCCGGCGGTGTGGACCAGCCGCACGGTGAGGCCGTGCCGGCGGGCCAGCCGCCCCACCACGAAGAGCCCGAGCACCTCGGTCGGGGCCAGGTCGAGCCGTTCCCGCCGGGTCAGCCGGGCGTTCTCCTCGGCCAGCCGGTCCTCGGTCATGCCGAGGCCGCGGTCCACCACGAAGAGCCGGGCCCCGGTGTTGGTCAGCTCCCCGGCGACCAGCACCCGGGCGTGCGGCGGGGAGAAGACCGTGGCGTTCTCCATCAGCTCGGCCAGCACCAGCACCAGGTCACCGGCGACCGCCGGCGCCGCCGACACGGCCGGCGGCACCTGCACGTCCACCCGGGTGTAGTCCTCGATCTCGCCCAGCGCCAGCCGGACCACGTCGGCGAGCGCCACCGGGGCGACCGGCCCGTCCGACCCGTCCGAGCCGGAGAGCACCACCAGGCTGCCGGCGTTGCGGCGCAACCGGCTGGAGACGTGGTCCAGCCGGTAGAGCTGCGCCAGCCGCCGCGGGTCGGTCTCCTGCCGCTCCAACTGGTCGATCAGCGCGATCTGCCGGCCCACCAGGTTCTGGGTACGCCGGCCCACGTGCCCGAACATCTGCGCCACGTTCCGCCGGCCGGCAACCTGCCGCTCCACCAGCCGGGCGGCGGTGTGCTGCACCCGCTCGAAGGCCCGGGCCAGGTCACCGATCTCGTCCCGAGCCCGTACGTCCACCGGGTCGAGGCGCACCGGCGGCACCGACTCGGTCTCGTCGTCGGCCACCCGGGTCAGCTCCGCCTCGGCGACCCGGGCGACGCGCTCGGCGGAGCGGGTGAGCCGGCTCAGCGGCCGGGACACGGTACGGGCCACCGCCACGCTCAGCAGCACCACGAGCAGCAGGATCACGGCCGCCGTCAGGGCGACCAGCCAGGCCGTGGTCAGCGCGTCCCGCTCCTCGGTACGGGTCTCCGCGATGACGTCCGCGACGACCTTCTTCTCCACGAACTGGCCCAGCGTGATCATCGAGCGGACCGAGGGGAAGAGGGCGTCCAGCGGCACCGGGGCGATCGCCGCGGCCGGGTCCCGGACGCTGTCGGCCAGGAAGGTCGGGCTGGTCCGGGCGGCCACCGCCGCGTCGTCCAGCAGGGCCAGCGTCAGCTGCTCCGGGGTGATCAGCTTGCGGAACCGCTCGTTGTCCACGTCGAGCGCCGCCATGCAGGCGATGTACGAGCTGGACACCCGCGGGTCACCGGTCGCCTTGACCAGCACGATCTGGGTGGCGCACGAGCTCAGCCCCTCGTCGGTGCGCAGCAGCGCGTCCAGGGCGAGCACCTGCCGCCCGGCCGAGGTGTCGGTGTCCACCTGGAACGGCAGCCGCAGCGCGTCGATCAGGGCGGTGTCGACCGCGGCGAAGATGGTCAGGATCTGTTCCGGCGTGGCCC
Organism: Micromonospora sp. NPDC050686; assembly: GCF_040654475.1. Lineage (NCBI taxonomy): Bacteria > Bacillati > Actinomycetota > Actinomycetes > Micromonosporales > Micromonosporaceae > Micromonospora > Micromonospora sp. NPDC050686. The sequence continues at coordinate 197,270 of NZ_JBFAID010000002.1, forward strand.
GGCCGGCGAGCACCGCGGTGCGTACGTCGGCCAGCCTGCGTACCCCGTCGAGGGCCTCGCGGACCGGCGCCGGCAGCGACTCGGCGCGCAGGTCGGCGACCCGGTCGTTGACGGTGGCGGACTTCTGGACCAGCTCCGTGCGGGCCACCCGCCCGAGCAGCAACCCGACCGAGAGCAGGCGTTCCTGCTGGAGATCCTGGACCAGGCTGCCGATCCGGCTGGCGACGCGAACGGTCTCGGCGGTGTCGGCGGCCCGCTGGGCGGCGGCCACCCGGTCGACGACCACCGGCACGGCCAGCCCGATCATGCTGAGCAGGGGAATGATCACCAGCAGGGCGAGCTTGCCCCGGATCCGCAACCTAGCGAGCAGCATCGAACGGCCTCCACCGCGCCGCCTCGGCGCTCCGGCCCACCGCGACGGGCTGGCGGTCGGCTTCCCCGGGGGCGACCGGCGGGTCCGGGCGGACCGCCGTGGGCGGCCCGGCCTGAGCCGGCGCCCGGTGCGCCTCGGTGGCCCGGGGCCGGCTCCGGGCCAGCGCCACGGCCAGCCCGATGAGCAGGGCCACCCCCACTCCCGCCGCGATCCGGGCCAGCACCCGGTCCCGGTCGAGTGCGTCCAGCCGTTCCTTCAGCAGCGCGTCGAGCTGGTCGAGGATGACCGTGCGGAGCTGCTTGGCGGCGGCCTGGGCGGTGAGCCCGGCGCGGGTCAGCTCGTCGGTGCTCGGCGCGGCCCATCCGGTCCCCGGGGTCGAGAACGCGGTGAACGCCTCGAGCGAGCGCTGGTAGGTGTCCAGCGGGGTGAGCACGTTGGCGCCCAGGTCGGTGCTCTCCGAGCTGTCCACCGCCGCCCGCAGGTCGGCGACCAGGTCGTTGGCGGGGCCGAGCGCGGCCACCCGCAGCTCGGCCAGCTCGGCGCCGGTCTGCACGCGCTCGGCGGCGGGGCGCCCGGGGGCCAGCCGGACCAGGTCGGCGAGCCGGCCGGCCAGCACCGCCGCGGTGGGCAGGTCACCGCCGATGCCGTCCTGGAGGAAGAACGAGTCGGACCGGGGGTCGCGGACCAGGCCGGAGGACTCCCGTACCTTCCGGTAGAGCGCCAGCAGCAGGTCGTTGGCCTCGCCGTATGCCCGGTAGGCCGCCTCCGGGTCGGCGAGCCCACGGTCCGGCAGTCCCTCCACCTTCGCCCGCAGCCCGGCCCAGCGCTCGTGGCTGCGCAGCTCGTCGCCGACGGTGCTGTCCACCTCCGCCACCTGTTCGATCGCGGCGTTGAGCGCCGCGCGGGAGACCGGTGCCCGGGCGACCGCGGTGGACTGGGCCTCCACCAGGGCGTCGGTGACCGGCCCGAGGGCGCGCAGGTAGCGGACGCCGAGCCGTTCCCGGGCCGTCAGGTCGCGGTCGTCGGCGCTGTTCCCGTCGGCCTGCGCGAAGAGCAGACCGAGGGGGGCGACCAGCGCCAGCACCAGCAACAGGGGCAGGGCACGGCCCGGCACGGAGGGCCGCCGACGGACCCGCGGCGCGGGGACTGTCATGGTCTGTCTCCTCCGGCGACGGCGGGGCGGTCGGTGTCCCGGGGAGGTCGCCGTACGTAGTCCCGTTCACCGGACCGGAAAGTAGTCGAATCGGACGTGGCTGGGAGTCGATCGCCGAGTCGGCTTGACGTCAGTTCTGCCCGGGTGACCGAATGTGGAGTCGGTCGACACGCAGCGTCCGATCGGATCGCCGAGACGTGACATCGACGACGATTTGCGGCTGTAGATGTGAATTCACGTGATCCGAATACGTCCCGCTGGGATTCTCTGGACCTTCCGCGGACGACGGACGGCGCGCGCCGAACGGCGCAACCGGACGAACGTACGGCGGATCTCAGGGAACGCTCAGGATCCGGGCCGTACCGTTTCCGGAATGAGGTCACCGTTGTCGGGCGTCCGGGTCCGACGTGTGCTGTCCACCCGGCGGCGGATCGTGGCCGCCTTGGTGGTCGTCGTGCTGCTGGCCGCGGCCCTGGTCTGGCTGGCCCGGCCGGGCGGCGACGGGTTCCGCACCGAGTCGGCGCCGCTCACCGTCCGGTCCGGGCCGGCCGGGGACGAGCCGGTCGACCTGGACACCACGCTCTACCTGCCCGGCGACGCCTCCGCGGCGAACCGGGTGCCGGCGGTGCTGCTGGCGCACGGCTTCGGTGGTACCAAGGACTCGGTCCGCTCCGACGCCGAGGACCTGGTGGCCCGGGGCTACGCGGTGCTGACCTGGACCGCCCGGGGCTTCGGCCGCAGCGGCGGCCAGATCCACCTGGACAACCCGGACTACGAGGTTCGGGACGCCCAGCGGCTGCTCGACTGGCTCGCCGCCCGCCCGGAGGTCCGGACCGACTCGGCCGGTGACCCCCGGGTCGGCGTGGTGGGCGGCTCGTACGGCGGTGGGCTGGCGCTGCTGCTGGCGGCGCAGGACCGGCGCGTCGACGCCATCGTGCCGATGATCACCTGGAACGACCTGTCCCGGGCCTTCCTGCCGGAGAGCACCGGCCGGCCGGCCACCGAGGGCGTGTTCAAGAAGGGCTGGGCCGGCATCTTCTTCGGTGGTGGCGGCAACGCCGGTTCCGGCCCGGCCGGCATTGGCGGCACCTCGGCCGCCCAGCCGGAGGGCGCGCCCGCCTCCGCCGGCCCGCCCAGCCCCGGCCCGGGCGCCGGGCCGGGGTCCGGCCCGGGGCGAGGGCCGGCGGGGGCCGCCGACCCGTCCTGCGGGCGGTTCGCGGCCGACGTCTGCGCCGCGTACCTGCGCATCGCCACCACCGGGCGGGCCGACCAGGCGGCGGTGGACCTGCTGCGCCGGTCCAGCCCGGCCGGCGTGCTGGACCGGATCAAGGCCCCGACCCTGCTGGTGCAGGGCGAGGCGGACACCCTCTTCCCGCTCGCCGAGGCGGACGCCAACGCCCGGGGCATCGCCGCCGACGGCACCCCTGTCCGGGTCGCCTGGTTCACCGGGGGCCACGACGGTGGCGCCGGGCCGCAGACCGACTCCGACCGGGTGAAGTTCCTGACCGCGCAGTGGCTGGACCACTACGTCAAGGGCGAGGGGGCCGCGCCGGGCGACGACTTCACCTTCTCCCGGATCGCCGGCTTCGACGCGCTCGACCGGGGGCTGGTGGCCACCGGCTACCGCACCGCCGACTATCCCGGGCTGGCCGGCACCGCCCGGCGGGAGGTGGCGGTGACCGGGCCGGCCCAGCCGGTCGCCAACCCGCCGAACGGCAACCCGGCGGCGATCTCCTCGGTGCCGTTCGCCGGCGCGCTCGGCTCACTGCTGGACGGGGTGGCCGGCGACATCCCCGGCCAGCACGCCCGGTTCGAGTCGGCGCCGCTGGACGAGCCCGTGGACGTGGTCGGCGCGCCCACCGTGCGCATCCGGGCCGCCTCCCCGACCGGTGAGGCGGTGCTCTTCGTCAAGCTCTACGACGTCGACCCGAACGGCGCCGCGGCACTGCCCGACGGGCTGGTCGCCCCGGTCCGGCTGACCGGGCTGCCGAGGACCGTCGAGGCGGGCACCCCGGTCACCGTCACCCTGCCGGGGATCGTCCGCCGGATCGAGGCCGGGCACCGGCTGCGGGTGGTGGTGGCCACCTCCGACCAGGCGTACACCACCCCCGCCGAGCCGACCGTCTACACGGTGGCGGCCGGTGACGGCCCGCTGACCCTGCCCACGGTCGCCGGGGAGCCCATCCCCACCGCCGCCGCCGTCTGGCGCTGGGTGCTGGCCGGGCTGCTCGCCGCGATCGTGGTCGGGCTCGTCGTGGTCGTCCTGCTCGCCCGCCGCCGGCACCGCCGCCAGGACCGCTCCGTCCACCCGGAGTACGCGGGCGTCCCGCTCGTCGTCCGGGACCTCCGCAAGGAGTACGCGGACGGCTTCGTCGCCGTCTCCCACGTGGACTTCGAGGTGCACCCCGGCCAGGTGATGGGCCTGCTCGGGCCGAACGGGGCCGGCAAGACCACCACGCTGCGGGTGCTGATGGGGCTGACCCAGCCGACCGCCGGGGAGATCTACGTCTTCGGCCACCGGCTGGTCCCCGGCTCGCCGGTGCTGTCCCGGATCGGCGCGCTGGTCGAGGGCCCCGGCTTCCTGCCGCACCTGTCCGGGCTTGCGAACCTGAAGGCGTACTGGCGGGCGACCGGGCGGCCGGAGGCCGACGCGCACTTCGAGCAGGCGCTGGAGATCGCCGGGCTGGGCGACTCGGTACATCGCAAGACCCGCAAGTACAGCCACGGCATGCGCCAGCGGCTGGCCATCGCGCAGGCCATGCTCGGCCTGCCCGAGCTGCTGGTGCTCGACGAGCCGACCGACGGCCTGGACCCGCCGCAGATCGCCGAGATGCGCCGGGTGCTCCAGCGCTACGCCACCGGCGGCCGGGCGGTGCTGGTCTCCAGCCACCTGCTGGCCGAGGTGGAGCAGACCTGCACGCACGCGGTGGTGGTGAACAAGGGCCGGATCGTCGCCTCCGGGCCGGTCGAGGAGATCGTCGGCGAGTCGCCGAGCGTGCTGTTCGAGGTGAGCGACCCGGACGCGGCCCGGACCGTGCTGGACCGGCTGGACGGCGTACGGGTGCTGCCGGACGGCGACGGCCAGTTGGTGGTGGACACCAACGGCACCGCGCGCAGCGAGGTGGTGGCCGAACTGGTCCGGGCCGGCATCGGGGTGGACCGGGTGGTGCCGCGGCGGCGCCTGGAGGACGCGTTCCTCGCTCTGGTGGGCGAGAACTCTCGGGGAAGCGGGGACCGGTGATGGCGGGTTCGTCGGTGGCGTCGGGCGCGGGTTCGTCCGGCGCGGGTACGGCCGGGTCCGGTGGCGCGGCGCGCGGCTACCGCCCGTCGGCGACGCTGCCGTTCGCGGCGGAGTTCCGGCGGCAGGCGTCGCGCCGGCGTACCCAGCTCGCGCTGGGGTTCATGGCGCTGCTGCCGATCATCATCCTGATCGCGTTCCAGTTCGAGTCCGGCGGCGACGACGGCAACGGCCGGGGCGAGTTCGCCAGCCTCGCCGACCTGGCCACCTCGGGCGGGTTGAACTTCACCCTCTTCTCCATCCTGGTCTCGGCGTCGTTCCTGCTGGTCGTGGTGGTCGCGCTGTTCTGCGGCGACACGGTGGCCAGCGAGGCGAGCTGGGGCAGCCTGCGCTACCTGCTGGCGGTGCCGGTGCCCCGGGCCCGGCTGCTCACCGTGAAGCTGGTGGTCGCGCTGGCGTACTCGCTGCTGGCGCTGCTGCTGCTCGCCGGCACCGCGCTGCTGGTCGGCACCCTGCGGTACGGCTGGGAGCCGCTGCGCAGCCAGGTCGCCGCCGAGCTGGCGCCGGGGGAGGGGGTGCTGCGGCTGCTCGCGGTGCTCGGCTACCTGGCGGTCGTACTCCTGGTGGTGGCCGGGCTGGCGTTCCTGCTCTCGGTGACCACGGACGCCGCGCTGGGCGCGGTCGGCGGCGCGGTGCTGCTCTGGATCCTGTCCAGCATCCTCGACCAGATCACCGCGCTGGGCGTGCTGCGCGACTTCCTGCCCACCCACTACAGCAGCGCCTGGCTGGGGCTGCTCTCCACGCCGGTGCAGACCGACGACGTGGTCCGCGGCAGCATCTCGGCGATCGCCTACGCCACCCTCTTCTGGTCGCTGGCCTACTGGCGCTTCACCCGCAAGGACATCACCAGCTGAGGTGCAAGGCGGGGCCCTCTGTCACCGCGTTTTGTGTAGGAGGGGGCCCTGCTTAACACCACCTCACCGCACGCCCATATCATGGGAGCGTTCCCATGGGATTGTCCCGCGAGCAAGGAATCGATTAACTTCAATCACTGCGCCCGCCATCCTGGACGTCGTCCGACACCCGTCCCAGGAGGTCCCCATGGTTACGGCGCAGTTGAACGGTCCCGTGCTCTCCCTGTTCCGCATCGTCGCCGGCGCGCTCTTCCTGTGCCACGGCGCGGCGTCGATCTTCGGCGTCCTCGGTGGCAACCCGGCCACCGGCGGAGCGATCCCGTTCGCCACCTGGCCCGGCTGGTGGGCCGCGTTGATCCAACTGGTCTGCGGCACGCTCGTGCTCGTCGGGCTGGCAACCCGGCCAGCCGCGCTGCTCGCCTCCGGCTCGATGGCGTACGCGTACTTCGTGGTGCACCAGCCGCACGACCTGCTGCCGCTGCGCAACGGCGGTGAGCTGGCGGCCCTCTTCTGCTGGTCGTTCCTGCTGGTCGCGGTGCTCGGCCCGGGCAGCTGGGCGGTGGACGTGCTGCTGTCCCGCCGTCGCGCCGGCCCGGCGGAAACCACCCCCGCCCCCCACGCGTCGGTCCCCGCCTGAGCCCCGAGCCCGCCCGGCGCCCGCTTCGGGTGCGGTTGTTGTCCTCCCGGCGACAACCACCGCACCCGGCGGTGGGTCAGTGCCGGCGGACCGCTCCGGCGGCGACCACGCGGCGGTGACGGCGGGGCGCGGTTCACAGGCTGGGATCACGGGTGAGCAGGGGCAGCCCTCCGCCTAGACTCGGCGGCACAACTGAATACCTCATCCAGAGGGGCTGAGGGATACGGCCCGACGACGCCCCGGCAACCACCCCGTGCGACTCGACGCAGAGCGCGACGGGGCAGGTGCCAATTCCGTCCCCGCCGCAGGGTGCGACGCGGGGAAAGATGAGAGGACTCCTCGACATGACGTCGACCCTTCCCGTCACCGGTATCGACACCACCGCCAGCCCGGCCCGGGCTCTGGTCTGTCGCGCCTGCTCCGCGCGGTACCCGCTGGCCGCCCAGCACGCCTGTTACGAGTGTTTCGGCCCGCTGGAGGTCGACTACGACAGCACCGCGCTGGCCGCCGTCACCCGGGAGCGGATCGCGGCCGGGCCGGCCAACATCTGGCGGTACGCGCCGCTGCTGCCCGCCGGCCAGGATCCGGCCACCCGGGTGACCCTGGACCCGGGGCTCACCCCGCTGGTGGCCGCCCCGCACCTCGCCGCCGAACTGGGCGTCACCGCCCCGCTCTGGGTCAAGGACGACAGCGCCAACCCGACCCACTCGTTCAAGGACCGGGTGGTGTCGGTGGCGCTGACCGCCGCGCGGGCGCTCGGCTTCACCCGCTTCGCCTGCGCCTCCACCGGCAACCTGGCCAACTCGGTGGCCGCGCACGCCGCCCGGGCCGGGGCGCCGTCGGTGGTGTTCATCCCCGGCGACCTGGAGCAGGGCAAGGTGGTCACCACCGCCGTCTACGGCGGCGAGCTGGTCGCCGTCGACGGCTCGTACGACGACGTGAACCGGCTCTGCGGCGAGCTGGTGGAGACCGACGAGTTCGAGGACACCGCCTTCGTCAACGTCAACGTCCGGCCGTACTACGCGGAGGGTTCCAAGACGCTCGGCTACGAGGTGGCCGAGCAGCTCGGCTGGCGGATCCCCGCCCAGGTGGTGATCCCGATGGCCTCCGGCGAGCTGCTCACCAAGATCGACAAGGCGTTCACCGAGCTGGTCGAGATCGGCCTGGTGGAGGCCCCGGCCGGTGGCTGGAAGGTCTTCGGCGCTCAGTCCGCCGGCTGCAACCCGATCGCCACCGCGCTGCATTCCGGCACCGACACGATCACCCCGGTCCGGCCCACCGGCCTCGCCAAGTCGCTCAACATCGGCGACCCGGCGGCCGGCCTCTACGCGCTGGAGGCGGTCCGCCGCACCGGCGGCTGGATGGAGTACGCCGACGACGACGAGATCCGCGCCGGGATCCGGCTGCTGGCCCGGACCACCGGCGTGTTCGCCGAGACCGCCGGCGGGGTCACCGTCGCGGTGCTGCGCAAGCTGGTCGAGTCCGGCCGGCTCGACCCGACCGCCGAGACCGTGGTGTTCAACACCGGCGAGGGCCTGAAGACCATCGACGCCGTCGCCGCCCAGGTCGGCCCCACCCACCGCATCAAGCCCTCCCTCCGCGCCGCCCGCGACAGCGGCCTCCTCACCTGACCCCGGCCCGAGTGGGCTGGGTGGATCGCCCGGCTGGGGGATGGGGTCGTACGCATCAGTAAGCGGTCATTCGCCCTCGGTGGGGGAAAACCGCCGCCGAGGACTTGACGGCAGGATTCGGACGGCGGAAGATGCTCCGTGCGGGAGGGCGTTTCGCCGGAGACTTTTCAAGTTCTTACGACCCAACGCCGGAGGCGTTGTGCGATCGTCCCTCCCGACCAGCCTCCGATCGGGCCAGCGAAATTCGCTGGCCCGATCGCCTTCTCCGGGGCAGGCTCCCGCCATGGCCCTCACTGTCACGCCGTTCGACGCCACCGATTCGGCCGCGATCGACGCGGCGTACCGGATCGGCGTGGCCGCCCACGCCGCCGACCTGCCGGACTTCCCGCCGTTCTGCCGGCGCCGCTTCGACGCCTCGCTGACCCACCCGTTACCGGGCAACGCGCCCCGCTGGGCGCTGGCCCTGCGCGACGGCGCCCCGGCCGGCTACCTGGCGCTGGACCTGCCGCAGTTGGAGAACACCGGCAACGCCACCGCCGACCTGGTCGTCCACCCCGACCACCGGCGGCGCGGGGTCGGTCGGGCGCTGCACGAGCACAGCCTGCGGGTGCTCCGCGAGCAGGGCCGCAAGCGGTTGGTCGCGGTCACCTTCGGCACGCTGCCCGGCGGCGTCGAGCGCTCCCCGGCCGGCGGCGCCTTCGCCGCGGCGACGGGCGCCCGGCCCGCGCTGGCCGAGGTACGCCGCCGGCTGGACGTCACCCGGCTCGATCAGCGCTCGCTCGACGCGCTGGCCGCCGACGCCCGCGCGCACGCCGCCGGCTACCGGCTGGTGGCCTGGCGGGGCGACACCCCGGAGGAGTACGCCGAGGACGTCGCCTTTCTCGACGGCCGGTTGATGGCCGACGCGCCGACGGGCGACCTGGTACTGGAGGCGGAGCAGGTCGACGTGGACCGGCTGCGGGCCACCGAGCGGGCGCTGGCCGCCCGGGGCCGGCGGCGCTACCACCAGGCGGCGGTGCACGAGGCGACCGGCCGGCTGGCCGCCTGGACGCTGATCGACCGGGGCCCGAACGCCGACTGGCACGCGTTCCAGCAGATCACCATCGTCGACCCGGCGCACCGCGGGCACCGGCTCGGCCTGCTCGTCAAGATCGAGAACCTGCGGCACGTGCTCGGCCACGAACCGGCGCTGCGCGTCGTCGACACCTGGAACGCGGCGGAGAACTCGCACATGGTGGCGATCAACGAGCGGCTGGGCTTCCGCCCGGTGGACGCCTGGACGGACTGGCAGTTGACCATCTGATCTGTGACACGGCCCTACTGATCCTGGGCCATCCTGTTGCATGATGGCGGGCATGACGGAGACCCCGCACCCCCTGTACGACAGGCACGCCGACACCCTCAGCCGGGCGCTTACCGCCATCTCGGAGCGCGGGTACTGGTCCGCCTACCCGGAATCGCCCAGCCCTCGGGTGTACGGCGAGACCGCCGCCGCCGACGGCAAGGCCGCCTTCGAGGCGTACCTGGACGCCGACTTCCCGCTGGACCAGCCCACCGACGGCGAGCGGGTCGCCACCGAGGCGAGCCCGTTCGGCGTCGAGCTGAACGTCCGCTACCCGCACGCCACCGCCGACCAGTTGGTCGGGGCCGCCACCGCCGCGCTGCCGGCCTGGCGGGACGCCGGCCCGCAGGCCCGGGCCGGGGTCTGCCTGGAGATCCTCGACCGGCTGCACCGGAACATCTTCGAGCTGGCCAACGCGGTGCAGTTCACCAGCGGCCAGGCCTTCGTGATGGCCTTCCAGGCCGGCGGCGCGCACGCGCTGGACCGGGCGCTGGAGGCGGTCGCCTACGCGTACGCCGAGATGACCCGGCACCCGGGGACGGCCGGCTGGGAGAAGGCCGCCGGCAAGGGCGACCCACTGCGGATGACCAAGACGTTCCACGTGGTGCCGCGCGGGTTGGCCCTGGTCATCGGCTGCAACACCTTCCCGACCTGGAACTCGTACCCCGGGCTCTTCGCCTCGCTGGTCACCGGCAACCCGGTGGTGATCAAGCCGCACCCGCGCGCGGTGCTGCCGCTGGCGATCACCGTGAAGTACGCCCGGCAGGTGCTCGCCGAGGCCGGCTTCGACCCGAACCTGGTGCAGCTCGCGCCCGAGGCCGCCGGCGAGAAGCTCGCCTCCACCCTGGCGCTGCACCCGGCCGTGAAGATCGTCGACTTCACCGGCTCCACGGAGTACGGCGACTGGCTGGAGGCCAACGCCCGGCAGGCCGCCGTCTACACGGAGAAGGCGGGCCTGAACACGGTGGTGGTCGACTCCACCGACGACTTCGCCGGGATGTGCCGCAACTTGGGCTTCACCCTCACCCTGTACAGCGGCCAGATGTGCACCACCTCGCAGAATTTCCTGATCCCCCGGGACGGCATCGACACCGACCAGGGGCACAAGAGCTTCGACGAGGTGGCCGCCGGGATCGCCGCGGCGGTCGGCAAGCTCACCGCCGACCCGGCCCGGGGCGTCGAGCTGACCGGCGCGATCGTCAACGACGGCGTGCTGGAACGGCTCGACGAGGTGACCAAGGTCGGCGAGCCGGTGCTGGAGTCGCGGGCCGTCGAACACCCGGCGTTCCCCGGCGCGGTGGTGCGTACGCCGGCCATCGTGAAGCTGGACGCCGGCGACACCGCGACCTACTCCCGGGAGTGGTTCGGGCCGATCTCGTTCGCCATCGCCACCGACTCCACCGAGCACAGCCTCCGGGTCCTGCGCGACACGGTGGGGGAGAAGGGCGCGCTGACCGCGGGCGTCTACTCGACCGACGAGGCGGTGCTGGACGCGGCCGAGGCGGCGGCGATCGACGCCGGCGTGCACCTGTCCTGCAACCTGACCGGCGGCGTGTTCGTCAACCAGTCGGCGGCGTTCTCGGACTTCCACGGCTCGGGCGCCAACCCGGCGGCGAACTCCGCCCTCACCGACGGCGCGTACGTCGCCAACCGCTTCCGCATCGTCCAGAGCCGCCGCCCCGCCTGAGGTGCGAGGAGGGGCCCTGCTTGACGCATTCTGTACAGGCGGGGCCCCCGCCTAACACCCGAGCCGCCAGCGGGCCGCCGTCAGGCAAGTGGAGTGTCAGGCAGCTCGGCGCATCTGGAGCTCGCGGAGGGCGGGCACGGTGGGGTGGGGGACCCGGACGCCGGTGTCCTCGAAGCCGAGCCGCCGGTACGCGCGCACCGCGCGGTCGTTGCTGACCACCACCTCCAACATCAGCTCCGGCCGTCCGCTGGCCCGGGACCAGTCGGCGACCGCCTCGACGAGGTCGCCGAGCAGGCCGCTGCCCCGGCGCGCGGGCGTGACGTAGACGGCGTACACCACGGTGAGCCCGGGTTCCGCCGGGGCGGCGACCCCGCCGGCGTGCCCGACCAGCCGGCCGCCCGGGTCGGCGACGAACTGCGCCGTCCCGGCCCCGGTCGACACCGCGGCGATCCGCGACCGGTACGCCTCGTGCGGCCGCCCGGCGGCCTCCGCCAGGGTCTCCAGGAAGGCCAGCGGGGCGTCGGCCAGCATCTCCAGCCGGAGTGCCCGCATCCGGGCGGCGTCCTCCGGCCGCACCCGGCGGACGACGACCGGCTCGGCGGGAACGTGCATCATGCCGCATGCATACCGCAGCGGAACCGCCGGTCGTGGGACGGGGGGAGAGACGGTCCTTTCCGCCCGTTTTGTGGTCGTGCGCCGCCGTCACGCCTCGTGTAGCGTGCGATTTCGGTCACCGGTTCAGCGACCGTCGATGATCGCGGAAACGGTGGTCCCCCGGGTGCCGGCCCCGACCGGTGTCCCGAGGGTTGTGGAACGCCGCGCAGAGTGAGGAAGTGCACCGTGGCACAGGGCACCGTGAAGTGGTTCAACTCCGAAAAGGGCTACGGCTTCATCGCCGTCGACGGCGGGCAGGACGTCTTCGTCCACTTCTCCGCGATCGAGATGGACGGTTACAAGGCGCTCGACGACGGCCAGCGGGTCGAGTTCGAGATCGCCCAGGGGCAGAAGGGTCCGCAGGCCGAGCGGGTCCGCGTCATCGCCTGACCGGAGTACGGTCCGGCGCCACGACCGGTGCCGGCGGACCACCCGCACGGTGCCGGCCGGACGGGGCTGCGCAACCGGGCCCGGACCAGGGAAGATCATGAGCCGTTCCAGCCCTTGTCGCTGAGGAGGCTCCATGTCCGACCAGCCCGTACCGGGACCGGCCCCCGGCGAACCGGACAGGTCCGGTCAGCCGGACGCCGGGGAGCCGGGCCGGGCCGGTTCGGTCGACCCGACGGCGTCCCTGCCGGTCGACCCGACGGCGTCCCTGCCGGTCGACCCGACCGCCCCGCCGCCCGGCCCGGTCACGCCGCCCGGCCCGGTCACCCCGCAACCGGGCCAGGCCGGCCCGTCACCCGAAGCCGCCGCGTCGCATTCCGGGCCGGCCACGCCCTGGGGCGGGTCGGTTCCGCCCGGCGGTCACCCGCCGCCCGCCGACCCCTACGGCGGCCAGCCGCCGCACGTCCCGCCGCCCGCCGACCCCTACGGCGGCCAGCCGCCGTACGGCGCGTACGGCACGCCGGCCGGCCCGTACGGCGGTTACCCGCCGGCGATGCCGCCGGTCGGCTACCCGCCCGCCGGCCCGTACGGTGGCTACCCGCCGTATCCGCCCGGGCCGCCGTACGGTGCCGGCTGGAATCCGCAGGACCCGCTGGTCAACCCGCCGTACGCCGGCCTGGGCGGCTGGTGGAACCGGGGCGTCGCGGCGATCGGCCGCAGCTGGCGGTTGCTGGTGCCGCTGATGCTGGTGACCCAGGCGCTGCCGGCGTTCGCGCTGTCGTTGCTCTCCGTGCTCCTCACCCCGGCGGGGAACCTGCCCACCACGCCCGGCGCCGACGCCGAGCCGCCCCAGCTGCCGCCCGGCTTCTTCACCGACCTCGCCGTCTACGGCGGCTCGATCGGCCTGGGGGCGCTGCTCTTCGGCCTGGTGCAGGCGGTCGGCTGGGCCGGGGCCACCTGGGTGGTCACCCGGCAGGCGCTGGGCGAGCAGGTGACGCTGGGTGCCGCGCTGCGCTACGGCGGGCGTCGGGCGCTCGGCCTCTGGGGCTGGTACCTGCTGGTCGGGCTGCTGGTGGCGGTCGGCTTCTGCTTCTGCGTCCTGCCCGGCGTCTACCTGGCCTTCGCGTTGAGCCTGAGCATCCCGGTCTATCTCTACGAGCGGCAGAACCCGATCGGCCGGGCGTTCCGGATCTTCCACGACCGGGTGGGCATGGTGCTCGGCCGGATCTGCCTGCTGGTTGTCGTGATCATCATCGGCGGCATGGTCACCGGCGTCCTGGAGAACCTCGCCATGGCCCCGTTCCTGGCCGACCCGTTCGGCTCGGTCGGTTCGATCGTCGGGGTGGTCCTGGTGCTGCTGGTCTCGGCCGTGCTGTCCGTCCCGGTCTCGCTGGTCCAGCAGGTCGGACTGGTGGTGACCTACGCCGAGCAGCGGGCGCAGGAAGGGCCGGTGGACACTGCGCGGTTGGCCGGTGAACTTGGCTGACCGGTAGCCATCGTGCTTGCACTCGGCTAGGGAGAGTGCTAAACAAGTCATTGGCACTCGCGTATGGTGAGTGCCAATGGTCGGGACGGTGGGGCCACGGTCGCGCCGGCGTTGGAGACGCCGGTGGGGCACATGGCCGGTCGTCGCGGGCTATCCGGCCCGGCCGAAGGACGTCGTCGTCGCCAGGTGGCGACGTCCCAAGGTGCGTACACCAGGCGGCCCATCCGGCGACACATCCGGGTGGCCCGTGAGTGTCCAGGAGGACAACGCCGTATGGCCAAGATGATCGCGTTCGACGAAGAGGCGCGCCGCGGCCTCGAGCGGGGCATGAACCAGCTCGCCGACGCCGTGAAGGTGACCCTCGGCCCGAAGGGCCGCAACGTCGTGCTCGAAAAGAAGTGGGGTGCCCCCACCATCACCAACGATGGTGTGAGCATCGCCAAGGAGATCGAGCTCGAGGACCCGTACGAGAAGATCGGCGCTGAGCTGGTCAAGGAGGTCGCCAAGAAGACCGACGACGTGGCCGGTGACGGCACGACGACGGCGACCGTCCTGGCCCAGGCCCTGGTCCGTGAGGGCCTGCGCAACGTGGCCGCCGGTGCCAACCCGATGGCCCTGAAGCGGGGCATCGAGGCCGCCGTGGCCAGCGTCTCGGAGGAGCTGCTCAAGCTCGCCAAGGACGTGGAGACCAAGGAGCAGATCGCCTCCACCGCCTCCATCTCCGCCGGTGACAACACCGTCGGCGAGATCATCGCCGAGGCGATGGACAAGGTCGGCAAGGAAGGCGTCATCACCGTCGAGGAGAGCAACACCTTCGGCCTCGAGCTCGAGCTCACCGAGGGCATGCGCTTCGACAAGGGCTACATCTCCGCCTACTTCATGACCGACCCGGAGCGTATGGAGGCCGTCTTCGACGACCCGTACCTCCTGATCGTCAACAGCAAGATCTCGTCGGTGAAGGACCTGCTCCCGATCCTGGAGAAGGTCATGCAGTCGGGCAAGCCGCTGCTGATCATCTCGGAGGACATCGAGGGTGAGGCCCTGGCGACCCTGGTCGTCAACAAGGTCCGGGGCACCTTCAAGTCGGTCGCCGTCAAGGCGCCGGGCTTCGGTGACCGCCGCAAGGCCATGCTCGCCGACATCGCCATCCTCACCGGTGGCCAGGTCATCAGCGAGGAGGTCGGCCTCAAGCTGGACGCCGTCGACCTCGGCATGCTGGGCCGTGCCCGCAAGGTCGTGGTGACCAAGGACGAGACCACCATCGTCGACGGTGCCGGCGACGCCGAGCAGATCCAGGGCCGGGTCAACCAGATCCGGGCCGAGATCGACAAGAGCGACTCCGACTACGACCGCGAGAAGCTGCAGGAGCGCCTGGCCAAGCTGGCCGGCGGTGTTGCGGTGATCAAGGTCGGCGCGGCCACCGAGGTCGAGCTGAAGGAGCGCAAGCACCGCATCGAGGACGCCGTCCGCAACGCGAAGGCCGCCGTCGAGGAGGGCATCGTCCCGGGTGGTGGCGTCGCGCTGGTGCAGGCCGGCAAGACCGCCTTCGACAAGCTGGACCTGACCGGCGACGAGGCGACCGGCGCGCAGATCGTCAAGATCGCGCTGGACGCCCCGCTGCGGCAGATCGCCGTCAACGCCGGCCTCGAGGGTGGCGTCGTCGTCGAGCGGGTCCGCAACATCGACCCGGGTCACGGCCTCAACGCCGCGACCGGCGAGTACGTCGACCTGCTGGCCGCGGGCATCATCGACCCGGCCAAGGTGACCCGGTCGGCGCTGCAGAACGCGGCGTCGATCGCCGCGCTGTTCCTCACCACCGAGGCCGTCGTCGCGGACAAGCCGGAGAAGACCCCGGCCGCCCCGGCTGGTCCGGGTGGCGGGGACATGGACTTCTGAGTCCAGCCCCAGCAAGACGCCGAAAGGGCGGGCCGCGTCAGCGGTCCGCCCTTTCGCGTGCCTGGGGCGGGGCCCCGGGTCAGCCGGGCAGCGGGCGCTGGTTGCGCCGCTTCTGCGCGCCGCCGTACGGGGCCCGGATCCGGACCGGCTCGTCCACCGCGAGCGGCTCGTCCTCGGCGCCGGCCAGCTCGGCCAGTTGCTCGGCGTCGCCGTCGCCGCGCCGCTCGGACGGTAGTCCGGCGGGCGGCTCGCCGATCTCGGGCCAGCCGGGCGGCCGTTCCTCGTCGGTCTGTCCGTCTTCCGTGGCCATCGCCGCCTCCTCCTGACAAGCACGGTAGGCGGCGTCGATGCCCGGCATCGGGGAACGGCGCTATGCGGGGTTATGCGCTTTTGGTCGTCATTGCCCGATCGGCTTGCGGTACAGCCAGAAGACCCGCTCGATCCGGGCCCCGGCGGCGCCCGAATAGAACGGCACCGGCCCCACCCAGCCGATCTGCGCCGACCGCAGCCCGGCGGCCCACTGGTCACGCAGGCACCGGCGCAGCAACACCCCGCCGATACCCATGCCCTCCGCCGCCGGGGCGGTGCCCATCGGCCCGAACCAGCCGGGCCGGGACGACCCGTACGCGGCGAAGCCCAGCAGGACGCCGTCGCGCTCGGCGAGGTGCGCTCCCGCGTCCGGCCGCCCCACCGACCCGGTCAGTTCGCCGTCCCACGCGCCGCCGAAGACCTCGCGCGCGAACGCCGCCAGCGCCGGCACGTCGGCCGGCTCGGCCCGGCGTACCGTGACGCCCCGCTCGGCCAGCCGGCGTTCCGCGGCGTCCGTCGGGCGCACCGCGGCGGAGCCGTCCGCCAGGTCCGCGGTCATGTTCCAGGCCGTACGGTCCTGGGTGTGGCCGAGCGCCAGCGCGGCGCAGATCGCCGGCGTGTAGCGCACGTCGATGCCCGGCCAGGCGTAGAACGGCGGGTTTCCGGCCAGCAGCAGTTCGGTCGCGCCCAGCGCGGCGAGTCGCCGTTCCGCCTCGGCCAGCAGCGCCCGCCCGACGCCCCGGCGGCGCTCCTCCGGCGCCACCGCGACCAGGTCGACGTGGCCGAGCCGCGGATCCCGCTGCGACACCGACCCGACCAGCACCCCGACCAGGTCCCGTCCGTGGATCGCGCCCAGCAGCACGACCGGCCGGTGCGCCGCCGCCCGCCGGGTCAGCGTCTCCAGGATGCTCGGTGCGTCGGCCGCGTCCTCGGCCAGGTCGAGTGCTCGCCGGCAGAGGTCGACGACCGCTGGTTCCGGTGCTGACCCCAGGTCAATGATCTCCACGCTCATGGTGGCCGACCGTAGCCTCCGGTAGCGTCGTCGATGAGTGGTGGTCGGCGCGGCTCACCCGGCGCGGGCCGCGCGCACGGCCGCGTACGCGTCGACCAGGCCGGCGCCCGCGACGTCCGCCGGCCCGCCGCAGGTGTCGGTCGCGGCGGGCGGCGGCGTGACCGGGGTGGCGGTGTCGCGCAGGATGGCCGTCGTCCGGGGCAGGTCACCCACCAGTGCCGGGTTGGCCGACCACATCAGCGCGACCACCCCGGCGACCTGTGGCGTGGCCATCGAGGTGCCGTCCATGGCGGCGTACCCGCCGCCCGGCATCGCGGAGACCACCTCGGCCCCCGGGGCGACCAGGTCCGGCTTGGCCTCGCCGGCCGGCGTCGGGCCGCGGCTGGAGAAGTCCGGTGACCCGGCGCTGCCGGTCGACCGCCCCCACGGTCAGCACGTCGGCGTACGGCGCGGGCGGGTCGGCGACCGTGCCGCAGCCCGGCCCGGAGTTGCCGGCGGCGGCGACGACCATGATCCCCGCCGCGTCCAGCGCCGCGGTGGCCGGCCGGAGCGCGCCGGAGTCGCAGCCCTCGACCGGTGGGCAGCCCCAGGAGTTGGTGAGGACGTCGGGCGCCCGCTGCGGCCGGCCGTCGGTGAACGGGTCGCCGCCGGCCGGGAAGGGCGCCAGCATGAACTGGAGGCAGTCCAGGTAGTAGGCCGGGTTGCCCAGGTTGCGGTCCAGATTGACGCAGCCGACCCAGCTCGCGCCGGGTGCCACCCCGATGCCGTCGCGGCCGACCGCGCTGCCCGCCGTGTGCGTGCCGTGCCCGCCCCGGTCGGCCGGCCGCCGGGAGTGCGTCCACGGGTCGTACCAGGAGTCGTCGCCGCCCCGGAAGCCGGCGGCCAGCGCCGGATGCGCGCCGTCCACCCCCGAGTCGGAGCTGCCCACCACCACCCCGGCCCCGGTCACGCCCAGTTCGGACCAGACCCGATCCGCCCCGAGCAGGCGGATGTTCCACTCCGGCCCGGTCGGCGCCGGCCGGTCGCCGTGGCTGGTCGGCGCGGGCGCGGGCAGCGGGCGGACCCGCTGGCTGAGCAGCACCCGCGACACCTCCGGCCGCTGGCCCAGCCAGGCCCGTACCGCCGGCCCGCCGTCCACCTCGATCGCGTTGACCAGGTAGTACGGCGTCGGGTTGAGCCGCAGCCGGGTGAGCTGGCGGCGCAGGTCCGCCTGGGTCCGGTCGGCGGTGGCGACCAGCCGCCGGTAGACCTCGGCGGCCCGGGCGTCCCGGCCGGCCCGGCCGGGAGCGCCGGCCGGGACGCCCGTCAGGTCCGCCTGCTCGCGCAGCACCACCAGCAGCCGCTCGCCGTGCAGCCCCGGCTGGCCGGGGCCGACGTCGACCAGCACCGCCGTGGCGGCGAGCACCGCGGCGGTCACCGCCGCCACCCGCCGGCTCGGGGTGCGCGCCCGCCGGCGGGCGAGCAGCACGCCGTAGCCGGCGGCGAGCAGCAGCGCCGCGGCGAGGCCGAGCCCGGCCGCCACCGCGGTCCAGTACGGCACGTCCCGGGTCGCGATCAGCGGCAGCGAGATCTCCTCCGGGTCGGTGAACGCCAGCGGCCCCAGCACGGCCAGCCCGACCAGCCAGCGGGTCGGCCCGGCCCCGGCCGGGTCGCCGGCCCGCCGGGCCGCCGCGTGCAGCGCGGCGGCCAGGAAACCCGCCGGTGGCACGGTGAGCAGCGCGGGCAGTTGCGTACCGGACTGCCCGGTGCCGGCCGCGACCAGCAGCAGGGCCACCCCGGCGACCAGCCCGCCCAGCAGCACCAGCCGGGCCGGCCGGGGTGGCTCGCCGACGCTGAACGGGGCCCAGAAGTCGGCGTCGAGCAGCGCGGCGGCCAGCGCCCCGACGGCCGCCGCGGCCAGCCCGGCGAGCACCGTCTCCAGCAGGCCGCCCAGCGCGCCGAGCCAGAGCCAGGGCAGCAGCAGGGCCAGGCCGGCCGCCGCGGCGAGCAGGGTCACCGCGCCCGGTCGCCGCCCGCCCGGGCCCGTCCCGACGGGGGTACGCCGGCGCGCGAGCCGGGTCAGCGCCACCGCGCCCAGCGCGGCGGTGCCGGCCAGCGCGGCCAGGTACGCCTCGTGGTGCACCGGCGGCAGCGCCCGCCACAGGCCGAGCGCGAACAGCACCACCGCGCCGCCCAGCCACACCCGCCCGGTGGCCCGGACCGCCGCCGACCGGGGCAGCAGCGCGAGCAGCAGGGCCGGCACGCCGACCAGCACCGCGGTGACCAGCCCGAGCAGCGGCCAGAGCCAGACCAGCCGGGCACCGCCGTCCAGCTCGAGCTGGTCCACCGCCCAGCCGGCGAGCTGCGGGAGGGCCACCACCGGGACGGTCCAGAGCCCGGTCAGGACGGCGGCGACAACCGGCCACGGGCTGGGCCGCGCCGGCGGCGGGGCGGCCCAGGGGCCGGGCGGACCGTACGGCGGCGGGGGACCGACCTGCATGCCCACAGACAGTACGGCGTGCCGGGCGCGTGCCGGGGCGGGCCCGGGACGGTTACCGTGGACGGGTGCGTGACCCCAACGTCTCCCGAGCCGTCGCCGGTCAGTTGTCCCCGCAGCGCCGCGCCACCGACCTGCGCAGACTCCGCGCCGAGCGGTTCGACGTGCTGGTCATCGGCGGCGGGGTGACGGGCGCGGGCGCCGCCCTCGACGCGGCGTCCCGGGGGCTGAAGGTGGCCCTGGTGGAGGCGCGCGACTACGCCGCCGGCACCTCCAGCCGGTCCAGCAAGCTGATCCACGGCGGCCTGCGCTACCTGGAACAGCTGGAGCTGCACCTGGTCCACGAGGCGCTGACCGAGCGCGGGCTGCTGGCCACCCGGCTGGCGCCGCACCTGGTCCGGCCGGTCCCGTTCCTGGTCCCGCTGCCCGCCGGGGAGCGCCTGCGCGACCTGCCGGCGCGGATCTTCCGCCGGTCCTACTACGGCGCCGGGGTGGCCGCCTACGACGCGTTCGCCGGGCTGTTCGGCGGCGGCCGGGGCATGCCGCTGCACCGGCACCTGAGCCGGGAGGGGGCGCGCCGGGCGTTCCCCAGCCTGCGCGGCGACCGGCTGGCCGGGGCGATCCGCTACTACGACGGCCAGGTCGACGACGCCCGGCTGGTGGTCACCCTGGCCCGGACGGCGGCCAGCCTGGGCGCGACGGTGGTGAACAGCACCCGGGCGGTCGGCCTGATCCGGCAGGCGCGCGAGGTGACCGGCGTCCGGGTCCGCGACCTGGAGGCGCCCGCCGGGTCGCCGGACGCCGAGTTCGAGGTACGCGCCCGCACGGTCGTCGCCGCCACCGGGGTGTGGAGCGACGACATGTCCCGGATGCTCAACGACGTCGGGCTGCGCCCCGGCATTCGGGTGCGCGCGTCCAAGGGGGTGCACCTGGTGGTGCCCCGCTCGGCGATCACCGGCGGGACGGGGCTGATCCTGCGCACGGCCAGCAGCGTGCTGTTCGTGATTCCGTGGGGCGGGCACTGGATCATCGGCACCACCGACACCGACTGGCGGTTGGATAGGTCCCACCCGGCGGCCAGCGCGCGCGACATCCAATACCTGCTCGACCAGGTCAACACGGTGCTGGACCGGCCGCTCACGGTCGACGACATCGAGGGCGTCTACGCCGGGCTGCGCCCGCTGCTGGCCGGCGAGGCCGACTCCACCTCCAAGCTCTCCCGCGAGCACGCGGTCTTCGAGCCGATGCTCGGGCTGCTGCTGGTGGCCGGCGGCAAGTACACGACGTACCGGGTGATGGCCTCCGACGTGGTGGACCGGGCGGTCCGCCGGCTGGGCGGGGCCCGCCACTCGCGTACGGCGGATCTGCCGTTGCTCGGCGCCGACGGGTACGCGGCGATGTGGCGGGACCGGGCCGACCTGGCCCGCCGGCACGGGGTGCCGGTCGGGGTGGTCGAGCACCTGCTGGAGCGGTACGGCTCACTCACCCTGGAACTGCTCGCCCTGATCGACGCCGACCCGCTGCTCGCCTCGCCACTGGCCGGCGCGCCGGAATACCTCGCCGCCGAGGTGACGTACGCGGCCCGCTCCGAGGGCGCGCTGCACCTGGAGGACGTGCTCACCCGGCGTACCCGGATCTCCTTCGAGACCAGCCACCGCGGCCTGGAGTCGGCGGAGCACGCCGCGGAGCTGATGGGTGCGGTGCTCGGCTGGGATACGGCGACCCGGGCCCGCGAGGTGGCCCACTATCGGGCCCGGGTGGAGGCGGAGCGGCAGTCGCAGGCCATGCCGGACGACGCCACGGCGGACGCGGCCCGGCTCGGCGCCCCCGACGTACGCGGATTCGCCGCCGACCGGGGCGGCGACGGCGACGCCGCCGAACTGCCCTCGTCGTCCCGCTGACCGATCCCGCCGCGACCGGTCGGCGGGTGTCCGCGATTCCCATCGTGCGGTAGTTTCCGCCGCGTGGTTTTCCCCTTCTGGTCGCGCCTGGCTCTGCTCCCCGTCGCCGCCCTGCTGGCCACCACCCTCGGCGCCTGCTCGATCGGGCCGGTCCGGCGGGCCGGGGCGGGCGACGCGTCCGCCGGTGGCGGCACCGCGTCGGGCCAGCCGGTGGCGGGGACCGGCGCGAACCGGGTCAGCCTGGTCCAGAAGCTCGGCTCCGACGGGCCGCTGCGCACCCTGAACGTCGAGCCGGACGGCCGGTGGGAGTGCGTCGACTGCGCCGGCGACGGGGTGACCTCGACCGGGGCCCTCGACCCCGGCCGATTGCAGCGGCTGCACGGGCTGCTCGCCGACCCGCGGCTGGCCGGGGAGACCGACGAGGCCCGGCAGTACCGGGCCAGCTGCATCGACGCGCTGACCTCCAGCCTGCTCACCACCGCCGGCCTGATCACCTCACAGGACTGCCCGGGCGAGGAACGGCCGCCAGTGGCCGGGGAGATCCTGCTGCTGCTCACCCAGGCGACCCCCGCCGAACCGACCTCCTGAGGACTGCCTGCCGAGGGGCGGGAGCCGCCGGCGCGCGGCGGTCAGAACACCTTGCCCGGGTTGAACAGGCCGGCCGGATCCAGCGCCCCCTTGATCGCCTGGTGCACCCGGACCCCGACCGGCCCGATCTCCCGGGCCAGCCAGTCCCGCTTCAGCAGCCCCACCCCGTGCTCGCCGGTGCAGGTGCCGCCCAGCGCCAGGCCGAGCCGCATGATCTCGTCGAACGCCCGCCGGCCGCGTTCGACGCTCGGCGGATCGGCCCGGTCGATCACGATGTTCGGGTGCAGGTTGCCGTCCCCGGCGTGGCCCACCACGCCGATCGGCACGTCGCACTCGGCCGCGATCCGGGCCACCCCGTCCAGCAGCGCGGCCAGCGACCCGCGCGGCACCGCCACGTCGTCGATGACCAGCCCGCCGTTGCCGCCCGGGAAGGCGTCCGCGGCGAACTTCTCCATCGCCGGGTGGGCCAGCCGCCGGGCCTGCAACAGCGCCGCCGCCTCGACCGCGTCGGTGGCCGCGTACACCTCGCTCGCGCCGGCCGCGGTGCAGACCTCGGCGATCCGGGCCAGGTCGTCGGCGGCCCCCGCGCCGGTGTCGGCGGCGGCCAGCAGCAGCGCCTGCGCGTCGGTGCGCAGCCCCATCGGCCGGTACGCCTCGATGGCGGCCAGGTGGGTGCGGTCCAGCAGCTCCAGCAGGCTCGGGGTGAGCCCCCGCGCGGCGATGTCCGCCACCGCCGCGCCGGCCGCCGCGGTGGTGTCGAAGACCGCCACCATGGTCAGCGACTCCTCGGGCGCCGGGCGCAGCGCGACGGTGATCTCGGTGATCACCCCGAGGGTGCCCTCGGCGCCGACGAAGAGCCGGGTCAGGTCGTACCCGGCGACGCCCTTGGCGGTACGCCGCCCGGTGCGCAGCACCTCGCCCGAGGCGAGCACCACCTCCAGCCCGAGCACGTACTCGGCGGTGACCCCGTACTTCACGCAGCACATGCCGCCGGCGTTGGTGGCGACGTTGCCGCCGATGGTGGAGGACTCCCAGGAACCCGGGTCCGGCGGGTAGTAGAGGCCCCGCTCGGCCACCTGCCGCGCGAGCCGCGCGTTGACCACGCCGGGCTGGACCACGGCGATCCGGCTCACCGGGTCGATCTCGAGGATCGCGTCCATCGCCACGGTGCTCAGCACGACCGACCCGTCGACCGCGTTGGCCGCCCCGGCCAGCCCGGTGCGGGCGCCCTGCGGCACCACCGGCACACCGTGCCGGGCCGCCGCGCGGACCACCGCCACCACCTCCGCGGTGTCGCGCGGGCGGGTCACCACCAGCGGCGTACCGGCCGCGCAGAGGTCGGCCTCGTCGCGCCGGTGGGTCCGCAGCAGGTCCGGGTCGGTGAGCACGGCGGCGTCGCCGAGGGCGGCGCGCAGGTCGGCGAGGAGGGGGGAGTCGGCCATGTGCGAACGCTAGCGCGGTGTCCACCGACCCGGTCCGAGCGGCTACCGTGGCTGCCATGCTGTACCTGGACGAGCCGCGGGTTCCCTGGCGGGGCCGCCGCTGGTCGCACCTGGTCAGCGACGTCTCGTACGCCGAGCTGCACGCCTTCGCCGAGGCGCTGGGCGCGCCCCGGCGCGGCTTCGACCGGGACCACTACGACATCCCGGCCGAGCGTTTCCCGATGGCGGTCTGGCTCGGCGCCCGGGTCGTCCCGAGCCGCGAGATCGTCCGGCTGCTCCGCGCGGCCGACCTGCGCCGCCCCAAGCACCTGACCCGCCGCGCCGCCTGACCCGCGCCCGCGCCGGCTCCCGCACTTCGCAGCCCCGCCCCGCCCCGCAAGATCGTGCTCGATCCGGGAAACGGTGGCCTCGGAGTCCGGACGAGGCCACTACTTCCCGGGTCGAGCGTGATCATGGCCGTCGGGGCCGCCAGGAGCGCCGGGGCCGCCAGAACTGCCGGGGCCGCCAGAACCCCCGACGTCGGCGAGGCCGGCGAGTTCGCGGGTGAGGTTGGTGCGGGCGTGGGTCTCCCAGCGCGCGGCCAGCGGCGGCAGGCGGTACAGCGCGGGCAGGGCGAGCAGGGCGGTGAGCACCCGGGCGCGCCCGGCCCGGAAGTCCGGCTCGGGCACGTGCGCGTACTCGCGGCGGACGGCGGCCGCGTAGGCGTCGTACTCGGGCTCGGGGCGGGCCAGGACGGCCAGGTCGGCGTCGCAGAGCAGGGCGCCGTCACGGTCGCCCGGGTCGACCCGGTGCCCGGCAGTGAGCAGCACCAGCCGGGCCACCTCGGCCACCCCGGCGGCCGGCACCCCCAGCCCGGCCAGCAGCCCGCCGACCAGCCCGGCGCTGGCCCGCTCGTTGGCGTCCCCGGCGGCGCGCGGGTCGTAGACCGCGTCGTGGCCCCACCCGGCGAGCCGGACCAGGTGCGGCCGGTCGGCCAGGTCGGCGTACCGGCCGACGGTGGCCAGCACCGCCCGCAGGTGGGCCACCGTGTGGTAGTGCCGGTGCGGTTCCCGCCAGCGGTCCAGCAGCCGCCCGCCGGCCCGGGCCAGGGCCGCCCGATCCGCCGTCGCCCCGGCGTCGCGCGCCGCGGCGCACCACCCGTCGGTCAGTGCCTCCATCCGGGCGAGTCTGCCGCATCCCGGCCGCCCCACCCGCCCGCTGCGAGGATTGCCCCGCTCCGGTGCGGGTAGTACCCGCCATGGCCGTTGCCCGGGACCGCCGACCGTCGTTCCTGCGCCGGGCCGGTCTGGGCGACGGCGGGACGGACATCGACTCGACGCGGATCGCCGCGGCGGTGAGCGAGCTGCGCCACCGCAGCAAGGCCACCCTGCACGACCGGCTGCACCGGGTCCGGATGGCCCAGGGCCTGGCCGTCCAGGCCGGGCTGGCCGCCGCACTCGCGTGGGTCGTCTCGCACGAGCTGCTGCACAACCCGCAGCCGGTGTTCGCGCCGATCTCGGCGGTCGGCACGCTGGCCGCCTCGGTCGGCCAGCGGCTGCGCCGCACCGTGGAGCTGATCGTCGGGGTGGCGGTCGGGGTGTTCGTCGGCGACGTGCTGATCTACTTCCTGGGCACGGGGGGCTGGCAGCTCGGCCTGGTGGTGACCGCGGCCATCGTGCTGACCATCTTCTTCGGCGCCAGCGTGGCCATCGTGATCCAGGCCGCCGCCACCGCGGTGCTGATCGTCACGCTCAGCCCGTCCACCCACAACCTCGAACTGCCCCGCTTCGTCGACGCGTTCATCGGCGGCGGCATCGCCCTGCTGGTCACCGCGATCCTGCTGCCGCTCAACCCGCTACGGGTGATCAACCGGGCCGCCCGCCCGGCCCTCGACCTGCTCGCCGACCAGCTCGAGATCGCCGCGACCGCGCTGCGCCACCGGGACCGGGACAGCGCCCAGCGGGCCCTGGAACGGCTCCGCGAGAACAAGGAGGAGCTGGCCACCTTCACCGAGGCGATCGATGGCGCCAAGGAGACCAGCACGCTGTCGCCGGCGCGCTGGCACCGGCGCAACGAGCTGACCCACTACGCCGAGGCGGCCGACCCGATCGACCGGGCGATGCGCAACACCGGCACCCTGATCCGGCGCTCGGTCACCATGATCGAGGACGAGGAGCCCATCCCGGAGCCGATGCCGGACGCGCTGGCGCACCTCGCCGAGTCGGTCCGGCTGCTGCGCCACGAGTTCGCCGTCGGCCAGGAGCCGGAGCAGGCCCGCGAGCGGTCGCTGCGCGCGGTCAGCGAGGCCGGCCGGGCGTACGCCCAAGGGGTGGGCTTCTCCGGCAGTGTGGTGATCGCCCAGGTCCGGACCACCGCGAGCGACCTGATGGTGGCCTCCGGCATCGGCCAGGAGGAGGCGAACCGGCTGGTCCGGCAGTCGTTCGGCGAGCCGGAGCAGGCCACCGGCGCCGCCGAGCAGCACGGCACGCCGAAGCCGCCCACCGCGCCCCCGGTGGGCTGACCGGCGGCGGGGCGCCGATGCGGCCGGCCGGGGCGGCCCCGGATGACTACGCTGACCGCATGGCCGACACCCCGCCGGGCGGCTCGCCGCCGCCGCCGTCGCCCGCGCCCGCCGTCCCCCCGCCGCCCGGCGACGCCGCACCGCGGATGCCGCTGCGCCGGCTGGGCGGGCGTCGCCTCCTCGCGCTGGCCGGGGTGATCCTGCTGATCGCCGCCTGCGCGGTCTTCATGGTGATCCAACTCGGGTCCAGCCTCGGGCCGCAGGCGCTGCTGGTCGGCCTGGTCGCCGCCATCCTGCCGGTGCCGGTGCTGGTCGCCTGCTTCCTCTGGCTCGACCGGTACGAGCCGGAGCCGCTCAAGTACCTGATCTTCTGTTTCGCCTGGGGCGCGTTCGTCTCCACCGCCGCGTCGCTGACGGTCAACGAGAACGCCGCCCGACTGTTCAAGGACTGGGGCCTGCCGCAGGCGCTGACCGCCGTGCTGGTCGCCCCGTTCATCGAGGAGCTGACCAAGGCGCTCGGCCCCATCCTGCTGCTGATCTTCCGCCGGCGGGAGTGGTCGGGGATCACCGACGGACTGGTCTACTGCGGCCTTTCCGCGATCGGCTTCGCCATGGTGGAGAACATCCTCTACCTCGGCGGCTACGGCTACGCCTCGGGCGTCGAGCAGTACGGGCCGGCCACCGGCGTCCGGCAGGTGATCGCCATCTTCATCGTCCGGATCCTGCTCTTCGGCTTCGCCCACCCGCTGTTCACCTCGATGACCGGCGTCGGGCTGGGCATCGCGGCCCGCACCGCCGACCGCCGGGTACGGTTCCTCGCCCCGGCCGCCGGCCTGCTGCTGGCGATGATGCTGCACGGCACCTGGAACCTGTTGCCGTCGCTGGTGGCGGCCACCGGGCAGGGGCTGATCGCGCTCTACGGCTACCTCGGCGTGATGGTGCCGATCTTCTTCGGCATGGTCGGGCTGGCCGTCTGGCTGCGGGCCTGGGAGGGGCGGCTCACCGAGCGGACCCTGCCCGACTACGTCCGCGCCGGCTGGCTCACCCCGCCCGAGGTGGCCGCCCTGGGCAGCCTCGGGCGGCGGCACGCGGCGCGTACCTGGGCCCGGCGGGTGGCCGGTGACGCCGGGCTGAAGGCGATGCGGGGCTACCAGTTCACCGCGACCCGGCTGGCGCTGCTGCGCGACGGGATGCGCCGTGGCCTGGACGCCCGCCCCGCCGACCGGGAGCGGACGATGCGGGAGGAGCGCGAACTGCTGGACGCGATCAGCGCGTACCGGTCGTTCTTCGTCGGGCGGGACCCGCAGGCGCCGGTCGGCGTCTGGGACGGGCAGCGCTACCACCTGCGCTTCCCGGACGGCTCGCAGCGCACGATCGAGGCGCCGGACGAGCCGGTGGTGCCGATCCCGGTGGTGCTCGCCCCACCGCCGCCCGCCCAGCCGGCCGGGTACGGCCCGCCCGGCTGGTACGGCCCGGGCCCGGCCGCGCCGTGGCCCCCGGGGCGGCCCTGACCCTCAGCTCATCACGCCGGTGAGGAAGTCACCCAGGCCCTGGGCGATCGCCATCAGCGCCGCACCGATCCCCCGGAACAGCTGGGCCGCGCCGTCCGGTCGGAACGCCATGAAGTAGATCAGGAAGGCGACGAAGCCCCAGAGCAGCAGCTTCTTCACGAAAACCGGCATCGTCCCTCCCCAGGGCCCCGCGGACATGCCTGGCTTCCCGCCTCGCCGCGGCGCAAACGACACCGGGAACGGCGGGCACGCCGGGGGCCTCGGCTCTACCGCCCGTGGGAAACCCGGCCTACAGGTACAGGCCGGTCGCGTCCGGCTCGACCCGCTCGGCGGCCACCGCGTGCACGTCCCGCTCGCGCAGCAGCACGTAGCCCCGGCCGTGCAGCTCGACCTCCGAGCGGTCGTCCGGGTCGAAGAGCACCCGGTCGCCGGAGACGATCGAGCGGACGTTCGGGCCGACTCCCACCGCGGTGGCCCAGGCCAGCCGCTTCCCGACGGCGGCGGTCGCCGGGATGACGATCCCCGCGGTGGAGCGGCGCTCGCCCTCGCTGCCCTCCGTCTTCACCAGCACCCGGTCGTGCAGCAGGCGGATCGGCAGGCCGGCGTCGAGATTCTGGTCGCTGGTCACGCCGCAGACGGTACCGGGTGCCCCGGGACGGGTGCGCCGGTGGTTACGGAGGATGACGGTTGGGCAATGTGTGGCGGATCTACCCTACGGTGACGCTGTCGGACGTACCCTGTGCGGACCGCGCCGTGCGGGCCGCCGTCGTTGCCAGGAGGTGCGCTTGAGCCGCTTCGAGCGGATACGCGGACGGCTGCGCCGTGCGTACGAGAACGGCCGGAGTTCGGCGCGCGAGGCCCGGGCCCACCCGGCGGACGTGCCGGAGGAGGCGCACCTGGCCTCGCCGTCCTCGCCCGGACCGGCGGCGGCGCCGTCCGCGGTGGTGGTCGGCGCGGAGCCGCCCGCCGCTATGCACAACTCCACCTCCAGCCGGGACGACGCGGACGTCCCGCACGGGCTGCGGATCGCCGCCGCCTGGTCGTGGCGGCTGATCGTCATCGGGGTGGTTGCCTGGGCGCTGCTCAAGATCGTCGGCACGATCAAGGTGGTGATGATCCCGCTGGCCGTCGCGCTGCTGCTCTCCGCGCTGCTCGCGCCGGCGGTGGGCTGGCTGCTCCGGGCGCGCTTCCCGCGCTCGGCGGCGACCGCGGTGGTGCTGGTCGGCGGCCTGGCCGCGGTGGTCGCCACGATGACCCTGGTGGTGAACGAGTTCATCCAGGGTGTGCCCGAGCTGAGCGCGAAGTCGTCGCAGGGCGTCCGGCAGATCCAGGACTGGCTGAAGACCGGCCCGCTGCACCTGTCGGACAGCCAGCTCACCCGGTACATCGACGAGGCGCAGAACTGGATCAACGGCAACAGCGCCAAGTTCACCAGCGGCGCGCTGAGCACCGCGGCCACCCTGGCGGAGGTGCTCACCGGCACCATCCTGGTGCTCTTCGCCACCTTCTTCTTCCTGCGGGACGGCAACCGGATCTGGCGGTTCCTGGTCGGGCTGCTGCCGTTGGCGGCCCGGTGGAAGGTCGACGACGCGGGCCGGGCCTCCTGGGCCACCCTCGGCGCCTACGTCCGGGCCACCGTGCTGGTCGCCTTCATCGACGCCGTGGGCATCGGCGTCTTCCTGGTCATCTTCGACATCCCGTTCGCCTTCCCGCTGGCCGCACTGGTCTTCCTCGGCGCGTTCATCCCGATCGTCGGCGCCACGCTCTCCGGCGTGGTGGCGGTGCTCGTCGCCCTGGTGGACAGCGGTCCGTACATCGCCCTGGTGATCCTCGGCGTGGTGATCGGTGTGCAGCAGGTGGAGGGGCACGTGCTCCAGCCGCTGATCATGGGCCGGGCGGTGGCCATCCACCCGCTCGCCGTGATCATCGGCATCGCGGCCGGCGTGGTGCTGGCCGGGATCACCGGCGCGGTGGTCGCGGTGCCGCTGATCGCCGTGCTCAACACGGCCGTCCGCCGGCTGGCCGCCCGGTCGGTGCCGGAAACCCCACCGGACGCCGTGGTGGTCGCCTCCCAGGCGCCCTGACCGTTCCGTGCCCGGCCCCGTTCCCGCTCGCCGGGAGCGGGGCCGCGTCAGGACCTGCCGAGGCGCTCCAGGGCGCCGCGGGCCACCTCCGGGCGGGTGGTGTACCAGAACGGGGGCAGCGACCGGCGCAGGAACGGGCCGTACCCGCGGGCCGTCTCCAGCCGGGAGTCCAGCACCGCCACCACGCCCCGGTCCCCGGTGGCCCGGATCAGCCGGCCCACCCCCTGCGCCAGCCGGACCGCGGCGATCGGCACGCTCACCGCCGCGAAGCCCGAGCCGCCGGTCGCGTCCACGGCCGCCGCCCGGGCCGCGGCGAGCGGCTCGTCGGGGCGGGGGAAGGGCAGCCGGTCGATCACCACGAGCTGGCAGGCGTCGCCGGGCACGTCCACCCCCTGCCAGAGCGACATCACCCCGAACAGGCAGCTGGCGCGCTCCTCGCGGAACCTGCGGACCAGCAACGGCAGCGCTTCCTCCCCCTGGAGCAGCACCGGCAGGTCGGTCCGCGCCCGCACCAGCTCCGCCGCCTGCTGCGCGGCCCGCCGGGAGGAGAACAGCCCGAGGGTACGGCCACCGAGTGCGCCGATCAGCCCGAGCAGCTCCTCACCGGCCGCCGTGGGCAGGCCCGACACGCTGGGGCGGGGCAGGTGCGCGGCGACGTAGAGGATGCCCTGCCGGGCGTAGTCGAACGGGGAGCCGACGTCCAGTGAGGACCAGCCCGGCCCCTCGGTGGCCGGGACGGTGCCGGTGGCGGCCCGGCTGCCCGGCGCGGCGGCCACCGGGGCCTGCGCCGCCGCGTCGCCGCGCGCCGTGCTGGCGGCCAGCGCGGCGGCGGCCGGCGACGGCGGGGCCGGAACGGGGGCGTCCAGCCCGAGCGCCCGGGCCACCGTGTCGAAGCGGCCACCCAGCGCCAGCGTGGCCGAGGTGGCGACGACGGTGCGCTCGTCGTACAGATGGGTGGCGAGGGTGCCGGCGACCGAGAGTGGCGCGACCACCAGCGCCCGGCGACTGCCGTTCTCCGGCTTCTCGACCCAGGCCACGTCGTGCTCGGCCTCCTCCAGCAGCCGCTGCGCCGTGGTGGAGAGCTCGTCCAGCACGGCCTTGGTCTGCTGCTTGCGGACCGGGTCCGGATCGTCCGACTTCACCTCGCCGATCGCGTCCAGCCCGGCCCGGGTGGCGGCGTCGAGCAGCGTGCACGCCTCCCGCAGCGGGACCGGCAGCCCGGTGGTGAGCCGCCCGGCCGGCGCCTCCGCCAGACCCACGGCGAGCGCGTCGCCGGCCTCGGTCAGCCGTTCGGCGACGTCCGGCTTGAGCAGCGGCCGGGCCCGCCGGGCCGCCCGGTCGATCAGCTCGGGCACCAGCTCGGCCTGCGCGGCCGAGGAGACCCGGTCGGCCAGCTCGTGCGCCTCGTCCACGATCAGCAGCTTGTGCGGCGGCACGATGTGCCGGCCGGCGAGCATGTCCACCGCCAGCAGGCTGTGGTTGGTCACCACGATGTCGGCCTCCCGGGCCCGGGCCCTTGAGGCCTCCGCGAAGCACTCCTGGCCGAACGGGCAGCGGGTCGCCCCGACGCACTCCCGGGCCGGCATGGAGACCATCCGCCAGGCCTGGTCGTCGACGCCCGGGTCCAGTTCGTCGCGGTCGCCGGTGTCGGTCTCCTCCGCCCAGTCCCGCAGCCGCTGGATCTGCTTGCCGACCCGGCCGGCCTCGCCGAGCCACTTCGTGCCGCCGCCGGAGCCGGGCGCGTCGAAGAGGGCGTCCTCCGGCTCCTCCTCCGTGGAGTTGTCCAGCCGGGCCAGGCAGAGGTAATGGTGCCGGCCCTTGAGCACCGCGAAGGTGGGCCGCCGGCCGAGCAGCGGCTCCACCGCGTCGGCCAGCCGGGGCAGGTCGTGGTCGACCAGCTGGGACTGCAGGGCCAGGGTGGCGGTGGAGACCACCACCGGGCCGTCCACGGTCAGCGCCGGCGCCAGGTAGGCCAGCGACTTGCCGGTGCCGGTGCCGGCCTGCACCAACAGGTGCTCACGGCTGGCGATGCTGTGCTCGATCGCGACGGTCATCTGCTGCTGACCGGGACGGGTCGCGCCGCCGGGCACCGCGCCGACCGCGGCGGTGAGCAGCTCCGTCGCGCCGGGCCGGGAGCCCCGGCGCCGGGCTCGGGGCGAAACGGGGCCGGTGGCGGTGCGGGGCGCGGTCACCGTGCGACGGTACCCGCCGAGGGCGACACCGCCGGCCGCCCCCGCCCGCGTGGCGCCGTCACCGTACGGAATCGCACCCGCGCTGTCCGGTTACTTTCGTCGCAGCGTTGGTTGGGCGATATCGGTTAGGGTGCGACTCATGCCGAGCGACGTGGTCCGTGTGATCTACCGCAAGTACGACGGCAGCGCCCACCGCGACTACCCGGCCCGCCGGCTCACCGAGGACGATCTCGGTGTCTGGCTCGGCGTGCCGACCGGCACCGAGTCCGTCTACCATGGCCGCCCCTCGGTCGAGCAGATCCCGTTCGTGCTGCTGGTGCCGCACCACGGCTGGTGGACGGGGATGTTCAACCCGCCGCCGCGGACCAGCGAGGTCTACTGCGACATCGCCACCCCGGCCCGCTGGGAGGGCGACACCGTCCACCTGGTCGACCTCGACCTGGACGTGGTGCGCCGGCGGGGGACCGGCCTGGTCGAGCTGCGCGACGAGGACGAGTTCGCCGATCACCGGGAGCGCTTCGGCTACCCGGACGACGTGGTCGCCGAGGCGCGGGCGGCGGCCCGGTGGCTGCTCACCGCGCTCGGCGACGGCACCGAGCCGTTCGCCACGTCGTACCGGAAGTGGCTGGCCCTGGTGGTCTGACCCGGCGCCCGGTCAGCGGCCCGGCGGCCAGCCGGCCTCCTGGGGGAGCGCGGGCACGGCGGTGAGTTTCTCGGGGTTGAGCTGGTTGAAGATGCCGGTGATCCGGCCGTCGGCCACCGCGAAGGTGGTGACCACCCGGATCAGCTGGCCGGCCCGGTCGAGGGTCTCCAGCTGCAGGCCGAGCGTCCCGTCCACCAGCACGGCGCGGGCCTTCACCCGCCCGCCGTAGCGCCCGGCCTGGCCGAAGAGGCCGAGGGTGAACCGGCCGACCGCCTCGGCCCCGGTGACCGGGCGGCGGGCCGCCGGGAAGTGGCCGCCGCTGTCCCCGATCAGCACCACGTCCGGGGCCAGCACCTGGACCAGCGCGGCCAGGTCGCCGGACTCGGTGGCGGCGACGAACGCGGCCATCACCCGCTGCTGCTCGGCGAGGTCGGCGGTGTGCCGGGGCGCGTCCGCGGCGGTGACCGCCCGACGGGCCCGCGAGGCGAGCTGCCGGGCCGCCTCCGGGGTGGTCTCCAGCGCCTCGGCGATCCGGGCGAACGGAACGGCGAACACGTCGTGCAGCACGAACGCCACCCGCTGCTCCGGGGTGAGCCGCTCCAGCACCACCAGCAGCGCGGTGCCCACCTGGTCGCGGCGGACCGCGCGTTCCGCCGGGTCCGGCGCGAAGCCGTCGGCGGCCGGGGCGAACGGGGCCACCAGCGGCTCGGGCAACCACTGCCCCGGGTACGTCTCCCGGCGCACCCGGGCGGAGCGCAGCACGTCCAGGCAGATCCGGGCGCAGGTGGTGGTGAGCCAGGCGCCGAGGTGCCGGATCTCGGCGCGGGCGGCCGGGTCCCCGAGCGCCGACGAGTAGCGCAGCCAGGTTTCCTGGACGGCGTCCTCAGCCTCGCTCCGGCTGCCCAGCATCCGGTACGCCACCGAGGTCAGCCGTCCTCGCTCGGCCTCGAACTCCGTCGCCGACATGCCGCCTCCCGCGCAGATTGTCCCCACCCACCGGACGCACCGTAGCCCCCGAACCTGACACGGAGGCGTCCCGGCGGGGCGGCGTCCGCTCGGGAGGCGAGGGCCGACGCCGTGGGTGAAGATCGGGGGATGGGCGTTGATGACGTGACGGAGATCGTTCCGCCCGAGGGCGGGACGATGCGCGAGCTGCTGCGGGTCGGATCGGACGGCGGCGGGGTGGACCTCGGGGCGATCGATCCCCGGTCCACGCCCGGCCTGCCTGCGGCGGCGGGCGCCGGGGGCGCGCGCAAGGCGTGGGCCCGGCAACAGGTCCAGGCGACCGGCGCCGAGCTGGGCCGGCAACAGGAGATGTTGTTCGCCGCCGCGAAGGCCGCCCAGCCGGGCGCGGCGACCTCCGTGCCGACCACCGGCGGGCCGGACCTGGGCGCGGACCGGCCCCGCCGGGTGCTGCTGGTCCTGCAGGCCATGGACTGCGGCGGCAAGGACGGCACGATCAAACGGGTGGCCGGCGCGATGAACCCACTCGGCCTGCACATCCGCTCCTTCGGCCCGCCCACCGCAGAGGAGTTGCGGCACGACTTCCTGTGGCGGATCCGGCGGGCCCTGCCGCCGCCCGGGTACGTCGGGATCTTCAACCGGTCGCACTACGAGGACGTGCTGGTCGCCCGGGTGGACGGGCTGGTGCCGGAGGCCACCTGGCGGTCCCGGTACGACGAGATCAACGCCTTCGAGCGGGAGCTGACCGAGGGTGGGGTGACCCTGGTCAAGGTGCTGCTGCACATCTCCCGGGCCGAGCAGGGTGAACGGCTGCTGGAACGGCTGACCGAGCCGCGCAAGTACTGGAAGTACAACCCGGGCGACATCGACGCCCGGTCGCGCTGGGACGACTACCAGGCCGCGTACGCCGAGGCGCTGGCGCGGTGCGGCTTGGCCGGGGCGCCGTGGTTCGTGGTGCCGGCGGACCGCAAGTGGTACCGGGACTGGGCCGTGGCCCACCTGCTGCGGGAGACGTTCGCCACGCTGGATCTGGGGTATCCGCCCGCGGACTTCGACGTGGCGGCGGAACGGGCGCGTTTGCGTGGACTCCGGCCGGGTGAAGGTGAACGGCGGGTGAACGAGGCATGAATCCCGCCTGACCAGGGGTGGGCCGGTCAAGGACCGGTCCTGGCGTTTTCTAGCATTCCCCCGGCAGGCACCCCCGGTGGCCGCGCGCCACCCCTACCACCAAGACGACGAGGTCCGTGCTGTGAAGTTTTCCTTCCGCCCTACCGAGGGCGCCTTCTACGAGCTCTTCACCAGGGCCGCACAGAACCTGGTAAGGGGCACCGAACTGCTCAACGAGCTGGGGCTGCCCGGCGCGGACGTGCAGTCGGTGAGCGAGCGGCTGACCGAGGTCGAGCACGACAGCGACCAGATCACCCACGAGCTCTACAAAAAGATCAACTCTACCTTCATCACGCCGTTCGACCGGGAGGACATCTACCGGCTGGGCTCGCTGCTCGACGACGTGATGGACCACCTGGAGGCGGTCGGCAACCTGCTCTACCTGTACGGGCTGACCAAGCTGCCCTCGCTGCCCCGCGAGATGCACGAGCTGGTGAACGTGCTGGACCAGCAGGCCAAGCTGACCGCCGAGGCGATGCCCCGGCTGAAGTCGATGAAGGATCTCGAGGACTACTGGATCGAGTGCAACCGGCTCGAGAACGACGGCGACCGGGTGTACCGGATGCTGCTGGTCCGGCTCTTCTCCGGCGAGTACGACGCGCTCACCGTGCTGAAGATGAAGGAGGTCGCCGACGAACTGGAGGCCGCCTGCGACGCCTTCGAGCACGTCGCCAACACCGTCGAGACCATCGCGGTCAAGGAGTCCTGAGCCGGTGACTCTGACACCCGAACTCATCGCCGTGCTGGCGGTGATCGCGGTGGCCCTGGCGTTCGACTACACCAACGGCTTCCACGACGCCGCCAACGCGATCGCGACCAGCGTCTCCACCCGGGCGCTGACGCCCCGGATCGCCCTCGGGCTCGCCGCGGTCGGCAACTTCGTCGGCGCCCACTTCGGCGCCGGCGTGGCCAAGACCGTCGGCGACGGCCTGGTCACCCTCCCCACCGGCGTGGGCAGCCTCGGGGTGGTCTTCGCCGGGGTGCTCGGCGCCATCGCCTGGAACCTGATCACCTGGTACTTCGGCCTGCCGTCGTCGTCCTCGCACGCGCTCTTCGGCGGCCTGGTCGGGGCGACCCTGCTCTCCACCGGCGGCATCGTGCAGTGGGTCACCATCGGCGAGAAGGTCATCCTGCCGATGATCCTGTCGCCGATCGTCGGCCTGGCCCTCGGCTACCTGGTGATGCTGGCCATCCTCTGGCTGTTCCGCAACGGCCAGCCCGGCAAGCTCAACCGCGGCTTCCGCTGGGCGCAGACCGCCTCGGCGGCGGCCATGTCGGTCGGCCACGGCATGCAGGACGCTGCGAAGACGATGGGCATCGTGGTCCTGGCGCTGTACACCGGCGGCTTCCAGAACGACAAGACGCACATCCCCGGCTGGGTGTTCTGGACCTCGGCGACCATGCTGGCCCTGGGCACGTACGCCGGTGGCTGGCGGATCATCCGGACCCTGGGCCGGAAGATCATCGACCTCGGGCCGCCGGAGGGCTTCGCCGCCGAGACGGTGGCCAGCGCCGTGCTCTACTTCAACGCGCTGGTGCTGAAGGCCCCGATCTCCACCACCCACACGATCACCTCGGCGATCATGGGCGTGGGCGCGACCAAGCGGCTCTCCGCCGTGCGCTGGAACGTCGCCGGCAACATCGTGATCGCCTGGATCATCACGTTCCCGGCCGCCGCGCTGATCGCCTGCCTGGCCTACCTGCTGGTCCGCCCCCTGTTCTGAGGCGTCAGGCGGGGGCCCTGGTTGACACACGGGTGTTAACCAGGGCCCCCGCCTTTCACAGGTAGTCGACGCCGACGAGGGCGCGGACGTCGTCCAGCAGGCCCATCACCTCGAGGGTGGCCGCGTGCGGCACCAGCGGGCTCTCCAGCAGTCCGTCGGCCAGGCAGCGCTGCACCTCGGCCGCCTCGTACTGGTAGCCGCCACCCTCCAGCGCGACCTCGATGGTCTCCGGGGCGGCCTCGGCCCGGTGCACGGTGACCGAGCCGGGCCGGAAGAACGGCTCGGCCAGCTCGATCCGCCCGGCGCTGCCGGTGATCGAGGCGACCAGCGGGGTGGCCCCGATCATCCCGCAGCTCAGCGTGGCGACCGCGCCCGAGTCGTAGCCGAGGACCATGCCGGTGTTCTCGTCCACCCCCTCGGGGCCGATCTTCGCCCAGGCGCGGAGGTGCTGCGGCACGCCGAGCAGCAGGTGGGCCAGGCTGACCGGATAGACCCCCAGGTCGAGCAGGGCGCCACCGCCCAGCGTTCGGGCCCGCATCCGGTGCTCCGGCGGGAACGGCCCGGCCACGCCGAAGTCCGCCCGCACGCTCGTCACCGCGCCGATCGCGCCCTTCTCGATCAGCTCGACCACCGTGCGGATGGCGGGGTTGGTCCGCATCCACATGGCCTCCATCAGGAACAGGCCCCGCTCCCGGGCCGTCTCGACCAGCTCCCGGCTGCTGGCCAGGTCGAGGGTGAGCGGCTTCTCCACCAGCACCGCCTTGCCGCCGGCCAGGCAGGCCATGGTCGCCTCGTGGTGCGCGGAGTGCGGAGTCGCCACGTAGATGACGTCCACGTCCGGGTCCGCCGCCAGTTCCGTCCAGGAGGCGTACGCCCGGGGCACGCCGTGCCGGGTGGCGAACAGGTCGGCGCTCTGCCGGGTCCGCGAACCGACCGCGACCAGCTCGGCCCCCGGCACCAGCCGCAGGTCCTCGGCGAAACGGGCGGCGATGTGCCCGGTGGCCAGAATTCCCCAACGCGTCATGCCGGCACGCTAGCCCAGCGGGTCCGACGGCCGGAAAGTTGATCCACGGGTCGGGAACCGGACCTGGCCACGGCGTGACCTAGGCTCGCGGAATGACAATCGACAGCCACGGTTTCCCGCCCCCGCCCGGCCTGGTCGAGAACGCCCGCCGGTTCTATGCCGAGGGTGGCACGCCGGCCGTCCCCCGGGTGGCGGCGACCGTCATGCTGCTCCGTCCCGCCGGCGACGACTTCGAGGCGTACGTCATCCGCCGGGTCGCCGGGATGGCCTTCGGCGGGGTGTACGCCTTCCCCGGCGGCGGGGTGGACCGCTCCGACTCGCAGGCGCACCTGGACTGGGCCGGCCCGCAACCGGCGTCCTGGGGCGAGCGCCTGTCGCTGTCGCCGGACGCCGCGCAGGCGGTGGTCTGCGCCGCCGCCCGGGAGGTCTTCGAGGAGGCCGGCGTGCTGCTGGCCGGGCCGGACGCGGCGACCGTGGTGGGCGACGTCAGCGACGACGACTGGGAGCGGGCCCGGGAGGACCTGGTGGCCCACCGGCTGGGCTTCGCCGACCTGCTCGCCGGGCGGCGGCTGACGCTCCGGTCGGACCTGCTGCTGCCGTGGAGCCGGTGGATCACGCCGGAGTTCGAGCCGCGCCGCTTCGACACGTACTTCTTCGTGGCACTGCTGCCCGAGGGACAGCGGACCCGGGACGTCTCCGGCGAGGCCGACCACACCATGTGGATCCGGCCGGCGGACGCCCTGGCCCGGGCGCAGGCCGGCGAGATCAGCATGCTGCCGCCGACCGTGTTCAACCTGGCGGAGGTGGCCGCCGCCGGGAACCTGGCCGGGCTGACCCGCGCGGCGGCCACCCGCGACCTCGCCAGCCCGGTCACCCCCCGGGTCGAGTTCCCCGACGGTGCCGCCCCCCGCTTCGTCGTGCGGTGAGCGCCGCCGGGGTCTGGCGGGCGTTAGGAGGGGCCCCCGCTTAACGCATCCCGGAGGAAGGGGCCCCGCCTAACACCTCAGCCGAAGCGGCCGGTGATGTAGTCCTCGGTCTTCTTCTGGCTCGGGTTGCTGAAGATCTTCTGCGTGTTGTCGTACTCGATGAGGCGGCCGGGGTCACCGGTCTTCTCGATCGAGAAGAACGCGGTGCGGTCGGAGACGCGGGCGGCCTGCTGCATGTTGTGCGTGACGATGATGATGGTGAACTTGTCCTTGAGCTGGAACATCAGGTCCTCGATGGCCAGCGTCGAGATCGGGTCCAGCGCCGAGCACGGCTCGTCCATCAGCACCACCTGCGGCTCGACCGCGATCGTCCGGGCGATGCAGAGCCGCTGCTGCTGGCCGCCGGAGAGGCCGGCGCCCGGCTTGCCCAGCCGGTCCTTCACCTCGTCCCAGAGGTTCGCCGAGCGCAGCGCCTTCTCGGCCGCCTCCTCCAGGATCGACTTGCGCTTCAAACCGTTGAGCCGCAGGCCGGCCACCACGTTCTCGAAGATGCTCATGGTGGGGAACGGGTTGGGGCGTTGGAAGACCATGCCGATGGTGCGGCGGACGGCGGTGACGTCCACGTCGCGGTCGTAGATGTTCTGCCCGTCGATGGTCAGGCTGCCCTCGACCCGGGCACCCGGGAGCACCTCGTGCATCCGGTTGATCGACCGCAGGAAGGTCGACTTGCCGCAGCCGGAGGGGCCGATCAGGGCGGTCACGGTCTTCGGTTCGACGGTCAGGTTGATGTCCTCGATCGCCTTGAAGTTGCCGTAGTAGGCGGTGACGTTCGTGGCGTCGATGCGCTTGGCCATGGTGGTACCTCCGGGGTTCATCGGCCGAGCCGGTTGCGACGGGCCAGCAGCTTCGCGGCGATCGTCA
Organism: Micromonospora sp. NPDC050686; assembly: GCF_040654475.1. Taxonomy (NCBI): domain Bacteria; kingdom Bacillati; phylum Actinomycetota; class Actinomycetes; order Micromonosporales; family Micromonosporaceae; genus Micromonospora; species Micromonospora sp. NPDC050686. The sequence goes on from NZ_JBFAID010000002.1 coordinate 236,051, forward strand.
GGATCAACACGAGGGCGACCAGGGTGAGTGCCGCCGTCCAGGCCCGCGCCGGCGCGTACCTCGACGCGTCACCGGCCTGCTGGTAGACGTAGAGGGCCAGCGACGACTGGTTGTTCTCGAACGGGTTGAAGTTGATCGCGGCGCCGCCGCCGGCGACCAGCAGCACCGGGGCGGTCTCGCCGGCGGCGCGGGCCACGGCGAGCATCACGCCGGTGACGATGCCGGGCAGCGCCGTCGGCAGCACCACCCGCAGGATGGTCTTCCACTTCGCCACACCCAGGGCGTACGCGCCCTCGCGCAGCGGCGCGGGCACCAGGCGCAGCATCTCCTCGGTGGAGCGGACGACGGTGGGCAGCATCAGCACCGCCAGCGCCAGCGCCGCGGCGAAGCCGGAGAAGCCGGGCCGGCCGTCGTTGAACACCGGCGAGACGATCAGCACCCAGAACGCCAGCACGAACAGGCCGGAGACGATCGACGGGATGCCGGTCATCACGTCGACGAAGAACCGGATCGTGAAGGCGAACCGACCACGGCCGTACTCGACGACGTAGATGGCGCAGAGGATGCCGAGCGGGACGGTGATCAGGGTGGCGATCCCGACCTGTTCCAGCGTGCCGATGATCGCGTGGTACGCGCCGCCCTGCGGGTCCCGGGCCCCGATGTTGTTCATCGAGGTGCCGAAGAAGTTGCCGTCGAGGCGCTCGACGCCCTTGCTCACCAGGGTCCAGACCACCGAGGCGAGGGGCAGCACGGCCAGCACGAAGGCCGAGTGGATCAGGGCACTCCAGGCCCGGTTGCGAGCCGACCGGCGTCCCTCCACTCTGGTCGCGGCCGTGTAGAGCCCGGCCAGGTAGAGCAGGGCACCGACGACCACCACCAGCACCGGGCCGCCGACGCCGGTGCCGAGCACCAGCGCGGCGGCGACGAGCAGGGCGACCACGGCGATGGCCGGCGAGGCGTACGCGGGCAGCCGCCTCGCCTTCAGCGTCGCCGGCTGCGCCGGCGGCCGGGAGCGGCGCGGGTTGAGGGTGGTGGTCATGCGGTGCTTCCTCCAGTTCGCGACTGCGGGGCTCGCAAACCCGGCTCACTCCTCGCGCTCACGCGGCGGACTCCGTGAACTCGCGGCGGCGGTAGATGATCGCCCGGGCCGTGATGTTGACGATCAACGTGATGGTGAAGAGCACCAGGCCGGAGGCGATCAGTGCGCCCCGTCCGGTCGCGTTCGCCTCGCCGAACGCGTTGGCGATGTTCGCGGCGATGGTGTTGCCACCGTTGGAGATCAGGTTGACCGAGATGCCGAAGGTGATGCCGAGGGTCATCGCCAGCGCGATGGTCTCGCCGAGGGCCCGGCCGAGGCCGAGCATCACCGCGGCGATGATGCCGGGCTTGCCGTACGGGAGCACCGCGGTGCGCAGCATCTCCCAGCGGGTGGCGCCGAGCGCGAGCGCGGCCTCCTCGTTCATGGTGGGGGTCTGCAGGAACACCTCGCGGGAGAGCGAGGTGATGATCGGCAGCACCATGATCGCCAGCACCAGCGAACCGAGCATGATCGAGCGGCCGAAGGGACCGTCACCGCCGAAGAGCGGGATCCAGCCGAAGTACTCGTTGAGCCAGGCCGAGAAATCCCGTACCGGGTTGACGAAGACGTCCCGCCCCCACAGGCCGAACACGACGCTGGGCACCGCGGCCAGCAGGTCGATCAGGAAGCCCAGGGCGGTGCCGACCCGGCGGGGCGCGTAGTGGGAGAGGTAGAGCGCGATGCCGAGTGCCACCGGCACCGCGATGAGCAGCGCCAGCGCGGCGCTGAGCACGGTGCCGAAGGCGAGCGTGCCGATGCCGAACTTCGGCTGCGACTCGTTGGGGGACCAGCCCTCGTAGGTCCAGAAGTTCTCGGTGTTCGCGCGCAGCGCCGGAACGGCCTTGGCGATCAGGAAGACCGCGATCGCCGCGATGATGACCAGTACGGCGGTGCCGGCGGCCAGGGCGAGGGCGCGGAACGCCCGTTCCGCGCCGAACGCCCGGGCCCGGGGCAGCCCGCCGCCGCCGCCCATTCCGTTCCCATCCGGGATGCGGGTGCTGACTGGCGCCTCGGCCACACGCGCCGAGGCACCGGCGGGCCACTCGTGACCTTCAGTCACGGAGTTCCCGCCGGTGCCGGCGTGTGCCGAGCGCTGAGGGGTTTCACCCATCTGCTCGCTCGCTTAGTTGAGAAGGTGGTGTCGCTTCGGTCAGGAGAGGTTCTTGACCGCGGCCTCGACCTTGGTACGCACCGAGTCCGGCAGCGGGGCGTAGCCCAGCTCGGTCAGTTCCGACTGGCCCTGGCTGCTGGCCGCGTGCCCCAGCAGGCCCTTGACCAGCGGCAGCTTGTCGGCGGCGAGGCCCTTGTCGCAGACGATCTCGTAGGTCACCAGGACGATCGGGTACGCCCCGGCCTCCTTGGTGTTGTAGTCGATCTTCATCTTCAGGTCGTCGCCCTGGCCCTCGACCTCGGCGCTGGCGATGGTCTTACCGGCCGACTCGGCGGTCAGCTCGGCGAACTCGCCGTTGCCGTTGCCGATCTTGGCCTTGCTCAGACCGGAGTTCTCGGCGTACGACCACTCCATGTAGCCGATGGTGCCCTCGGCGCCCTTGACCGCGCTGGCCACGCCGTCCGAGCCCTTGGCGCCGGTGCCGCCCGGGGCCTTCCACGCCTTGGCCTTGCCGAAGGTCCAGTCCGCCTCGGCGGTCTTGGACAGGAAGTTGGTGAAGTTGTCGGTGGTGCCCGACTCGTCCGAGCGGTGCACCGTCTGGATCACGCTCGACGGCAGCTTGGCGTCCGGGTTGTCGGCCTTGATCGCCGCGTCGTCCCACTTGGTCACCTTGCCGGCGAAGATCTTCGCCAGGGTGGCCGGCTTGAGCTGGAGGTTGTCCACGCCGCCGAGGTTGTAGGCGACCGCGACCGGGCCGATCACCATCGGCAGGTGGATGGCCTTGCCGCCGTTGCACTTGGCGTCGGCCTGCGGCTGCTCCTCCTCCTTGAGGGCGGAGTCGGAGCCGGCGAAGTCGGCGGTCCCGGCGATGAACGCCTGGATGCCGGCACCCGAGCCCGAGGGCTCGTAGTTGATCGTCGTCCCGGAGCACTGCTGCTGGTACGCCTTGATCCATTCGGCCATGGCGTTCTTCTGGGCGGAGGAGCCCTGCGCGTTCAGGGTGCCGGAGGCGCAGTCGGCGGCGGAGCCGGAAGCCGAGGGGCCGGCCGACTCGTTGTTGTCCGAGCCGCAAGCACTGAGACCGAGCACCGCTGCGAGAGCGAGGCAGGCGATGGCGCCCTGCCGCTGGAGCTTCACCTGAGGGGTTTCCCTTCACGTCTTTGATCAGGTCACCCGGACCGTGGCCGGGTACCGGTGCGCTGACCGGCTGACACGAAAGGTAGGAGGGCCAGGTGGACGGTTCGCCGGTCGGAAGTGAACGACGGATGAACAAGCCCGGCCGCCGTGGTGGCCGTTGCCTGAGGGCCGGCTGTCTTCCGAGTTAACGGCGGCCGAGTTATCCACATTTATCGGATATGCCAGGTGGTCCGTTACCGCGCGGAGGTCGCCGCGTGACCGCGCTGTGACCGCCTGGCCGGGGGCTCAGCCCAGGTGGTAGTTGACGTGCGCGGACCAGCGGGCGAACCCGAGCCGCTCGTACAGCGCCACGGCGGCGCTGTTCGACTCGTCCACGTAGAGCATCACCCGGCCCAGGGACCGCCGGTCGCGCAGGTACGCCAGCCCGGCCGTGGTCAGCGCCCGGCCCAGCCCGCCGCCGTGCGCCGCCGGGTCCACCCCGAGCACGTACACCTCGCCGATCCGGGCCGAGCCGGGGCGCTCGTGCACCTTCGTCCAGTGGAAGCCGAGCAGCCGGCCGGTCGACTCCTCCGCCGCGAGCAGGAAGCCGGCCGGGTCGAACCACGGCTCGGCCAGCCGGAGTCGCAGGTCGTCGGCGGTCCACCGGCCCTGCTCGGGGTGCTCCGCGAAGGCCCGCGCGTTCAGCGCCAGCCAGGCCTCGTCGTCGGCCCCGGGCCGGAAGGCGCGCAGCGTGACCCCCGCGGGCAGCCGCGGCTCGGCCAGCGGGGCGGTCAGCGGGCGGCGCAGCTGCCAGAGCACCCGGGCCCGGGTGAAACCAAGGTCGACCGCGAGCGCCGCGGCGGACGGATGGTCGCCGTGCGCCCAGGCGCGCAGCGATCCGGCGGCCACGGCCAGCACCCCGCGGGCCAGCGCCCGGCCGGCGCCCCGCCGCCGGTACGCCGGGTGCACGACCAGCTCGACGCCGATGCCTTCGGGGTCGCTGGTGTCCAGGTGGGCGTAGCCGGTGAGCGTGCCGTCGGTGGCGCGGGCGGTGAGGTGCACCGCCGCGGCCTCCGGGTCGCGCAGCCGCAGCAGCACGTGCTCGTCGAGCGGGTCGGCGCCGTCGGCGTCACCGGCCACCCGGGCCAGCGCCAGGATCTCGGCCGTCTCGTCGGGGCTCAGCCGCTCGGCCCGGGTCACCTCGTCGATCGTCGCCTCGGCGTTGCTCACCCCGTCACCGTAGTCGCCGAGGACCGGCCGGCCCACCCGTACCGGTGAGCCGGCCGGAGGCCGCCCGGCACGGTGCGCCCGGCCGAAAGCGGGCCGACGCCGCCGACGGCCGGCCGGCGAGCCCGGGCTCAGGTGGCGCCGGTGGGCAGCGCCTCGAGCTGGAACCGGTACCGCAGCTCGGGCAGCAGGGTGTGCAACGCCTCGACGGTGCCGCGCCGGTCGCCGCCGGCGTCGTGCAGCAGCACGATGGCGCCCGGTCCGGTGCCGGCCAGCACCGAGTCCACGATCCGGGTGCTGCCCGGCGCCTGCCAGTCGGCCGGGTCGACCGTCCAGTGCAGCGGGGTCAGGCCGAGCCCCTCGGCGACCGACACCAGCTGGTAGCTCCAGTTGCCGCCGGGCTGGCGGTAGTAGGCGACGTGCGCGTCCGGCACGGCCGCCCGGATCGCGTCGTTGGTGTGCAGCAGGTCGGCGCGGATCTGGTCGGGCGAGCGGGTGCCGAGCTGGATGTCGTGACTCCAGCTGTGGTTGCAGAGGGTGTGCCCGTCGGCGACGATCGCCTGGATCAGGTCCGGGTGGTCCTGCGCGTTCTGGCCGACGACGCAGAAGGTCGCCTTCACCTGGTACGCGCGGAGCAGGTCCAGCACCTGCGGGGTCCACTGCGGGTCCGGACCGTCGTCGAAGGTGAGGGCGACCTCGGGGGAGCCGGTGCTGATCCGGCTGCCGAACGGCCCGTCCCCGTCCGCGGCGGGGCTGTCCGCCGGGCCCGGGGTCCGCGCCGGCGCGCTGCGGGTGGCCTCCGGCGGCGTACGGCCGCCGGGCGTGCCCGGCCGGGTGGCGCCATCCTCGGCGGGCTGCTCGGCGTAGTGCGGGGACGCCACGCTCGCGCCCACCCCGGTGTCCTGGCGTGGCGGTTCCGGCACCATGCCGCGGCCGAGCGCGTACGCCGAGCCGAGCAGCGCCGCCACGACCAGGCTGGCCACCACCACGCCGCGGCCGGTCGTCCCCGCCGGCATCAGCTGTCCCGCCTCGACGGGGCCCGGCACGCTCGCGCCGTCGCCCCCGTGGTCACCGTGCGCACCGCTGCCCCTTCCGCCGCCCGACCAGGCAGTCAGAATAGAACCGGCATCACGTTCAAAACGGGCTTACGGGAAATAGTCCACCGAGCGGTGCGATCGGGGAAGCGCGGCCGGTCAGACCGGGATCGGCGCCGGCTCCGACTCCGGCAGCGACCGCGACGGCGGTACGACGAACTTGTAGCCGACCTGCCGCACCGTGCCGATCATCGACTCGTACTCGGAGCCGAGCTTGGCCCGCAGTCGCCGCACGTGCACGTCCACGGTCCGGGTGCCGCCGAAGTAGTCGTACCCCCAGACCTCGCGCAGCAGTTGGTCGCGGGTGAACACCCGGCCCGGGTGCTGGGCCAGGAACTTCAGCAGCTCGAACTCCTTGTAGGTGAGGTCGAGCGGGCGGCCCTTCAGCTTTGCGGCGTACGTGTCGGGGTCGATCATCAGCTCACCGGCCCGGACCGATCCGCCGGCGCCGGCCGTCGCGTTGCTCAGCCGGCCGACCGCCAGCCGCAGCCGGGCCTCCACCTCGGCGGGCCCGGCGCCGGCGAGGATGACGTCGTCGACGCCCCAGTCGGCGTTGAGCGCGATCAGGCCCGCCTCGGTCACCACGGCGACCAGCGGCACCCCGAGCCCGGTGGCGTGCAGCACGCGGCAGGTCGCCCGGGCCTCGCTCAGCTCGGAGCGGGCGTCCACCAGGACCGCGTCCGGGCTCGGGCCGGAGACCAGCGTCCGGACGTCCCGGGGCGCGGTACGCACCGAGTGGGGCAGCAGGTCGAGTGCCGGCAGCACCGCGGACGGCTCGCCTGCGCGTGCGGTCACCAACAGCAGGAGCTCCACACGATCACCTCCGTCCCGGCGGCCCTCGGGCCGCGCGCGACCAGCGGCGGCCTGGGGGCCGCCCGCTGAGAACTTCGTGGGTCCCGGCGTCGATGACGGGGCGGGTGTAACGGGTTGAGCCTAACGGATGGCTCGGAGGCCACCTTGGCGGTCCTTACCCTTTGCCCGAGATGCCCCTCCCGGCGGGCCGAGTTTTAACGTTGCCGAAACCGTGGCCTCCGCGGCGGCCCGTCGGTCTGGCACGATCGGGTCGTGTATCCCTCCTCCGCCTCGTCCGAGACCGGCCGCGACCCGTGGGCCGACGGCCCCCGACCGGCGCCAGCCGGTCCGACCCGCGGCTACCCCCCGGAGCCGCGTACCGGCCCGGCCGCCGAGGAGACCGGTGAGCGGCGGCAGCGGGGCCCCCGCCGGGCCCGCCGCGGCGGCGAGCCGCCCCGACGCGCCGACGACGAGCCGGCCGAGCCGGCCGAGGAGGAGGCCGTCGAGCCGGTGCCGGTGAACCGGCCGCTGGCGCTGACCGTGGCCGGCTTCGCCGCGCTGCTCGGCGTCGGCCTGGTGCTCGGCGCGCAGACGGCCGGCCCCGGGCACCGGCTGCCCTTCGCGGGCATCATCCTCGGCGTCCAGCTGCTCTACGTGCTCGCCTGGACGATGGCCATGCGCCCGCCCGCGCTGCTGGTGGTCGCGCTGGTCAGCACGGCCGCCGCGGTGGCCGCGGACGCCGCCGCCGTACGCTCCGACATCGCCGCGCTGGCCCCACTGGGGTACGTGGCCGCCGGCGGCTTCCTGCTCGGGGTGCTGGGCCAACTGGTCCGGCGGGTGGACCGGGCCCGGGTGACCGAGTCGCTCGGCGCCACCCTGCTGATCGTGGTCGGGGTGGTGGCCTTCGCCACCCTCGTCGTGCTGAGCCGGATCCCGGCCGGCACCCAGGCGATCACCGTCTGTCTCACCGCGGCCGGCGTCGCGCTGACCGTCGCCCGGCTGACCGACGCCGTGGCGCCCTGGCCGCGGCTCGCCCCGCAGGTGCCCAGGGGGGCGGCCGGCGTGGTCGCCGGGGCGATGGTCGGCACGCTGGTCAGCGCGGTGCTCGGCAGCTACCTGGTCGGGTTCACGCCGACCAGCGGGGCGTTGATCGGCGTGGTCACCGCGGCCACCGCCGTCCTCGCCGACCTGGCCGTCGGGTACGCCGAGGCGGGCCGCCTGATGGCCGGCGAGCCGCCGACGATGTGGGTCGCCCGGCACCTGCAGGGGCCGCTCGGCGGCTTCGCCCTCGCCGCCCCGGCGGCGTACGCGATGTGCACGCTGTTCCTCTGACGCGGTTGAATCCCTTTCCCATCGGGTATCACCGGTGCGCCCCGCCCCGCGCCGGCGTCGTCCGGTGGCGGGTCGGGCTGGCAAGCGCCGCGACGGTGGCGCCCGGACACAGGAGGCGGCGTGACTGAGGCCTACCCGGCGGACGAGAAGCGGCCCCGGCGTCGGGGCCGCAAGGTGCTCGGCACACTCGTCGTGCTGCTGCTGGTCGTCGCGGGACTGCTGGTCGTCGCGGACCGGGTGGCCGTCGGGGTGGCCGAGCGGACGATCGCCCGGCAGGTCAGCGACGAGTTGGCGAAGCAGGACGCCCGGTCGGCGAAGCCGCAGGTCGAGGTGGCCGGTTTCCCCTTCCTCACCCAGGTGGTCGCGGGCAGGTACGAGCACATCTCGATCGTGCTGCGTGACGTGCAGGGCTCGGTGCAGGGCGACGCGGTCAGCCTGCCGCGGCTCGACGTGGACGCGCGGGACGTCCGGGCCTCGCTGGACACCCTCCGCTCGGGCCGGGGCGACGTGGTCGCGGACAGTGTCCGGGGCACCGGCACGATCAGCTACGACAGCCTCGCCGCGCTGCTCGACCGGCCCGGGTTGAAGCTCGGCGAACAGGGCGGTCGGCTGGCGGTGACCGCGCCGCTGGACATCCTCGGCGCCAAGCTGACCGTCAACGGCACCGCCGACATCACGGTCAGCGACCAGGGCAAGGTGGCCCTGCGGTTCAACGACCTGAACGCCGAGGGGCTGCCCGCGCTGCCGCTGGCCCAGACGATGCTCAGCAACTACGCGAAGGGCATCTCCGTCGACATCCCGCTGCCGGAACTGCCCTTCCAGCTCGCCGTCCGGGAGGTCAGGCCGACGCCGGAAGGGCTGGTCGTGACCGCCGACGCGAAGAACGTGCCGATCAACTCGGTCAGCTGACCCGCTCCCGCCGGCCCGCCGGCCGTCCCGGATGCTGGTCGGTCCGGTGGCCCTGTGCGGGACGGCTGGTAGGCTCCGTGCTCATGGGGACCCTCCTCACCAAGCGGCGCGCGGTCGACCTGTGCCGTGTGGCCACCTGCCTGTGTCGCAGCGTCATCTGACGGCGACGCAGTTCCCGGTCGCCCCGGCGGCCGACCGGCATTGAGGGTCCACGTTCCTTCTCGTGCCCTCCCCGTGAAGCGTCCGGCAGCGGCGCCGTCGCATGAATCCGTCCATCCTCCATGGGTCCTGCGCACGATGAGATATCCATGCCTCGAAATCTGTGCGTAGGCTCGCAACCATCCTCACCAGGGAGTGATCTGATGAGTCGCGACTCCGCACTCGTGTCGGCCGAGTGGGCCGAAAAGAACATCGACGCGCCGGGCGTGGTCTTCGTCGAGGTCGACGAGGACACCTCCGCCTACGACACCGGCCACCTCGCCGGGGCGGTCAAGCTGGACTGGAAGACCGACCTCCAGGACCCGATCCGCCGGGACTTCGTGAACAAGGCCCAGTTCGAGGCGCTGCTCTCCGAGCGGGGCATCGGCAACGACGACACCGTCATCCTCTACGGCGGCAACAACAACTGGTTCGCCGCGTACGCGTACTGGTACTTCAAGCTCTACGGCCACCGCGACGTCAAGCTGCTCGACGGCGGCCGCAAGAAGTGGGAGCTGGACGCCCGGCCGCTGGTCACCGACCAGGTGCGGCGCCCGCGCACCGAGTACGTCGCGCAGGAGCCGGACACCTCGATCCGCGCCTTCCGGGACGAGGTCGTCGCCGCGATCGGCACCAAGAACCTGGTCGACGTGCGCAGCCCCGACGAGTTCGCGGGCCGGCTGCTCGCCCCCGCCCACCTGCCGCAGGAGCAGGCGCAGCGGGCCGGGCACATCCCCACGGCGATCAGCGTTCCGTGGTCCAAGGCGGCCAACGAGGACGGCACCTTCAAGTCCGACGACGAGCTGCGCCGGATCTACGCCGACGCCGGGCTGGACGACGGCAAGGAGACGATCGCGTACTGCCGGATCGGCGAGCGCTCCTCGCACACCTGGTTCGTGCTCCAGGAGCTGCTCGGCCACCGCGACGTGAAGAACTACGACGGCTCCTGGACCGAGTACGGCTCGCTGGTCGGCGTGCCGGTGGCGCTCGGCGACGAGCCGGGGGAGGCGTGACGATGACCGCGCCCACCGCCGCCGGCTGCGCCGCGCCGGACCAGGCCGCCCCGCTGCCGGCCAGCCTGGACCTCGAGAAGGAAACCGTCATCACCGGCCTGGTGAGGGCCGAGTCCGGGGAGTTCGTGCCGGGCGCGTACGTCCGGTTGCTGGACTCCACGGGCGAGTTCACCGCCGAGGTGGTGACCTCGCCGGCCGGCCAGTTCCGGTTCTTCGCCGCGCCGGGCAGCTGGACCCTGCGGGCGCTCTCCCGGCACGGCAACGGCGACACCGCCGTCACCGCCGACCGCGGCATCAACGAGGTGACCGTCACGGTCAAGGCGTGAGGAAGGGCCCCCTGTTGACGCTTTCGGTACAGCAGGGGGCCACTGTTGACACCCCGCTCTGGTACCGCCCCGTCGGGCGAAACCGGCGTCCCGGCGGGGGCGGTGACGGCGCGTGACACGATGGCCCGGTGAGTGGTGCTGCGCAGGCGGGATACGCCCCGCCGACCGGTCCCCGAGACCCGGTGCCCGCCCGTCGGCGGTTCCGCTGGCTGCTCGCCGCGGTGGTCGCCTGGGCGGCCCTGCTGGGCGTACTGACCTGGGTGTCGGTGCGCGACGACCCGCCGACCGTCCGGGAGCAGCGCACCCTCGCGCAGGCCGGCCCGGTGGTCGACCGGGCGGTCGGCGAGCTGGTCGGGGCAGCCGGCGACCGGGTCGTGGTGCTCCAGCCCGAGCGGGTCGAGCGCGGCTGCCGGTTGACCCCGGCGCTCGGCGGCGCGACGCTGGAACGCGCGGTGGAGGTCCTCGATCCGGGCGCCGACCCGCGCGCGGTGCTCACCGAGATGGCCGACCGGCTCCCCACGGGCTGGCTGGCCGGGGTGCGGGTCACCGGCGACGGTCCCCGGCTGCGCGCCGACGCGGGCGAATTCGTCCTGGTGGAGGGGCGCCCGGCCGGTGGCGACCGGCTCCGGTTGACCGTACGCACCGGATGCCGCCCGGTCGGCGCCGGCTACCGGCCGCCCGCCGCGCAGGGCGGCCCGGCGGCGGACGCGCTCGCCGCCGCCCTGCGGACGCTCGGCCAGTCGACCGTCCCGGCCGTGCCGCAGGTCGCCGCGCCCTGCCCCGGCGGCGACCGCCAGGCCCGCACCGCCCGGGTCACCCTCGACCAGGCCCCGGCGGAGCCGGCCCGCGCGCTGGCCCCGGTCGCGGGCGACGCCGTCGTCCTGGAAACCCCCGAGGTGTACGCCTACCGTCAGGGCGCGGTCACCGTGGCACTGGCCGGACCCGACCTCACCGCCACCACCGGCTGCCCCGCCTGAACCCGCCCGCGCAACTGGTGGAGGCAGACGCGGCGGCGGAGGCCGCGGTGGAGGCGGGCGGCCCGGGAGAGCGTGGGCGATGCCGACCCGGGCAGCGGCCGGCGAAAGAGGGGCCGGTCGGACGGCGGGTGGGTAGACCCGCGCCGGCGTGTCCGCCGGGCCCGGGCTGACCGGCGCCGGCTCAGTGTCCGTGGGTCCCGTTGTGCGGGCCGCGACTGCGGCCGAGGGCGTCCACCCGGCCCCAGCGCCCGCGGATGTCGAGCAGTTCGACCCGGCCCATGCCCTCCGGCACCGCCGGGTCGATGATCAGGTGCTCACCGTGCGGTTCCAGGCCCAGCATCACCCGCAGCAGGAGCAGTGGCGTGCCGGCCGACCAGGCCTGCGGGCTGCACGCGGTCGGATACTGCACCGGGTAGTCGGTGAGGTCGCGGTCGTAGCCGGCGAACGCCTCCGGGAGGCGCCCGTCGAAGAACCGCGACGCGCTCAGCATCGCGTCGCAGATCCGGCCCGCCTCCTCGCGGAAGCCGTACCGCCACAGGCCCCACGCGATGATCGAGTTGTCGAACGGCCAGACCGTGCCGACGTGGTAGCCGATCGGGTTGTACCGGCCCTCGTCCGAGGCGAGGGTGCGTACCCCCCAGCCGGAGAAGAGCCGGGGCCCGAGCAGGTGCTCGACGACCGGGCGGGCCCGTGGCTCGTCGACGATCCCGCTCCACAGCAGGTGGCCCATGTTCGACGCGAGGGCGTCCACCGGCCGGCCGTCGGGGTCCAGGGCGAGCGCGTAGTACTCCCGGTCCGGCAGCCAGAAGTCGCGGTTGAACCGCTCCTTCAGCTCGGCCGCCTCCCGTTCCAGCTGGTCGGCGTACACCGGGTCGTTCCAGAAGGTGCGGGCCAGCCGGGCACCGCGCAGCTTCGCGTCGTACGCGTACCCCTGGATCTCGCAGGTGGCGCGGGGAAACCCGGGGAGCCGGCCGTCGGCGTACGAGATGGAGTCCCACGAGTCCTTCCAGCACTGGTTCTGCAGCCCGGTCTCCGGGTTGCGGGTCTCGTACCAGACGTAGCCGCTGCCGAGCAGGTCCCCGTACGTGTCGAGCCAGGCCAGCGCCGCCCGCGCCGGCGCCTCCAGCTCCCGGACCAGCCGCGCGTCGCCGGTCCAGCGCTCGTACTCGTCGAGCAGGATCACGAAGAGCGGGGTCGAGTCGGCGGAGCCGTAGTAGGGGGAGTGTGGCTGCTCCTCGAAACCGGCGGTCTCGCCGTACCGCAGCTCGTGCAGGATCTTGCCCGGCTCCTCGTCGCGGAAGTCGTCGAGGCGGGAGCCCTGGAGACCGGCCAGCATCAGGATGGTGGGCTTGACCAGGTCCGGCAGGAAGGGCAGCACCTGTAGCGAGGTGAGGAGGCTGTCCCGGCCGAACAGGGTCATGAACCAGGGCAGCCCGGCGGCGAGCAGCCGCACCCCCAGGGTGATCGACTCGTAGCGCAGGGCGGCGAGGTCCTTGAGGCTGCGCTGGTACGCCCCGGCCAGCGGCTGGCAGTCGCAGCCGAGCGTCGGCGCCCGCTTGATCAGGTCCTGTTCCTCGGCCCGGATGGCGCCGACCGACCGTTGACCGCCCAGCGGCAGGGCTGCCCGGGCGTCCTCGCCACGGGCGCCGTAGATCACGGTGGCGACGTGCAGGCTGGTGACCCACTCGCCGTGCGGGTCGAGCCGGATCACGAACGTCATGCCCGCCTCGTCGACCCGGCACGGCATGCTGCTGTTGACCACCGACTCCCGGTGGAACCGGTCCCGCCGGTACACCAGCCGCAGCTCGTTCTCGCCCACGGCGGTGGTCACCCGGCCCTTCTTCTGCCGCCCGTGCTTGATCTCGAAGAGGTCGGCGAAGTCGGACCCGATGTCGAGCCGGACGGTTAGTTCCACCTCCCGTCCCTCGTGGTTGAGCACCCGCAGCTCCTCGTCGAGGCTGCCGCCGATGGACCGGGAGCGGATCACCGACACCTTGGCGTCGAGGTAGTGCGTGGGCTCCCCGGGCACCATGAAGAAGCGGGTCCGGTACGACTCCGCGTCGTCGATCGACAGGGCGTGCAGGAACTGCCCGTTGAGGGTGAGCACCCAGGTGGAGAGGAACCGGGTGTCGAAGGAGAACAACCCGGTCGGGAAGTCGAACGACGGTTCGATGTTTCCCCGCACGTCGCTGACCAGGAACGTGTTCCCGTCGAGGATGCTGACCCGTTCCCTCACCGCGATCGTCCCGCCTGCTCCCGGGCCACCTCGCGGGGGTCGCGGGTGCCCGGCGGGTCGGGGAAGAAGTGCCGGAAGAGCAGGAAGAGGGTGAGGTCCCCGCTGAACGTGCTCTCGTTGCGCAGCACCGCGGCGATGCCCTGGGTCCGGCCGGTGACCAGCCGTTCGAAGAGGTCGGCGCTGCTGTACCAGATGGCGTCCGCCGGCTCCGGCGAGCGGGAGACCCGGGCCTGCCCGGGGGCCAGCTCGACCCGCCAGTGGTCGGTACGCGCGCCGGTCGAGAGGTCGATCCGGATGGTGCCGCTGACCGGGCTGCGGAGGACCGCCGGGGCTCGCGCCGGCAGCGATGCGAAGAAACTCTCCGTCACCTCGGTCACAGACGAATCGTAGGCAGCGGAGCGGCCCGCCGGGACGATATCGACGCTCAGCACAGCGCCGACGGTAGGCCGCCGGCCGGGCGTCAGTAGACCAGCGCCCGTACGTCCTCGGCCATGATCTCCTCGACGAAGACCGCCGCGCCGGCGATGCGTACGCCCGGCAGCACGTCGTCCGGGCCGATGTCCCGGCGGGCCGCGCACTGGGTGCAGGCGGTGACCCGGCCGGTGCTCAGCAGCACGTGCAGCAGCTCGGCCAGCGGGGCGGAGTGCGGCAGCTCGAACTGCTCGGCGCGGCCGGGCAGCGCGAACCAGGTCGACTCGCCGGTCAGCCAGAGGGACACGTCCACTCCGGCCGCGGCGGCGGTGGCGGCGACGGTGAAGGCCTGCGCGCACCGCTCCGGGGCGTCCGCCCCCGCGGTGACCTTGACGACGAGGGATCCGGCCATGGGCTCAGCATAGGATGGCCCGGATGGTTACCGAGATCGGGTTCGTCAGCCTGCTGGTCGCCGGCCTCGGCGCGCTCGCCGGTGGCCTGGTCTACCTTGCCGTACGCATTTCGAGAGGTAATTGGTGAGCGCGAGGAGTGAGCCGGGTTTGCGAGCCCCGCAGTCGCGAACGAAGGTGGCAGAGTGAGCGAGGAGAATCCGCTTCAGCCGCCGTGGCTGAACGCGCCGCCGGTCGACCCGTACCCGTACGAGGAGAGCCACGACCTGCGCGTCGGCCCGAAGCTGCACCCGAGCCTGGACGGCCTGCTGCCGTACATCGGGGTGTGGCGCGGTCGCGGGCGGGGCGGTTTCCCGACCATCGAGGACTTCGACTTCGCCCAGGAAATCCGGATCAGCCACGACGGCCGGCCGTTCCTGTCCTACGAGTCCCGCGCCTGGATCCTGGACGAGCAGAGCCGGCCGGTCCGCCCGGCCGGCCGTGAGGTCGGCTGGTGGCGGCCGGTGATGGACGGCGAGCGGGTCACCGACGAGATCGAGGCCCTGATGAGCACGCCGACCGGGATCGTGGAGCTGCACATCGGCAAGCGCACGGGCACCCAGATCGAGTTCGCCACGGACGCGGTGCTGCGGACCGCCACCGCCAAGGAGGTCACCGCCGGGGCCCGGCTCTTCGGCATCGTCGAGGGCGCGCTGCTCTACGCCCAGGAGATGGCCGCCGTCGGCCACGGCCTCAGCCCGCACCTCTCCGCCCGCCTGATCCGGGTGGGCGGCTGACCCAGCCGCGGCCTCCCGTCCGGCACCCCTTCAGTGGCCGGGCGGGTCGACGGGAAAGCCCAGCAGGGCCTGCAGGGCTCCGGTGTGCGGGGAGGGCGGCAGGGGGCGGCCGTCCAGGGAGCGGAACTCGGCGAGGCCGCGTACCGACGAGGTGAACCAGCGGCCGTCCGCCGCGACGAGGTCCGCCGGGGTGGCCATCCGTTCGGCCGCCGTGAAGCCGGCCGCGTCGGCGTGGGCGAGCAGCCAGGCCACCGTGGTGCCGGGCAGGATGCCGGTGCTGGCCGCCGGCACCGTGCACAGGGTCCGGCCGGCCAGCCAGACCACGTTGGCGCTGGGGCCCTCCAGCACGTAACCGTCGCTGGAGACCCAGAGCACGTCGTCCACCCCGGTCCGGGCCGCCCACCGCCGGGCCGCGCTGCTGGCGCCGTAGGACGTGGACTTGATGCCGGCGGGCAGCCAGTCCAGCTCGGGCCGGGCCGCGGCCGGCACCCCGAGGGGGAGGGTGGCGACCGTCACCCCGTCCCGGCGGGCTCGCCGGGTGGCCGGCGTCACCTCGCTCAGCGTGGCATAGACCGTCGGCGGCCCGCCGCCCTCCGGCCCTCGGGTGCTGACCAGGCGCAGCGCGCCCTCCACCTGCGCCGGCCAGCCGTCGGCGACGGACTCCAGCAGCTCGACCAGCGCCTCGTCGGGGGGCAGCGGCAGCTCCACCGCCGCCGCGCCGCGCCGCAGCCGGGCCAGGTGCTCGGCGCGCAGCCAGGGCCGTCCGGCCCGCAGGTGCATGGTCTCGAAGAGCCCGTCCCCGCGCAGCACCCCCAGGTCGTCGCCGCGCAGCACCGCCGCCCCGGTCGGCACGAGCCCCTGACCGAGCAGCGCGATCCTCGGTGCCACCATGACCGCCGAGCCTAACGACGCCACGGCGGTGGCGGAACGGCGAACTATGATCGGATGGTGTCCGAATCCTCCCTCGCGGAAATGCTCCGCGCCCGTGGGCTGCGGCTGACGGCGCAGCGTCAGCTGATCCTCCAGGCGGTGCTGGATCTCGGGCACGCCACCCCGGAGCAGGTGCACACGGCGGTCCGCGAGGTCGCCGCCGGGGTCAACATCACCACCATCTACCGGACCCTGGAGCTGCTGGAACGGCTCGGCCTGGTGACCCACACCCACCTGTCGCACGGATCGCCGACGTACCACGCGGCGGGCGAGCATCAGCACGTCCACCTGGTCTGCCGGGAGTGCGGCGCGATCGACGAGATCGACCGCGAGCTGCTCGGCCCGCTCGCCGACCAGTTGGCGGCCCAGCGTGGGTTCCGGGTCGACATCGGGCACGTGGCGCTCTTCGGCGTCTGCGGACGGTGCGAGGACGGGGAAGAGAAATGATCGACATCGCGGGCGCGGTGCGCGCCGAGGCAATCGACGAGCAGACCCGGGACCAGCCCGAGCCGGCGCACCGCGCGGCCGGGGTGGGCCCGGTGGCCGCCCACTACGGCGACCCGATGCGCGAGCAGCGCGTCCTCGCCACGGCGGTCGGCCTGGTCGACCGTTCGCACCGGGGCGTCGTCGCGGTGCCCGGCGAGGAGCGGGTCGGCTGGCTGCACACGCTGACCAGCCAGCACCTGGCCGCGCTCGCCCCCTGGCAGGGCAGCGAGCTGCTGGTGCTCTCCCCGCACGGGCACGTCGAGCAGCACGCCATGGTCGCCGACGACGGCGAGACCACCTGGCTGGACACCGAACCCGGGATGACCGGCGGACTGTTGTCGTACCTGGAACGGATGCGGTTCTTCAGCAAGGTCGACCCGCGCGACGCCACCGCCGATCACGCGCTGCTGTCGCTGGTCGGCCCGGAGGCGGTCCAGGCCGCCGGCACGCTCGGCGTCACCGGGCTGGCCGCCCCGGACGTGCTCGCGGTGCCGGGCCCGAAGTTCCGCGCCGGCGAGCTGCCGCCGCGGCCCACCGTGCTGTACGACGTGCGGCCGCTGGCGGCCGGCGGCTGGGCCCGCCGGGTGGCGCTCGGGGTGGACCTGCTGGTCCCCCGGGAGGCGATGACCCAGGTGGTGGACGAGCTGCGCGGCGCCGGGGTGCCGGTGGCGGGACTGTGGGCGTACGAGGCGGTGCGGGTGGCCGCCCGGCTGCCCCGGGTCGGGGTGGACACCGACCACCGAACCATCCCCGCCGAGGTCGGGCTGGTCGCCCCGGCGGTGCACCTGGACAAGGGCTGCTACCGGGGCCAGGAGACGGTGGCCCGGGTGCACAACATGGGCCGGCCGCCGCGTCGCCTCGTACTCCTGCATCTGGACGGGGTGACCACCGACCAGCCGCCGGCCGCCGGCACGCCGGTGACCCTGGACGGCCGGGCGGTCGGCTTCGTCGGCACCGCCGTGCACCACCACGAGCTGGGCCAGGTGGCCCTCGCGGTCCTCAAGCGCAACGTCCCCGACGACGCCCACCTCCTCATCAACGAAACCGCCGCCGCGGTGGAGGCGTAAGGAAGGGCCCTTCTTGACGCCTCCGGTAGCGGAAGGGCCCCCTCATAGCGCGCCTGCCGCCGGAAGACTTCCTGTTCGGCGGCGTCTAGGATGCCGGGCATGAGCACAGGGACGTTGATCACGGTTGCCCCCACCGGCGCGGAGTCGGCCAAGGCGGAGGTGCCGGCGCTGCCGGTGACCCTCGACGAGTTGCTGCTGACCGCCAAGGAGTGCGAGGCGCTGGGCGCCGCCGTGATCCACGTCCACATCCGCGACGACGAGGCGAAGCCGACGCTCGACCAGGGCCGGCTGCGGGAGACCGTGGCCGCGCTGCGGGAGGGTACCGACCTGATCGTGCAGCTCTCCTCCGGCGGCGCGGTGACCGACCCGGAGTCCGCCCGGCTCGCCGTGCTCGACGCCGGGCCGGACATGGCCTCCTGCACCATGGGTACGGTCAACTTCGGCGACGACGTCTTCCTCAACCGGTGGGAGTTCATCGTCGACCTGCACACCCGGATGCAGGAGCGGGGTGTCGTCCCCGAGTACGAGATCTTCGACCTCGGCCACCTCACCGCGCTGCAGCGCCTGCTCGGCAAGTACGGCCTGCCGCACGGCGGGCACGTGCACGTCGACTTCGTGATGGGCGTGCCGGGCGGCATGCCGGGCACCACCGCCACCCTGGTCGCCGCCCAGCAGCTGCTGCGCGACCTGCCCGAGGGCACCACCTTCTCGGCCACCGGGATCGGCCGGAGCACCATCCCGGTGCTGCTGGCCTCGCTGTCGGCCGGCGGCCACCTGCGGGTCGGCATGGAGGACACGGTCACCTACGCCAAGGGTCGGCCGGTCGAGTCCAACATGCAGCTGGTCGCCCGCGCGGTCGGCTTCGCCCAGCTCGCCCAGCGTCCGCCGCTGACCACCGGCGAGGCCCGTACGCTGCTCGGCCTGTAAGCCGCGCACCCGCCCGAGCCCCTTGCCGCCTGCGGCCCCCGTCGCTGGTCACCCGGGTGATCGGCCCCGTCGGGCCCTCGGTACCGTCCACTTCGTGGGAAAGACGTACGAGGGCGGTGTGCCGCTCACCGAGGTGGTCCGGTCCGGGTTCGTGGAGGGTTTCCACCGCGGCTCGGTGGTGGCGCTGGACGCCGGCGGCGCGCCGGTGGCCGTGGCGGGTGACGTGACGTCGCCGGTCTTCCCGCGCTCGTCGAACAAGCCGATGCAGGCGGTCGGGATGCTCCGCGCCGGCCTGCCGCTGACCGGGGCGGCGGACCTCGCGCTGGTGTCGGCGAGCCACGCCGGTGAGCAGTTCCACCTGGAGCGGGTCGCCGGCCTGCTGCGCGGCGCCGGGCTGGACGAGTCGGCCCTGCACTGCCCGCCGGACCTGCCGGTCGGCGAGCTGGCCCGGGAGGCGGTGCTGCGCGCCGGAGGCGGGCCGGCCCGGATCCAGATGAACTGCTCCGGCAAGC
The DNA here is from genome assembly GCF_040654475.1 of Micromonospora sp. NPDC050686. NCBI lineage: Bacteria > Bacillati > Actinomycetota > Actinomycetes > Micromonosporales > Micromonosporaceae > Micromonospora > Micromonospora sp. NPDC050686. The sequence goes on from NZ_JBFAID010000002.1 coordinate 254,979, forward strand.
ACACCGGAATGCTGCTGACCTGCCTGGCGGCCGGTTGGCCGCTGGACGGGTACTGGCGGCCCGAGCACCCGTTGCAGCAGCGGCTGACCGCCGCGATCGAGGAGTTCACCGGCGAGCGCGCGGCGGCGGTCGGGGTGGACGGCTGCGGCGCGCCGGTGCTCGCCGTCTCGCTGACCGGGCTGGCCCGGGCGTACCTGCGGCTGGTCTCCGCCGAACCCGGCACCGCCGAGCGGACCGTGGCCGACGCGATGCGGGCGTACCCCGAACTGGTGGGTGGCACCCAGGCCGAGGACACCCGGCTGATGCGCGGGGTGCCCGGCCTGCTGGCCAAGGTGGGTGCCGAGGGCGTCATCGCGACGGCCGTGCCCGGCGTCGGCGCGGTCGCCCTGAAGATCGACGACGGGGCCGGGCGGGCCCGGATGCCGGTGCTGGTCTCCGCGCTGCGCCGGCTCGGCGTCGACGCCCCGGTGCTGACCGAGTACGCCGAGGTGCCGCTGCTGGGCGGCGGCGTCCCGGTGGGAGCGGTCCGCCCGGTCTGGTGACCGCGCCCGCCCGCGTTGCTGCCGGGTTGGCGGGTGTCAACCGGGGGCCCCGCCTGTGCAGAATGCGTCAAGCGGGGCCCCCTCCTTTCACGGCAGGAAGGCGAGCAGGGCGGCGTTGACGGGGGCGGGGCGTTCCAGGGGGAGCAGGTGGGCGGCGTCCGGGACGTCCGGCATCCGTACGCCCTGCGGGGCCTCGGCGGCGATCCGGTCGGCCAGCCGGCGGATGTCCGCGAGGTCGTCCGCGCCGGTCCCGACCAGCACCGGCATCCGCAGCTCACCGAGCCGTTCGATGGCCGGCGGGTCGAGTTCGTCCACGTCGATCGCGCTGAGCGCCTGTTCGGCGGCGAGCGCCCGCTGGTCCATCTCCTCGGCGAACCGGATCAGCTCCGGGTCGACGTCCGCCGGCTGGCGGGTGGGGCCGACCACCCAGAACCGCACCTCACCGGTCGCGCTCGCCGCGAAGTCCTCCGGGTCCACCTCGCCGACCAACTCGTCCCAGAGCCGTTCGGTCTCCTCGGACCACTCGTTGCCGGAGACCGGCGCGCCGAACAGCGCCAGCGCGGAGATCCGGTCCGGGTACGCCAGCGCGGTGTCCACCGCCACCCGGCCGCCGAGCGAGCAGCCGACCAGGGCGGCGCGCTCGATCCCCAGCGCGTCGAGCAGCCCGACCAGGTCGTCGTGGTGCGCGAACGGGCTGGGCGGCAGCTCGGACTCCCCGTAGCCGCGCAGCTCGGGCACGATCACCCGGTGCCGCTCGGCGAGCGCGGGCACCTGCGCCCGCCACATTCGCCGGTCGGCGATGCCGGCGTGCACCAGCACTACCGGACTGCCGCTGCCGGCCTCGTCGTACGCGAGCCGGGCGCCGTTGACTTCGATCTTGGCCATGGCAGGACGGTACGTACCGGACACCGGGTGCGCAACGGGCTTGCTGAGACGTTGCTAACTCCCGCTAGCATTCTGCTTGCAGTTGCTAGCGCTGGGAGTTAGCGTGGAGTCATGGCCACCGGTAAGGACCTTCCCGACGTCGGCGGGTTCATTCGCGATCTGCGCCGCAACGCGAAGATCTCGCTCCGCCAGCTCGCCGACCAGGCGGGCGTCAGCAATCCGTACCTGAGCCAGATCGAACGCGGGCTGCGCAAGCCGAGCGCCGAGGTGCTCCAGCAACTGGCCAGCGCGCTGCGGGTCTCCACCCCGGCCATGTACCTGCGGGCCGGGCTGCTGGACGACAAGGAGGCCAAGGGCGTCCTCGCGGCGATCGCCGTGGACCCCGACCTCACCATGGCGCAGAAGCAGTCACTCACCCAGATCTACGAAACCTTCCGCCGGGAGAACGCCCGGCTGGCCGAGGCGACCTCGGCGGCTGAGCAGGCCGAGACCGCCACGGCTGCGCCGCCGCCGAGCGAGCCGGCGCAGCCCACCGGCGCCGCGGCCACCGTCACGCCGGCCGCCACCGGTCCCGCCACGCCTGAGGGCGCGCCCACCGAGGCCGTACTCGAGTCGGTGGCCGTGACCGAGGCGGGCCAGGCGCCCGCCCCCACCACCAGCAACCCCGCCAGGAAGGCCGCCCCGACGGCGGCCCCGGAGGCCGCACCGGCGGCCGAGGAGGAGAAGTAACCATGACCACCCAGCCGAAGACCAACCGCGTTCCGGCCCCGCTCTACGCCGCTGCCGGCGCCGGTGACCTGGCCCTGGAGCAGCTGCGCAAGCTCCCGGCCGTGTTCACCGAGTTCGGTGGCCGGGCCGTGGTGACCGGTGTCGAGCTGCGGCAGAAGGCCACCGAGACGCTGCGCACCGCCAACGAGACCGCGACCGGCCTGCGTGACAAGGCCACCCCGGCCGAGCTGCAGCGGCTGCGCGAGGCCGCCGACCTCAACCGGCTCCGCGAGGCCGCCGACCTGGACCGGCTGCGCGAGGCCGCCACCCGCAACGCCGCCGTCGTGTTCGCCGGCGCGCAGGCCGCGCAGGGCCGGGCGCTGGCCGCGTACGCCGAGCTGGTCGCCCGCGGCGAGCGGGTGGTCGGTGCCGGCGTGCTGGAGGCCGCCGAGACGGTGAACGCCGACATCGAGGCGACCGAGGCCCCGGCCGTCGCCGCGACCGCGCCCACCGAGGTCCCGAGCCCGGCCGAGGTGGCCGAGGTCGTCGAGGCCAAGCCGAAGGCCGTCCGGCCGCGGGCGCCGCGGGTCCCGAAGGCGACCGCCGCCAAGGCCACCCCCTCGGCGAAGCTGCCGAAGGCCACCAAGCGGACCCGCCCGGCCGCCGAGTAACGATCCACCCGCCCACGCCCCCGGTTGCGTCCTGTCGGACGGAGCCGGGGGCGTCGGCATACCATTGCCGGCATGGCCTACGCCGCGCCGATCTTCGTTTTCGACGTCCGCTACGTGATCGAACTGGTCCTGCTCGTCCTCGCGCTGATCATCCAGGGCGTCGCGCTGGTGCACGCCATCACCCAGCGGGCCGACGCCTTCCCGGCGATCGGCACCCTCCCCAAGGGCGGCTGGATCGCCATCCTCGCGGTGTGCATGGTGCTCACCCTGCTCGGCTTCGGCCCGATCAGCCTCTTCGGCCTGGTCGGCATCGCGGCCGGCCTGATCTACCTGCTGGACGTCCGGGTCGGGCTGCGCGACCTGCACGACGGCAAAGGGTTCTGGTGAGGGGTTTCCGCTGGCCGCCGCCACCGGACGGCGGGCCCCGCACCTGGGGCCCCGGGCCGGGAGGCCCGCGCACCGGGCGGCCGGCGCTGCCCGAGCCGGAGACCGAGCTGATCGCCACCCCGCACGGCGTACGGCTGGAGCGGCTCGTCACCGGCAGCGGTGACCCGGTGACCGTGTTCGCGCACGGGCTGGGCAACGGCATCGCCACCACCCGTCCGTTCGGCAGCGGGGTGACCGGCCGGAAGGTCTTCTTCCAGTTCCGCGGGCACGGCCGCTCCGACTCGCCACCGGGGCGGTGGAGCTACCTGGACCTCGCCCGCGACCTGCGGGCCGTGGCCGACCTCGGTGGCGCCACCCGGGCCTTCGGCGCCAGCCTCGGTGCCGGGGCGCTCTGCCGGCTGCTGTCGGAGAGCCCGGACCGCTTCGACAAACTGGTCTTCTTCCTGCCGGCGGCGCTCGCCACCCGGCGTGCTGAGGTGGCCCGCCGGCGGATCACCGACCTGCTGGACGCGGTGGCCGGCGGGGACGCGGCCGCGCTCGCCGACGTGGTCGCCGTCGAGCTGCCGCCCGCGGTGCGTAACACCCCGGCCGGCTGGGCGTACCTGCGCCAGCGGCTCGACCAGCTGCTCCGCGACGGGCTCGCCCCCGGCCTCGCCGGGCTGCCCGACCAGGTGCCGCTGACCGAGCCCGGGCAGCTGGCCGCGGTCACCGCGCCGGCCCTGGTGATCGGCTGCGCCGGCGACGAGCTGCACCCGGTGGGCGTCGCCGAGGAACTGGCCGCCGCGCTGCCCAACGCCACCCTGCACGTGTACGACCGTCCCGGGGTGCTCTGGTCCGAACGCGCCGACCTGCGGGGGCGGGTCGCCGGCTTCCTCAACGGGTAACGTGCGCTGTCATGGGCGTCACACACCACGGACGTACGCACCGCCTCGACCTCGCCGACCCCACGCTGCGCGAGTGGGAGTGCACCGTGCTGGCGGCCGACCCGGAGCAGGGCATCGTGCTGGACCGGTCGGCGTTCTACCCGGGCGGCGGCGGGCAGCCGCCGGACCACGGCGTGCTGCTCTGGCAGGGCGTACAGACCCGGATCGTCGGCACCCGCAAGGGCGACGACCTCTACCTGATCCCGGCCGAGGGTGATCCGCTGCCGCCCGCCGGCACCGCCGTCACCGGCGCGGTCGAGGACCAGCGGCGCAGCCTGCTGATGCGGACCCACTCCGGGCTGCACGTGCTCTGCGGGGTGGTGTTCCGGGACTTCGGCGCGCTGGTCACCGGCGGCAACATGGAGCCCGGCGAGGCCCGGATGGACTTCAACCTGCCCGAGGTGCCGCCGGACTTCAAGGCCCGGATCGAGGAGTTGGTCAACACCGAGGTGGCCGCCGACCTGTCGGTCGCGGTGCGAGTGTTGCCCCGGGACGAGGCGCTCGCCCTGCCGGACATCATCCGGACCCAGTCGAATCTGATCCCGGCGGACGAGCAGGAGGTCCGGATCGTCGACATCGTCGGGCTGGACGTGCAGGCCGACGGCGGCACCCACGTCGCCTCCACCGCGCAGATCGGCAAGGTGCAGGTGGTCAAGGTGGAGAGCAAGGGTCGGGCCAACCGCCGGGTCCGCCTCCGCCTCACCGACTGACAGGGCCGGCGAATCCGACCGGAAAACCTGACACAGGTTGTCAGCCTTCGTTGTCAGGCTCGGTCACATGACGACGAAACCGCTGACAGGGAAAATCGCACTGGTGGCCGGGGCGACCCGGGGCGCCGGCCGGCAGATCGCCGTCCAACTCGGCGCGGCCGGCGCGACGGTCTACGCCACCGGCCGCAGCACCCGGGCCAACCGCTCGGAGCTGGACCGGCCGGAGACCATCGAGGAGACCGCGGAGCTGGTCACCGCGGCCGGCGGCACCGGCATCGCGGTCGCCGTCGACCACCTGATCCCCGAGCAGGTCCGCGACCTGGTGGCCCGGATCGACGCCGAGCAGGGCCGGCTCGACGTGCTGGTCAACGACATCTGGGGCAGCGACCACCTGGTCACCTGGCACGAGCCGGTCTGGAAGCAGCCGCTGGACCGCGGCTTCCGGATCCTGGAACTGGCCGTGCACACCCATCTGATCACCAGCCATTTCGCGCTGCCCCTGCTGATCCGTAACCCGGGCGGGCTGGTGGTGGAGATCGGCGACGGGACGAAGGCGTACAACGACACCCACTATCGGCTGTCCGCCTTCTACGACCTGGCCAAGACCTGCGTGAACCGGCTCGGCTTCGTGCAGGCCGAGGAGCTGAAGCCGCACGACTGCACGGCGGTGGCCCTGACCCCGGGATGGCTGCGGTCGGAGACGATGCTGGAGCTCTTCGGCGTCACCGAGGAGAACTGGCGCGACGCCGTCAAGAAGCAGCCGGGCTTCGAGGTCTCCGAGACCCCGGCGTACGTGGGACGGGCGGTGGCCGCGCTGGCCGCCGACCCGGACCGGGCTCGGTGGAACGGCAGGTCGTTGGACAGCGGCGAGCTGGCCCAGGTGTACGGCTTCACCGACCTCGACGGCAGCCGGCCGCAGGGCTTCCGGTACATCGTGGAGGTGATCGAGGGCGGCCGGAAGGCCGACGTAGCCGAGTACCGCTGATCCGGCCTTCTCCGCACGGCAGGTGTCAAGCGGGGGCCCCGCTACAACAGAAAGCGTTAAGCGGGGGCCCCGCCTTGCTCCCCGGCGGTGTAGAGCGCGGCCGAGCGGAGGGCCGCCTCGGTGAGGAGTTTCCGCAGCTCGGGTGGGTCCAGCACCTCCGCCTCGGGGCCGAGGCCGAGCAGCATGCCGTACGCCACCGGCACGGATTCGACGGGCAGCCGGGTCACCACCCACCCCTGCCCGTCGGGCTCGCTGGCGGCGGCCACCGCCTCCTCGTACGCGAGCGGGGACCCGGCCACGCCCCGCAGCGCGCGCAGCCCCGCCTGGCTCAACCGGACGGTGACCCGCTCGGGCTGCAGTTGCCGGAGGAACGCCTCGGCCTGCTCCCGCCAGTGCCCGGCCAGGTCGAACTGCTCGTCCCGGTCGAAGGTCTCCTCGCCCGCCTCGACCCCTACCACCCGGTCCACCCGGTAGGTCCGGGTCGCCCCGCCGACCCGGCCCACCAGGTACCAGGTCCCGTTCTTGAGCACCAGCCCGTACGGCTCGACCCGGCGGACCACCTCGCGCTCCCCGCGCCGGTAGCGCAGGTCCACCACCCGGTCCCGCCAGACCGCCCGGGCCAGCTCGGCCAGCCACGGCGGCGGGGTCGACTCCCGGAACCAGCCCGGCACGTCCAGGTGGAACCGTTGCCCGGTCCGGGCCGGGGCGTCCCGCAACCCGGGCGGCAGCGCGGCGAGCACCTTCAGCTCGGCGGCGGCCACCGCGTCGGCCAGCCCCATCTCCCCGGCGGGGCCGGGCAACCCGGTCAGGAAGAGCGCCTCCGCCTCGTCCCGGGTCAGCCCGGTCAGCCGGGTCCGGTAGCCGCCGAGCAGCCGGTAGCCGCCGGCGCGGCCCCGGTCGGCGTACACCGGGATGCCGGCGGCGGAGAGCGCCAGCACGTCCCGGTAGACGGTCCGCTCGGAGACCTCCAGCTCGTGGGCCAGTTCGGCCGCGGTCATGGTCGCGCGCGACTGCAACAGCAGCAGCAGGGAGATCAGTCGAGACGCCCGCACCCGCCCATTGTGCAAGGAGGGGCCCCCGGTTGACGCCTCCGGTAGAGGAAGGGCCCCCGGTCAACACCTCCCGGGTAGACGTGCCCGGGACCGTTAGGCTCGGCGGTCGTGAACGCACCCCGCTCCGTCGCGCCGGTGGCCGGCGCCGCCGGCCGCTTCCTCGCCGGCGCCGGCCTGCTGCTGCGCGGCCTGGCCCTGTACGTCCGCAGCCCCGGCCTGATGCTGCTCGGCGTCGTCCCGGCGTTGATCTCCGGCGCGCTGTTCCTGGGCGCGCTTGGCGCCCTGGTGTACTTCGTGGACGATCTGGCGGCCTGGGCCACCCCGTTCGCCGACGACTGGTCGACCACCCTGCGTGGCGCGGTCCGGGTGGTGGCCGGGCTGGCCTTCCTCGGCGTCGGCGGGCTGCTCGGGGTACTCACCTTCACCGCGGTCACGCTGGCCCTCGGGGACCCGTTCTACGAGAAGATCTCCGAGCGGGTGGAGGAGCGCCTCGGTGGCACCCCCGGTGCGGTCGAGGTGCCCTTTTGGCCGTCGCTGCGCCGCAGCGTGGCCGACTCGCTGCGGCTGATCGGCCTCTCCGTGCTGGTCGGCGTCCCGCTCTTCGCCGCCGGGTTCATCCCGGTGATCGGCCAGACCGTGGTGCCGGTGGTCGGCGGCGCGGTGGGTGGCTGGCTGCTCGCCCTGGAACTGGTCGGCTCGCCCTTCTCCCGCCGTGGGCTGCGGCTGCCCGACCGGCGGGCGGCCCTCAAGGCGGACCGCCCGACCGCGCTCGGCTTCGGCGTGGCGGTTTTCGTCTGCTTCCTGATCCCGCTCGGCGCGGTGCTGATCATGCCGGCCGCCGTCGCGGGCGCCACCCTGCTGACCCGTCGCTCGTTGGGCCAACACACCGAGGAGCGCTGACATGGAGATCACCCTGGTCGAGGGGGACATCACCGCCCAGCCGGTCGACGTGGTGGTGAACGCGGCCAACTCGTCGCTGCTCGGCGGCAGTGGTGTCAGCGGCGGTGGCCGGCCCGAAGGCCCGGCGGCAGCCCGGCCCGGCCCGCCGCACAGTCAGGTCAGCTCGCGCAGGCAGCTCCACTGGGACGCCACCGGCCGGTAGCCGAGCCGGGCGTTGACCGCCAGCATCGGCCGATTCGCCTCGTCGTTCGAGGTGTACGCCACGGTGACCCCGCCGGCGGCGGCCCGGTGCAGGGCGGCCCGCTTGGCCAGCCCGGCCAGGCCGCGCCCCCGGTACGCCGGGATGGTGCCGGTGAACGCCGACCACATCCGCTCACCGTCCCGCTTGACCAGGCTGACCACGGCCGGCGTGCCGTCGACCTCCAGCAGCGTGCTGGCGTGCCGGTCCAGCCCCGGGTTGTCCCAGACCTCGTACCGCCAGATGTCGTAGCCCATGGCGTCGGTCGGGACGTCGCCCGGCTCGTCCAGCGACGCCGCGGCGTCCACCTGGTAGACCAGGCGCGGGTCCACCTCGTCGGCCGACCGCAGGTGCACCCCCGGCGGCGGCTGCGGCAGCGGCGGGGCCGGTCGCAGGTCGAGCGCCGAGTAGCGCAGCTCCCGGCTGGGCGTGAAGCCGTGCCGGCGGGCGAACGGCAGCGAATCCGGCTGCGACCAGGTCAGCACCCGCCGCACGCGGAGGGTCCGCAGGTGGTCCAGCGCCGCGGCCAGCAGCCCGGTGCCGAGGCCGCGACCGCGGTGTTCCGGGTGTACGTGCAGGGTGGAGACCTCCCCGAAGTCCGGCTCGGAGGTCTGGCTGTTCCGGTACGCCGACGCCCAGCCGACCACCCGGCCGTCGGCCTCGGCCACCCAGGCGGTCCAGTCCTCCCCGGGCGGCGGATTGGCGATCATGTGCCGGGTCGAGTCGACCCCGCGCACCAGGTACGGGTGCACCAGGGCGCGCAGCGCGACCACCTCGGCGGCGTCCGCCGGCAGGCAGGTCCGGATCCGCACTCAGCCCACCTCCCGGACGGCGGCGACCGCCTCCACCTCGACGAGCTGGTCGGGGTAGCCGAGCACCGCCACGCCGAGCAGCGTGCTGGGCGGGTGGTGGTCGCCGAAGGCGTCGCGTACCACCTGCCAGACGGTCACCAGGTCGGGCCGGTGGGCCGACGCGACGTACACGGTGGTCTTGACGACGTCGGCGAGGCCCGCGCCGGCCGCGGCCAGCGCGACCTCCAGGTTCGCCAGCACCTGCCGGGCCTGGCCGGCGAAGTCGCCGGGGGCGACGGTACGGCCAGCGGCGTCGAGCGGGCAGGCGCCGGCGGTGAAGACCAGCCGGGCCGGCGGGTCGACCGTGGCGGCGTACGCGTACTGGGCGGTGTCGGAGAGTTCGGGCACCGGAACCAGCCGGCCGGATGTGGTCATCCGGGGACGGTAGCGCCGGGCGGCTCGATCACGCGAGCTGTTAACAGGGGCCCCCGGCTATACCGAATGCGTTGAGCGGGGGCCCCTCCTTACCCCTCAGGCGGAGCCGCGGACCACCAGTTCCGTGGGGAGGATGACGGTCTCCTCGATCGGCTCGCCGGCCGCCATCCGGAGCAGCTGGCGGGTCATCGCCCGGCCCAGCTCCACGATGTCCCAGCGGACGGTGGTCAAGGGCGGTTCGGTGTACGCGGCCGTCTCGATGTCGTCGAAGCCGACCACCGCGACGTCCGCCGGCACCCGCCGCCCCGCCCCGTGCAGCGTGCGCAGGGCGGCGTGCGCCATCAGGTCGGAGGCGGCGAAGACCGCGTCCAGGTCGGGGTGCTCGGCGAGCAGCTGGTGCATCGCCGCGGCCCCCGACTCCCGGGTGAAGTCGCCGTACGCGATCAGCTCCGGCAGCCCGGCCGCAGCGACCGCCTCCCGGTAGCCGGTGAGCCGCTCGATGGCCGCGACCATGTCCTGCGGGCCGGCGATGGTGGCGATCCGCCGCCGGCCGCCGTCGATCAGGTGGCGCACCGCCCGGGTCACCCCGCCGACGTTGTCCACGTCGACGTACGGCACCTCGGCGCCGCCCAGCGGGCGGCCGGCGCAGACCACCGGGATGCCGAGCCGGGACAGCGTGCCGGGCAGCGGGTCCTCGCCGTGCAGCGAGGCGAAGAGCACCCCGTCGACGTGCCGGCCGGTGGTGTACCGCTCGACCCGTTCGTGCCCGGCCGCCGACCCGGCCAGCATCAGCACCAGCTGCTTGTCGGCCGCCTCCAGCTCCTGGCTCACCCCGCGGATGATCCCCGGGAACACCTGGTCGTCGGAGAAGACCCGGGTGGCCTCCTCGGGCATGACCAGGGCCACCGAGTCGGTCCGCTGGGTGACCAGGCTGCGGGCGGCGAGGTTGGGCACGTACCCCAACTCGGCGACCGCCCGGTGCACCGCCTCGCGGATCGGCACGGCGACCGTGGTCGAGCCGTTCACCACCCGGGACACGGTGGCCCGGGACACCCCGGCCAGCCGGGCCACCGCCTCCAGGGTCGGTCGCTGTGCGGTCGTCATCCCCGTTACCACCACCTCGTCACAGCCCGTTCCGGGCGATCACCTCCTGGTACCAGCGGGCGCTCTCCTTCGGTGTGCGCCGCTGGGTCAGGTAGTCGACGTGGACGATCCCGAACCGCTTGCGGTAACCCTCGGCCCATTCGAAGTTGTCCAGGAACGACCATACGAGATAACCGCGCAGGTCCACCCCTCGGGCGATGGCCGCGTGCGCCGCCCGCAGATGCCCGTCGAGGTACGCCACCCGGTCGCTGTCGGCCACCCAGCCGGTGCCGTCCGGGCCCTCCTCGCCCGCCTTGTCGGGGAACGCCGCGCCGTTCTCGGTGATGATCAACGGCAACCCCGGGTAGTCGGTGGCGATCCGTTCCAGCAGCCGGGTCAGCGACGCCGGCTCGATCATCCAGCCCATGTCGGTCAGCGGGCCCACCGGCGGCAGGAACTCCACCGATCCCTCGGTGCCCGGCCACGCGCTGCCGCCCGCCGCGCCGGCCCGACCGGCGACGTAGGTCGGCGCGTAGAAGTTGACCCCGAGCAGGTCGATCGGCGCCGCGATGGTCTTCTCGTCGCCGTCCCGGATGAAGTCCGGCTCGACCATCCGGGAGACGTGTTCCAGCACGTCCGCCGGGTACCCGGCGCCGGTCAGCGGGTCCAGGAAGATCCGGTTGTGCAGGCCGTCGACCAGGCGTACCGCGGCGGCGTCCGCCGCGCTGTGCGGGTCCGCGGGCCGGACGTCCGCCGGGTTCAGGGTGATCCCGACGACCTCCGCGCCGGCCGCGCGCAGCGCCCGGGCGGCCAGGCCGTGCCCCAACAACAGATGGTGTACGGCCCGGAAGGCCGCCCCCGGGTCCCGCTCGCCGGGGGCGTGCAGCCCGTTGCCGTATCCCAGGTAGGCCGAGCACCACGGCTCGTTGAGCGTGGTCCAGGTGCGGATCCGGTCGCCGAGCCGGGAGTGCACGGCGACCGCGTAGTCGGCGAGGTGCGCGGCGGTGTCCCGGCTGGTCCAGCCCCCGGTGTCCTGGAGGCTCTGCGGCAGGTCCCAGTGGTAGAGCGTGACGATCGGGTCGATGCCCCGCTGCAGCAGCGCGTCGGTGAGCCGGTCGTAGAAGTCCAGCCCGCGCGGGTTGACCGGGCCGGTGCCGTCGGGCCGGATCCGCGGCCAGGCCACCGAGAACCGGTACGCCCGCAGCCCCAGGTCGGCCATCAGCGCCACGTCGTCGGCGTACCGGTGGTAGTGGTCGCAGGCGACGTCGCCGGTGTGCCCCTGGAACACCCGTCCCGGCGTACGGCTGAAGGTGTCCCAGATCGACGGGCCGCGGCCGTCCTCGGTGGCCGCGCCCTCGATCTGGTACGCCGCGGTCGCCGCCCCCCAGACGAAGCCCTCCGGAAACCGCAGCTCGCTCCTCGCGCTCATGCTTTCACCGCACCTTCCATGATGCCCCCGATGATCTGGCGGCCGAACACGATGAACACCAGCAGCAGGGGCAGGGTGGCGATCGCCGTCCCGGTGAACACCTGCGACATGTCCTGGTAGTAGCCGTCCGACAGGGCCCGCAGCGACAGCTGCACGGTCGGGTTCTCCGGGTCGTTGAGCACCGCGTACGGCCAGAGGAAGTCGTTCCAGGTGGTCATGAAGGTGAGCAGGCCGAGCACCGCGGCGGCGGGACGCAGCGCGGGCAGCACCACGTTCCAGTAGATCCGGGCGCTGTTGCAACCGTCCATCCGGGCGGCCTCGATGAGTTCGGTGCTCACCGCCTGGCCGGCGTACTGGCGCATGAGGAACACACCGAAGCCGGTGACCAGGGCCGGCACGATCACCGCCGGGAGCCGGTCGTTCCAGTTCAGCTTGGTCATCAGCAGGTACAGCGGGATGATGCCGAGCTGGGTCGGCACCATCATGGTCGCGATGATCACCAGCAGCAGCGCGTTGCGCCCCCGGAAGCGCAGCTTGGCGAAGGCGAACCCGGCCAGGGTGGAGAAGAACACCACCGACACGGTGACCGTGGTCGCCACGATCGCCGAGTTGATCAGACCGGTCAGGAAGTACGCGTCGGTGTTGTCGAAGAGCTGGGCGATGTTCGCGCCCAGGTTGCCGCCCGGGGTGACCGGTGGTGGCACCTGGCCCATCGCGTCGCTGGTCCGGCTGGCCACCACGAACATCCAGTAGATCGGGAAGATCGACAGGACGGCGGTGAGGACCAGGGCCAGGTAGGTGAGTCGGCCGGCCGACCAGATCCGGGACATCAGGCGTCCTCCTTCAGGCCGCCGCCACCGCCGAGCCGGCGCAGCAGCAGTACGTTGACGGCGGCGACCACCGCGATCAGCGCGAAGAGCAACCAGGCGACGGCCGAGCCGTACCCGAAGTTGTAGTTCGGGGCGAAGGCGTTCTCGAACATGTACATGGTCACCGTCTGTGATTCCCGCAGGCTGCCGCCCCGGATCGGATTGGTGCCGGAGTGGAACATCCGTGGCTCGGTGAAGAGCTGAAGGCCACCGATGGTGGAGATGATGACCGCGAAGATGATGGTCGGCTTGAGCAGTGGCACGGTGATCGACCAGAACTGCCGCGACCGGCTCGCGCCGTCGATGGAGGCGGACTCGTACAGGTCGCGCGGGATGGCCTGCATGGCGGCCAGGAAGATCAGCGCGTTGTAGCCGGTCCACCGCCAGTCGACCATGGTGGAGATCGCCACCCAGGAGGCGATCCGGTTCGCCTTCCAGTTGATCGCGTCGATGCCGACGTGGTCGAGCAGCCAGTTGATCATGCCGAACTCGCGGCCGAAGAGCACCCCGAAGACGATGGCCACCGCGGCGGTCGAGGTGACGTTCGGGACCAGCACCGCCATCCGCCAGCCGGTCCGCGCCCGCAGCCGGCGGTTGAGCAGGTTGGCCAGCCAGAGCGCGAGGAGCAGTTGCGGGACGGTGGAGATGACGAAGATGCCGAGGGTGTTGACCACCGCGTGCCAGAAGTCGGGGTCGCCCATCAGCGCGGTGTAGTTGTCCAGCCCGATGAACCCGGGGCTGGTGCCGAGCAGGTCCCAGTCGTGCAGCGAGACCCAGAAGGTGTAGATCAGGGGGTAGAGCCCGAAGACGCCGAAGAGCAGGAAGAACGGCGCGACGTACAGGTAGGGCGAGTACTTCGTGTCGAACCGGCTGAGCCGGTGCCCCCGGCGGGGGCGGGCGGTGCCGGGCGTCGGTGCGACCGGCGGGCGGGCATCGAGCTGGACGGCCATGGCCCGGGACTCCTTTCCGCCGTGCGGGCGGCACCGGAGTGTCCGGGACCGCCCGCACGGATGGCATCGGGCTACTTGGCGGCGGCCTTCTTCGCGTTTCCGACCGCGTCGTTCCAGCCCTGCTCGGGGCTGCGCTGCCCCAGCTCGACGGTGCGCACGGCGTTCTCCACCTCGGTCCGGACGGCCTGGTTCTTCGGCCCCATGTAGACCGGCTTCAGGCTCTTGGCGCCCTCGGCGAAGATCTTGCCGACCGGAGCGTCGGAGAAGTACGCGTTGGTCGAGTCGACGATCGCCGGGTCCTCGAGCGCCTGCGGCGAGGAGGGCAGCGGGCCCTTGGCCTTGAACGCGCCGATCTGGCCCTTGGCGCTGGTCAGGAACTTGGCCAGCTCGATCGCCTCGGCCCGGTGCTTGCTCTGCTTGGGCACGGCCAGGAAGGAGCCGCCCCAGTTGCCGCCGTCGCCGGGGACGTCGGCGACGTCCCACTTGCCCTTGGCGCCCGGGCCGGCGTTGCCCTCGATGACGCCGGTCAGCCAGGCCGGGCAGGCGATGGTGGCGAACTTCGACTGCTTGAACGCGGAGACCCACTCCTCCGACCAGGAGCCGTACTTGCCGGAGAGGCCGGAGTCGATGATGTCCATTGTGGTGTCGTACGCCTGCCGGACCGCCGGGTTGCTGTCCACGACCAGCTTGTCGGCGGTGTCGTAGTAGCTGTAGCCGGTGGTGTTGCCGGCGGTCTGGAGCAGCACGGTGTTGAAGGTGTTCGTCGCCCCGTCCAGGAACGACGCCCCGGTGTTCTTCGCCTTGAACTGCTCACCGACCTTGATGTAGTCCTGCCAGGTCGGCCAGAGCTTGCCGACCTCGTCCCGCTCGGTGGGCAGGCCGGCCTTGGCGAACAGGTCCTTGCGATAGCACATCGCCATGCCGCCGACGTCGGTGCCGAGCCCGATGAGCTGCTTGCCGTCGGCGGTCAGGCCCTGGTTCCACTTCCACTCCAGGAAGTTGCCCTTGAGGTCGGCGGCGCCGTGGTCGAGCAGGTTGACGAAGTTCTGCGGGTTGGCCTTGTACTCGACGAGCAGGCCCTCCTCGATGGCGACGACGTCGCCGGCGCCCTTGCCCGCGGCCAGCCACTGGGTGAGCTTCGGCGAGTACTCGTCGAGGTTGCTGCCGGTGCCCCGCTCGACGATCTTCACGTCGGGGTGGGCGGCCATGTACTCCTTGTAGAGCTCGTCGTAGCCGAACTGGCCGAACACGTCCACGGTCAGGGTGACCGGTCCGCCCTCGGCGGGATCGTCACCCCCGCCGCAGGCGGCGGTGGCGAGCAGGGTGCCGGCGGCGACGAGAGCGACCGCCGCGAGGCGACGGCGCGAAAAGGTAGCCATCTCTTATCTGACCCCTCTAGGTCGACGGGTGGTGGAGTGGGTCCACGAACTGAGAGAGCGCTCTCACGAAAGGGTGGCCGCTGCCCCGACTCCTGTCAAGAGAGCGCTCTCAGACCGTTACCAAAAGCGCGAGGGCCGCCCTCCGCCGGGGAGGGCCGCCCTCGATGGCGGCGGGGTGGCGGGCCGGGTCAGGCGCCGACCCGGAGGCCGTCCAGCAGTCCCCGGTCGCCGGCGACCACCAGGTTGTCGAAGCTGACCCGTCCCATCAGGGCGAGCAGCAGGTCGCTCGCCGTGCCGGTGACCTGGGCGCGGGCGTGATGGTCGTCGTGATCGAGGATGGTGGCGGTGTCCAGCAGGGCAATGCCCTCGCCCCGCAGCCGCAGGTACCAGTGCTGGGCGGCGTCCGTGGCGATCAGCTGCACCACCCCGTGCCACTGGCCGGGCGTGACCCGCCGGCCGGCCGGCAGCCAGGTGTCCAGCACCTCGCTCACCCCGTCCGCCGCGAGCTTGGCCTCGATCGGCTCGCCGGCCGCGATGGCGAGCTGGGCGTCCCAGCGGTGCACGGCGGTCTCGTGCGCCATCCGGCGCGGCCAGAACGCCGCCTTCTTCGGCTGCGGCGCGAAGTTCCACGCCGGGGCCTCCGGGTCGATCCCCTCGAAGATCCTGATGAGCTGGTCGAACTCCCGCTGGTACCACTGCGCCGGGGTCAGCCCGGCCGGCGGCTCCGGGTCATGCCGCTCGGGCCGGGTGGCGGATCCGGCGGTGACCGCCGTACGGGCCCAGACGTAGGCCCGGGTGAGATGGTGGGCGAGATCGGTCACGGTCCAGCCGGGGCAGGAGAGCACGGGTGTCTCGGGCGGCGCCTCGGCGACGGCGGCGGCGAAGGCGGGGCCCTCCGACCGGAGTGCGCCGATCCAGAAGTCCTTGGTGCCGTGCAGTCTGCTCATGCAATCCTCCCCGGGGGTGACCGAGCCACCAGACGGTTGCCGCGGCTACCCCTCAGCCTAGGGTGAAAGGCGTGTCAGACGTCTACGCCCATCCGTCAACCGACGCCCAGCCGGCCGCCGACCTGCTGGCCGGTTACACCACCCTGCGCCTCGGTGGCCCCGCGGGCCGGCTGGTGACCGCCGTCAGTGCCGAGGAAATCGTACAAAAGGTGCAGCAGGCGCAGCTACAGGGCGAGCCTGTCCTCGTCCTCGCGGGCGGCAGCAACGTGGTGATCGGGGATCAGGGCTTCCCCGGCACCGTGGTGCTGGTCCGCTCGCGCGGGCTGCGGGTGCTCACCGAGGACGCCGACACGGTGACCGTACGGGTCGAGGCCGGCGAGCCGTGGGACGACTTCGTCGCCGCCACCGTCGCCAACGGCTGGTCCGGCGTGGAGTGCCTCTCCGGCATCCCCGGCTCGGCGGGCGCCACCCCGATCCAGAACGTCGGCGCGTACGGCCAGGAGGTGGCCGAGACGATCACCGGCGTCCAGGTGTACGACCGCACCGACGGCAGCGTCGGCCAGGTCGACGCGGCGGACTGCGGCTTCGCGTACCGGTCCAGCATCTTCAAGTACAGCGACCGCTGGGTGGTGCTCTCGGTCGACTTCCGGCTGGCCCGCTCGCCGCTGTCCGGCCCGGTCCGCTACGCCGAGCTGGCCCGGTCGCTCGGCGTCGAGGTCGGCGGCCGGGTGCCGCTGGCGGACGCCCGGTCCACGGTGCTGCGGCTGCGCGCCGGCAAGGGCATGGTGCTGGACGCGGACGACCCGGACACCTGGTCGGTTGGGTCGTTCTTCACCAACCCGGTGCTCGACCGGGAGGCGTACGAGCTGCTCCGCGAGCGGGCCGCCGACCTCGGCGAACCACCCTCCTGGCCGTGCCCGGGCGACATGGTCAAGGTCAGCGCCGCCTGGCTGATCGACAAGGCCGGTTTCGCCAAGGGGCACCCGGGTCCCGAGGGCACCGCCATCTCCAGCAAGCACACCCTCGCCCTGACCAACCGCGCCGGCGGCACCAGCACCGCCGCCCTGGTGGGGCTCGCCCGGGAGATCCGCGACGGCGTCCACTCCCGCTTCGGCATCCCCCTGCACCCCGAACCCGTCCTGATCAACTGCACCCTCTGATCCCCACCCCCACCCCCGCCCGGTTCCCGCGCTACCGCCCGTTGACCAAGGGGTTTGCGTCAGGATTCGGCCGGCCGGTTGACGCAAACTCCTTGATCAACAGAGTCGAGGGGGGAGTCAGGGGTGGGTGGGGGCGATGGTGGGCCAGGGGAGGGTCAGGGTGCCCTGGCGCCAGTGGCGGGGGCGGCCCAGGACGGGCCAGCCGGATTGGCGGACCGCGGTGACCGTGCGGGTCCAGCGCTCGCGGGGACCGAACGGGGCGTAGCCGGCTGCCGCCTGCCAGGCGTCCTCCAAGGCGCGGATCAGGTCGTGGATCCGCTCGCCGGGGACGTTGCGGTGGATCAGCGCCTTGGGCAGCCGCTCGGCGAGCTGGGCCGGGCTGGACAGGGTGGTCGGCCTCGCGGCCAGGGTGAGCGTACGGGGGCCGCCCGCGTCCAGCAGCACCCAGCCGCCCAGCCGCCCCAGCTCGTCGCAGGTGCCCTCGACCAGCAGCCCGCCCGGGGCGAGCCGCTCCGTCACCGTGCGCCAGGCCCCCGCGACCTCGCTCTCGTCGTACTGGCGCAGCACGTTGAACGCGCGGACCAGGGCGGGACGGAGCCCGGCCAGCTCGAACCCGCCCCGGGCGAAGGTGAGCCACGGCGGGTCGGCGGCCGGCTCGGCGGCGGCCACGCGTACCGGATCGATCTCCAGCCCGACCACCCGCACGTCGGGGCGTACCCGCGCGGCCAGCCGGGCACGCAGCTCGACCGGGGTGACCGGGGTGGCGCCGTAGCCCAGGTCGACCACCAGCGGGTCGGCGGCGGCGCGCAGCGCGTCGCCGCAGGTCTCGACGATCCAGTTGTCGACCCGCCGGAGCCGGTTGGGGTTCGTCGTCCCCCGGGTGATCACCCCGAGCGGACGCCGGGCCCCCGGACGCGGGGCCGGGTGGGTCACTGTGCCGGCTCCCGTTCGCGACTGCGGGGCTCGCAGGCCCGGCTCACTCCTCGCGCTTCACTGTGTCGGCTCCCGTTCGCGACTGCGGGGCTCGCAGGCCCGGCTCACTCCTCGCGCTTCACTGTGTCGGCTCCCGTTCGCGACTGCGGGGCTCGCAGGCCC